>DATLYU010000021.1:0-10292 GCA_035574435.1 Gaiellaceae bacterium | reverse complement strand
AGGATGTGCCCGCGCTCCTCGATGCCGCGGGTGATGAGCAGGTGGCGGTAGATGGCGAGCAGGTCCTCGCGATCGAGACCTGCCTCTTTCACCTCCTGGAGCGAGCCTACGGGCTCGGCTTCGCGTACGGCCATGCGGCGTCTCCCGTCGTCCGGCTGGTCGAGGGCACTCTATCCGCTCGGCAGGACCCCGACCCGGGGCGGCGCTACCGTTGCGCCGTGGCCCGCCCGCGCCGGAACTGGATCCAGGAGGAGCGTCGCAAGACGCTCGGCGACTGGGTGGCGTTCTGCCTGGAGTGCGGCCATACGCTGCGCTACTTCCTCGAGGGCGAGAGCGAGCTGCCGGCCGCCTGCCCGCAGTGCGGAGGCCCGCTGCGGCAGCGCTGCCCGGCCTGCTCGGCGCCGATCGCCTCCGCCTTCGCGGTCGAGTGCGAGGAGTGCGGCGCCGAGCTGCGTCCTCGCGAGCTCTTCGGGACGACCATCCGCCGCCCGGGGAAGTAGGCGGCACCGGACGACCGGCACGATCAGCAGCCGCGAAGCGGCTCGCTTCAGGGTTCCGCCGCGGCCGCAACCTGCTCGGCGGATTCCGGCCGCGGCTACACGATCTGGCTGAAGCGGATAACCGTGACGATGTCGTCCTCGGTCACGTCGCGGTTGTAGAGCTGGCTGAGGAAGCGGGCCATCTCGTCCACGCGCCGGATCTCGGGGTTGTCGTGCTCGATCTCGCGCGGAGAGAGGTCCCCGAGCCGCTTCACCTCGACCTTGTCCACGACGGCGTCGAACACGCGCTCGCGCTGTCCGAAGCGGGCGCCGCAGAGGACGGTGACGATCATCCCCTTGCGGTACTTGACCGACTTGTCGCCGAGGCGGATGGTCGCCGTCTTACGGCCCGACCGGAGCTGGTCTGCGACCGCGGGGTTGTAGAAGTTCAGCGCGTAGCTCGGCACGGCGGCCGCGGAATCATACGGCGTCCAGGGTGGCAGGGCCGGGCTGGGCGGCGAGGGCGGCGGCGGCCCGCTCGGCCATCTCGCGCTCGCCGCGGTAGGCGAGCAGCCGGGGCGCGTGGTCGAGGGGGAGCCAGCGCGCGTCGACGACCTCGCGCTCCATCCCCGGGGGCAGATCGCCGATGCGGCCGCGGCGCGCGTGGGCCAGGAAGAAGGTGACCACCTTGAAGACGCGCTCCCCCCGCCAGGTGTAGACGTAGCGCACGTCGCCGAGCTTCGGCCCGAGGCGCGCCGCGACCCCCGTCTCCTCGTACCCCTCCCGGAGCGCGGCCTGGGCGGGCGACTCGCCGCGCCCCACCAGGCCCTTGGGCAGCGCCCACGTCCCCTCGGACTTGCCGCGCGGGCGGACGGCGGCGAGCCACCAGCGTCCGCGCATCCGCCGCACGAGGACGAGGCCCGCGGAGAGCTCGCGCCGACTCACGACTTTGTGACACCTCGCGGCACGCCTTTCATGAGATCTGAGTCTGTCACACTAAATTCCGCTTGGCGAACGGGCGTCAGGCTGCTATGGTTCCCCTGGCACTCGGAATGGACGAGTGCCAGACGTGTCACAAACTCAGGGAACGAGGAGGTCTGTCGCATGGATCTGCAGCCTCTGGGTGACCGCCTGATCGTGGAGGTCCTCGAGGAAGAGGAAGTCACGGTCAGCGGCATCGTGCTGCCCGACACGGCGAAGGAGAAGCCGCAGCGCGGCCGCGTCCTCGCCGTAGGCCCCGGGCCTCGCGACGAGGACGGGGAGTACATCAAGATGGACATCGAGGTCGGCGACGAGATCATCTTCTCGAAGTACGGCGGGACCGAGGTCAAGCTCGGCTCCGACGAGGTCCTGATCCTGCGGGAGTCCGACGTCCTGGCGAAGGTCGTCGGCGACCGCGCTGCCGTCTGAGGAAGCGAGGAGGACGAAGCGAAGATGGCTCACAAGGAGCTGAAGTTCAACGAGGACGCGCGCCGCTCGCTCGAGCGGGGCGTGAACATCCTCGCGGACGCGGTCAAGGTCACCCTTGGCCCGAAGGGGCGCTACGTCGTCCTGGACAAGAAGTTCGGGGCGCCCACGATCACGAACGACGGCGTCACCATCGCCCGTGAGATCGAGGTCGAGGACCCGTTCGAGAACCAGGGCGCGCAGCTCGTGCGCGAGGTCGCGACTGCGACCAACGACGTCGCGGGCGACGGCACCACGACGGCGACCGTCCTCGCGCAGGCGATCGTCCGCGAGGGTCTGAAGAACGTCGCCGCGGGCGCGAACCCGATGGCCCTCAAGCGGGGCATCGAGAAGGCGGTCGAGGCGGTCGTCGAGAACCTCAAGGAGCAGTCCACCGAAGTCTCGGGCAAGGAGGACATCGCCCGGGTCGCCACCATCTCCTCGCGCGAGCGGGAGATCGGCGACGTCATCGCCGACGCGATCGAGAAGGTCGGCAAGGACGGCGTCGTGAACGTCGAGGAGGGCCAGACGTTCGGGCTCGACCTCGAGTTCACCGAGGGCATGCAGTTCGACAAGGGCTACCTGTCGCCGTACATGATCACCGACCCCGAGCGCATGGAGGCCGTGCTCGAGGAGCCGTACATCCTGATCGCGAACCAGAAGATCGGCGCGGTCAAGGACCTGCTGCCGGTGCTCGAGCAGGTGATCCAGGCCGGGAAGCCGCTGCTCATCGTGGCCGAGGACGTCGAGGGCGAGTCGCTCGCCACCATCGTCGTCAACAAGCTGCGCGGCACGTTCACGGCCGTGGCCGTGAAGGCCCCCGGCTTCGGCGACCGCCGCAAGCGGATGCTCGAGGACATCGCCATCCTCACGGGCGGCGAGGTCATCACCGAGGAGATGGGCCTGAAGCTCGAGAACACGAAGCTCTCGCAGCTCGGGCGCGCCCGCAAGGTGGTCGTGGACAAGGACTCGACCACGATCATCGACGGCGCCGGCGACTCGGAGGCGATCAAGGGCCGCATCAAGCAGCTCAAGCAGGAGATCGAGTCGACCGACTCGGACTTCGATCGGGAGAAGCTGCAGGAGCGGCTCGCGAAGCTCTCCGGCGGCGTCGCCGTGGTCAAGGTCGGCGCGGCCACCGAGACGGAGATGAAGGAGAAGAAGCACCGCGTCGAGGACGCCCTGCAGGCCACCCGCGCGGCGCTCGAGGAGGGCATCGTCCCGGGCGGCGGCGTCGCGCTCTTGAACGCGGCGGACGCGGTCAAGCCGACCGTCGACGCTCTCGAGGGCGACGAGCGGACCGGCGCGCAGATCATCGTCCGCGCGCTCGAGGAGCCGCTCCGCCAGCTCGCCTCGAACGCGGGGCTCGAGGGCTCCGTGGTCGTGGACAAGGTCCGCGGCGCGAAGAAGGGCGAGGGCCTGAACGTCGAGACGGGCGAGATCGAGGACCTGGTCAAGGCCGGGATCATCGACCCGACCATGGTCACCCGCTCGGCGCTCCAGAACGCCGCCTCGATCGCGAAGAACATCCTCACGACCGAGGCCGTCGTCGCGGAGATGCCCGAGAAGGAGAAGGCGCCGGCCGGCATGCCGGGCGGCGGCATGGACTTCTAGTCCACTCCCCTCCCCCACCGCGAAGGGCCGGCTCGCGCCGGCCCTTCGCCGTTTCGCGGGGGTCGCGGCGCTACTCGCCGAAAGGCGTCCAGAACACGTGCGTGACCCGCCGCCCGCCGTTCGGCAGGTCGTCCACGTACACCGAGCCGTTCGCCCTGCTCGCCTGCGCGAGCGGCGGTGCGTTCTCGTGGGCGTTCGGGCACTTCTTCCCGCGGCACGGCTTGCCGCCCCCGCCGGAGCCGTCCGTGTGGGAGTAGATCGCGAGCAGCTGCTCGAAGTCGTGCGCGTTCGGGTGCTCGTTGGACGGGTCGCTCGAGCTCGCACCACCGGCCCCGCCGTCGGGGTCGTTCGTGTAGTCCATGCACGAGCCGAGGTTCGCGTTCGAGAAGTTCTCGTCCTGGTGGTCGAGCCCGAAGTCGTGCGCGAGCTCCTGGCACATGACGAGGGCGCGCCAGGCGGGCGTGTTGTACGTCGCCGTGGCGAAGTAGGTGTCGTTCACCTTGGTGGTGGCCTGGGTGATGTGGCCGCCGGACACCCAGATCTGCGCGATCCCGAGCCAGCCCGTGTTCCCGTAGGCGGCGTTGCAGGCCTCGATGCGGCCGGCGGTGGGCTGGCAGCTGGACGGGCTCGTTCCCCCGCTGACCTTGCTGAGCTCCACGACCGTGGAGGGGTTCCAATCGGCGATCGCCCCGTTCAGGTACGAGTCCCACGACGACGAGACGTTGTCGCCCACGGCGAGCGTGACCTCGCTCGACGTACGTGTCCAGTGGTAGCTCCCCCAGCTGTGGTTCGCGAGCGCCGTGCCCACGATCGCGACGGCGGCGACGGCGAGCGCCGTCAGCGTGAGCGCCTTGCGCATGCGTGCTCCTCCTGTTCCTCGGCGATGACCGGTTGCCCCTCGACCAGAGTGTCGGCTCGCGGCGGGCAGCTGTCAACGGCCGCACAACGGAGCGGCCGCTATTGCGGCCGCTCGGAGGGGGAAGAACTGGGGGAGGATGGGGTGCTCATGTTTTCGGCGCTCGCGCGCCGACGGTCGTCCCCCAAGAGGGGGAATTCAGAACCCGTAGCGTTCCTCGCGGAACGGATCCGCGTCGTTCGAGTAGCCGTAGCGCTCCCAGAAGCCCGGCCGGTCGCTCGCGCTCAGCTCCAGGCCGCGCAGCCACTTGGCGCTCTTCCAGAAGTACTTGCCGTGGATGACGAGGCGCAGCGGCCACCCGTGCTCGGGCGCGAGCGGCTCGCCGTCCGCGTGCGTGGCCAGCAGCGAGAGCGGATGGCGCAGGAACTCGAGCGGCACGTTCGCCGTGTAGCCCTGCTCGGCGTGCGCGACCACGAAGCGGGCGGACGGCCGTGGGCGGGCGAGCTCCTCGAGCGCGCTCCAGTGCACGCCCTCGAAGGTCACGTCGAAGCGGCTCCAGCGCGTGACGCAGTGGATGTCCTCCGTCACCGTCGTCCGCGGCAGCCGCTCGAACTCGTCCCAGCTCAGGCGGAGCGGGTTCTCCACCTCGCCCCACACCGCGAAGTCCCAGGTGGCGAGGTCCGTGTCGGGCACGGCGCCGGCGTGGAGGACAGGCCACTTCTCGGTCAGGTACTGGCCCGGAGGCAGGCGGGCGGGGTCGTCCCCCGCCTCGATCACCTTCCGCTCGGCCTTGCTCCTGAACACGGCTCCTACACTAGTTCCGATGAACGTTACGGCGTTACGGGCAGCGCGCCGCCCGCGGGACTTCGTCGCCGTGCGCGGGCCGGATGCCGCGCCGTACCTGCAGGCCATGCTCTCGAACGACGTCGAGGCGCTCGCCCCGGGCGAGGCCTGCGAGGCGCTCCTCCTCACCCCCAAGGCGCGCGTCGTCGCCCCGCTCACCGTCTACCGCCGGGCCGCCGACGACTTCCTCCTGCTTACGGAGCCCGGGCTCGGCGAGCGGCTGCGCGCGACGCTCCTGCGCTCCCGCTTCGCGTCCCGGTGCACGATCGAGCCCGAGCGGCACTCCTCCACGGTGGTCTTCGGCGGGGTGGAGGGAATCCCGAACCGCGACTACGGCGTGCCGGCGGTCGAGGTGCTGGACGAGGACGTGGAGCCGACCGTGGGCGACGACGAGCTCGAGGTCATGCGCATCCGGGCCGGAACGCCGCGCTTCGGGCGCGAGATCGACGACCGCGTCCTCCCGGCCGAGGCGGGTCTCGACCGCCGGGCGATCGACTTCGGCAAGGGCTGCTACCCGGGACAGGAGCCCGTCGCGCGGCAGCACTATCGCGGCCGCGTGAACCGCTCCCTGCGGGTTCTCGAGGTCGAGGGCGAGGAGCTGCCCCCGTACGACGCGCCGCTCGCCCACGAGGGCAAGCCGGTCGGGCGGGTGACGAGCGCGGCTCGCGACGGCGACCGCGTCGTGGTGCTCGCCTACGTCCGCGCGGAGGTGCCCGAGGATGCGGTGCTCGAGGTGGGAGGCTCCGCGGCGCGCCCGCTACACTCGGCGGGCGCGCGCCCGTAGCTCAGGGGATAGAGCGCAGCCCTGCGGAGGCTGAGGTCGCATGTTCGAATCATGCCGGGCGCATCGTCGACGAGCTGGACCGCCCGGCTGCGCCGCGCGTTGAGGGACCTTTCCGTGCCGGACGCTCGCACGCCGCTCGCCTCCCGACGGGCTCGCAGTGCCCTCCGGCTGCTGGAGAAGGCCGCGGCGGCGGCCGAGGCGGGCTGGGCGCCGTGGGCCGTCCTCGGCGTGTCGGTGGCGGTCTGGTGGGTGCAGGCGGCGATCATCCCGCTCGCCGGCGGCCGTGACTTCGGGACGTACGCCGGGGCGTACGTCGAGCTCTTCCAGTCCGACCCGGTCGACCTCGGGTACGTGCTGGGACGGACGCCGGTCGCGCCGCTGGTCGTGGGAGCCCTCCTCGACCCGCTCGGAGGCGCGCTCGCCGAGGTCGGGATGTCGCTCCTGTACGCGGCCGCGGTCACCTGCTGGTTCCTGGCCGCGCGCCTCTACGGTGGGGCCGCTGCGCTGCTGACGGTCGTCGTGCTGTGGCTCTACCCCGGCTACGGCATCCTCCTCCACGAGCTCGCCTCGGACGCCGTCTTCGCGGTCGCGTTCGCCGGCTGGGCGCTCCTTCTCGTACGCGTCCTGCATGCGCCGAGCGCTGCGGGCTACGCGCTCGCGGGCGCCGGCGTCGGGCTGCTCGTGCTCGTCCGCCCGGGAAACCAGGCGCTGCTCGTGCTCGGGGCGCTCGCGCTCGCGGCCGCCCTGCCGTGGCGCGCTCGGCTCGTCGCGGCCGCGTCGTTCGTGGCCGCCGGGGCGGTCGTGCTCGGGGCGTGGACGGTCCACAACGGCGTGCGCTTCGGCGACTACACGATCGCCAGGGGAGGAAACTCGCGGCTCCCGTTCGAGCGCGTGTTCCTGACGGAGAGGATCGTGCGCGCGGAGAACGGCCCGGCCTCGCGCCGGCTGGCGGAAGCGGTTCGGCGCGAGCTCCTGCTCGAGGAGCCGTACCGCTCGTACGGCATCGGGCCCGAGGACTTCTTCGCCGACCCGAGCCCGCGTATGAAGGAGGACCTGGGCGCCCTCGCGACGCGCCTGTGGGGCTGGGAGAGCGACGAGCGCATTCTGCGCGACGTCGGGCTCGAGGCGGTGCGCGCGCACCCGGGGCGCTACGTGCGCGGCGTGCTCCGGACGATCCTCGACCAGCTGCGGCTTGCCGTGTACCGCGCCGGGGTTGCCGATCCTGCTGGCGGCGAGGAGGTCGCTCCGGGCTCGCCCGGCGACGCCGGAGCGACCATCGTGGTCGAGGGGCGCCGCCTGCCGAAGCCGAGCGAGGGCGAGCGCATCCCGGCGCCGCACGAGGGCGGGCCGACGACGCCCGACGGCAGCATCCGCACCGTCTGGACCTCGCCCAGCGAGCACCACCTCGTCTTCGACCGGCCCGAGGACGAGCGCCGTTACCGGGAGCTGCACCGCCGGATCGGTGAGCTGACGGCAGCCTTTCCGGACCGCGCGGGCAGCGCGACGCTCGCGCACCGCCTCAACCAGGCCTCCCGCTGGTTCCCCCCGCCGCTCCTGTGGCTGGCGCTGGGTCTCGTCGTGCTCGCCTGGCGGCGGCCGACGCGCGCCCTGGCGCTGGCCGCGCCGGCGCTCGCGGGGCTCGCCGTGATCGCGGTCAACGCCCTCGCCATCGCGGCCGTTCCGCACTACGCCGTTCCGGTCGTGCCCGCGTTCGTCCTCCTCGCCGCGGGAGCGCTGCTCGGGCCGCGTCCGCCCCGCCCGGAAGGCGCCGCGAGCGCCGGCTAGCGCAGCTCGCCCCGTCCTGCCTGCTCGGCCAGGAGGGGGCCGGTGTCGAGCGCGTCGTAGCCGATCCGCGCTGCGAGGTCCTCGCTCGACGGCCGCAGGGCCTCGCGGAAGAGCCCGCGAAGCAGCTCGCCCGTCTCGCGGCGCCGCCACCAGTCGTCGCCCACGCTCGCGCGCAGGTGCGCGCGGAGCTGCGCCGACCGGATCCAGGCACGCAGGTAGTCGGCGGAGTAGAAGCCGGCGTCCATGTCGGCGAGGTAGCGGTCGGCGCGGTAGACGAACCCGGTGAGCTCCGTGAGGCGCTCCGCGTACCCGTCGGGCGTCCCCCCGTCCGAGCGGAACCGGGACCAGAAGTCGAGCTCGAAGCGCAGCTTCGCCAGGTAGCGGCGGAACATGAAGCTGTCCAGGAACTGCGCGAGCTCGGCGTTCTCGGCCGCCTGGGCGCGGTCGAGGCCGAAGCGCTCCTCGTGCCAGCCCGGCTCGCGCACGATGCTCTGCAGCAGGTACGCGTACGTCTCCGTGAGCGCGTTGTCGCGCGCGAGTGCGCGGAAGGCGTACGGGAGGCCGGGCTCGCAGCCGGCGAAGTGCAGCGCGTGGCCGGCCTCGTGCAGGAAGTCCTGGTAGTCCTGGAGCCCGCCCAGCGGGCGCGTGACGAGGTGGACGACGGCCGGCGGGTCCGGGGCGATGACGACCGGCCGCGGGCTCTTCTGCGGCCGGTCCTCGAGGTCGGTGCGGATGTTCGGGTCGGCCGTGACGTCGCACCCGAGGGCCGCGAGAGTCGCCACGCAGACCTCCGTCGCGCGCTCCTTCGAGTACGTCGCCGCGAGCGGCGTGAGCCGGAAGACGAAGGCGGTGTGGTACTGCGGCGGGCGTGGCGCGCGCTCCGGCCCGAGCAGGCGGTTGAGCCAGCGCTCGCGACGCTCCTCGTACACGTCCGCGGTGGTCGCCGCCACCTCCTCCAGCGCGCTCGCCAGCTCGCCGAGCGAGACGCCCTTCTCCGTCTCGCTGCGGCGTACCGGGTCGTCCTCGCCGGAGAGCGCGGCCTTGAGCTCCTCGCCCGCGCGTGCGAGCTCGAGCCGGCGGTCGTTCAGGGTCGCGGAGACGTCGAGGGTCGGCGGCCCGAGCTCCTCCCGCTCGGCATAGGTCGCGAGCGTGCCGAGCCGGGCAAACGCGGTCCGCAGCGGCAGCTCCTCGCCCTGGAAGGGAACGCGCGCGGCGAGCTCGGCGTTCTGCAGCTCGTCCTGGAGCCCCGCGAGCTCGGAGGTGACGATCCCCGACTCGCACGCGCGTGCGAGCCGGTGGGCGCGCTCGCGCTCGTCCGGCGTCGCCGCCGACGCTTCCACCTCGCGCAGCGCCTCGAGCTGCTCGCGGTCGAAGAGGTCCCGGAAGCGGGCCACGATCGCCGCCTGCTCGGAGACCTCCTTCTCGCCCACGCGGACCGCGCGCGACTCCTCGGCGCGCTCGAGGACGTAGGCGCGGAGACGCTCCTCGTAGGCGTCCGGTGCGCGGATCACGCCGAGAGGGGGCCTCCGCTCGGCGCGACCGCACCCAATCGCGAGCTCGCGACCTGCTCGGCAGCCTGGGCGCTCGGGGCATGCCCCGTGACCGCGGCCAGGAAGTCCTCCCGGTCGAGCGCGTACAGGACGACGGGCGTCTTCGCGGTGGCCGTCGCCGTGCGCGGCACGTCGCGGATGAGCGCGATCTCGCCGAAGTAGCCGCCGGGGCCGAGCGTGGACACGACCGCTCCGTCGACCGAGACCTCCACCTCGCCCTCGGCGATCACGTAGAAGCGGTCGCCGGCATCTCCCTGGCGCACGATCACGCTGCCCGCCTCGAGCCGCAGCGGGACGAGGCGGGCGGCCAGGTGCTCGAGCGGCGTCCCGGGCAGCGGCGCGAAGATCGGCACCGAGCGGAGGAGCGCGAGCTCGGCACCGGGTGCCTCGGCGGCGGCGTCGAGGCGCACGAGCTTCGGGCCGCTGAGGAGCGCGAGCGCGGGCAGGAACGCACCGGCCGCGATCAGGGCGCCGTCGGGGCCGAGCCAGTCCACGAGGGGGACGATCAGGATCCCGCCGAGCCCGAAGCTCGCGATCCACAGGAACTGGATGACGCCGAAGACGCGGGCCAGCACCTCGTCGGGGACGGCGCGTTGGATGAGCGTGAACGCGGCCACGTCCACGAGCGAGTTGCCGGCGCCCACGATCGCCAGCAGCACGAGCGCGAGCGCGAGCTCGGACCAGAGCCCGACGAGGACGAGCGGGACTCCCCAGAGGAGGATGCCGCCGATGAACGGCGGTGCGAGCCGGCGCACGCCGGTCAGCAGCAGCGCGAGGATCGATCCCACGAGCGCGCCGACGCCGATCGCCGAGTTCAGGTAGCCGACGCCGGGCTCGCCGAGGTCGAGGAGCTCGAACGCGACGACGACGATGAGGACGGCGAGGGCGCCGGCGACGAGGGTCTGCGCCGTGAACAGCCCGAGCAGGATGCGCAG
>DATLYU010000020.1:0-7900 GCA_035574435.1 Gaiellaceae bacterium | reverse complement strand
CTGACGCTCCTCCGTCTTGATGCGGAGGGTGGAGGCGACGAGGTACGTGAGCGCGCTCGGGTCCTCGACGTTGGCAGCGGCGAGCTGCAGCTCCTCGGGCAGGTACGGGACCTGCGAGACGATCTCCGAGAAGAGGTTCTGCACGGTGCGCACGAGCCCCTCGACCTCGCGCGACTCCACCAGGACGTCGGGCAGCTCGGAGAACTCCCCGACGAGGTACGGCTCCTCCCGGATGCGGCGCTCGAGCCGGATACGGCTCAGGCCCTGCACGAGGATTCGCAGGGTGCCGTCCGGGATCCGGATCAGGCGGTGGACGACTGCCGCGGTGCCGATCTCGTAGAGGTCGTCCCAGCCCGGCTGCTCGGCCTCCTCGTTGCGGATGGTGACGAGCGCGAGCATGCGGTTGCCCGAGACGACGTCGTCGACGAGCTTCACCGACCGCTCCTGCCCGATCGCGAGCGGCGTCATCGACTGCGGGAAGACGACCGTGTCCTTGAGCGGGAGCGTCGGCAGGACCGACGGAAGCGAGACCCGCTCGAGGAGCGGCACCACCTCCCTGGGCGTCTCGCTCATCTGACCGTCTTGACGGCGATCGAGACCTTCGCCGTCCTTCGCTCCTCGGCGATGGGGAGCACGATCCGCAGCATCCCGCGCTCGTAGCTGGCGTGGGCCGCGTCGGCGTCGACGGCCTCCGGAAGCGCCAGCCGGCGCTCGAACGGCCCGTAGTCGATCTCGATGTGGTGGTACGAGGCCTGCCGGTCGGGCCGCGGCCGCGGCCGCTCGCCGGCGAGGATGAGCGTGTAGTCGTGGAGGACGATCGTCACGTCGTCGGGATCGACGCCAGCGAGGTCGACGATGATGACCAGCTCGGCCGGGCTCTCGGTGCGGTAGACGTCGATGTGCGGCCGGAAGCCGACCTGGGAGCGGGCGAAGCGCGGGCCGCGCCAGAGGTCGTCGAAGAGCTGCTCGAGCTCCTCTCGGAGATGGTGTATGTCGCCGTGGCCCGTCACGGGTCACAGGGTACCCTGGCGCTGATGCCGGCCGAGCCGGCCGGGGGCCTGGCGAATGGAGCGCTGGACGCACGCGGTGGTGAAGTTGCGCTGGCCGATCCTGGCGGCCTGGCTCGCCGTTCTCCTTGCCGGGGGGCTGGCCTCGACGAGGCTGTCGTCGCTCCAGTCGAACGTCTTCACCGTTCCGGGATCGGACTCGGAGAGGGTGCGGTCGATCCTGGAGCGCCGCTACGGCGACCGCTCCGACGGGAGCTTCACCGTTGTCTTCCGCGTGCGGGGCTCCTCGGCCGATCCGGCTCTCCGAGCGCGCCTCCAGGCTGCCGTCGACCGAGCGGCGCGGATCCTCCCCACCGGCCGTCCGACCCCGCTCGTCCCGGCCGGGGGCGACGTCCTCTACGCCGACATCGCCTCCACGCTGACCCTCGCCGAGGCGAAGCGCTACGCCGACGACGTCTACGCGGCGGTAGGCCAGCCGCCGCGCACGACCGCGTACGTCACCGGGCCCGCCTCGATCCAGCACGACCTCGACCCGATCTTCAGCGGCGACCTGCAACGAGGGGAGGCGATCGCGCTTCCGATCGCCTTGGCCGTGCTCGTCGCAGTGCTCGGGCTCTCGTACGCGGTGACGATCCCGTTTCTCTTCGCCGGCTTCACGATCTTCGGGACGCTCGGGCTCGTTTGGATCGCCGCCCACTTCATCACCACGCCCACCTACGTCACGAACCTCGTCTTCCTGATCGGCCTCGGGATCGCGATCGACTACTCGCTGCTCGTCGTCTATCGCTTCCGCGAGGAGCTGGCGGGCGGGCGCACGAAGGAGGAGGCGCTCCTGCGCACGATGGAGACCGCGGGACGGGCGGTCGTCTTCTCCGGCGCGACCGTGGCGATCGGCCTCGCGCTCTTGCTGGCGATGCCGCTGCCGTTCATGCGCGCGATGGGCGTCGGCGGGTTCCTGATCCCGCTCGTCTCGATCGCAGCCGCGCTCACCGCGCAGCCCGCGCTCCTGTCCCTGTACGGCCGCCGGGGAACGGCGCGAGCCCCGGTCGCCGGCTGGGCTCGCTCGCTCGGGGTGCCGCTGCCGCGGCTGCCGGGCGCGCTCGAGAGCGAGCGGAGCTTCTGGGCGCGTCTCTCGGTCGCGATCATGCGCCGGCCGCTCGCCTTCGTCGCCGTTGCCGGGGCGCTCATGCTCGCGGCGGCGAGCCCGGTCTTCGCCCTCGAGCTGACCCCGGGCTCGGTCGAGGGGATTCCCCGCCATCCGCAGTCGGTGCAGGGCTTCGACCTCCTTCGCGAGACGATCGGGCCCGGGGCGATCTCCCCGACGCAGGTGCTCGTGGACGCAGGGCGCGAGGGCGCCGTGCTCGCGCCGCGAACGCAGGCGGCGATCGCCTCGCTCGTGCGGAAGCTCGAGGCCGACCCCGAGGTGGCGGCGGTCTACTACGCGAGGGGCGGCCGCTTCGTCGAGCCGGGCCGGCGTTACGCGCTCATTCTCGTCGCCGGCCGTCACGAGTACGGCGACCAGCCGGCGCAGGCGTTCGTCCGGAGGCTCCGCGACGACCTCCTGCCCTCGGTGCGGTGGCCGTCCGGGGTGAAGGCGCTCGCCGGGGGAGGGCCGGCCCAGGGGGTCGACTTCCTCGACGAGACGTACTCCGCCTTCCCCTGGCTCGTGCTCGCGGTGCTCGGGCTCACCTACCTCCTGCTCCTGCGCGCGTTTCGCTCGCTCTTCCTGCCGCTCAAGGCGGTGCTGCTCAACCTGCTCTCGGTCGCCGCCGCGTACGGCCTCCTCGTCACCGTCTTCAAGTGGGGGGTGGGGAACGACGTCCTCGGCCTCTACCGGTTCGACCAGGTCGAGGGCTGGATCCCGGTCTTCCTGTTCGCGATGCTCTTCGGTCTCTCGATGGACTACGAGGTGTTCCTCGTCTCGCGCATGCGGGAGGCCTGGGACGAGGTCGGGGACAACGGGCGCGCTGTCGCGATCGGGCTCGAGCGGACGGGCCGCATCGTCACGGCGGCCGCGGTGATCATGGTGGCTGCCTTCTCCGGCTTTCTCGCCGGGAGGATCGTCGGCCTCCAGGAGTTCGGCTTCGGCCTGGCTGCGGCGGTGCTCTTCGACGCGACCGTGATCCGCGCCGTGCTCGTGCCCGCGCTGATGGCGGTGATGGGCCGCTACAACTGGTGGCTGCCCGAGCGTGCCGCGCGCTTGGCGCGCGTAAAGCCCTCGCCGCTCGAGCCGCCGGCCTTCCGCGCGACCGGCCGCGAGAACGTCCTCGTCGCCGGCGAGGCGACCGTGTCGCGGGAGTAGCATCCAGTATGTGAAGGGCGTGATCCTCGCCGGGGGGAGCGGTACGAGGCTTCATCCGCTCACCCGCATCACCAACAAGCACCTGCTGCCGATCTACGACCGGCCGATGGTCACGTACGCGATCGAGGCGCTGGTCGGCTCGGGGATCGGCGAGATCATGCTCGTCACGGGGGGGACGCACGCGGGCGAGTTCTTTCGCCTTCTCGGCAACGGGCACGAGTACGGCATCGACCGGCTTCTCTACGCCTACCAGGAGCGGCCGGGCGGGATCGCGGAGGCGCTCGGACTCGCCGAGCGCTTCGTCGATCGGGAGCGAGTCGTCGTCGTGCTCGCGGACAACGTGTTCGAGCGCTCGCTCGCTCCCGTCGTGGCCAACTTCCACGCCCAGGAGGCCGGCGCGAGGATCGTCCTCGCCCGCGAGAGCGATCCCGAGCACCTGCGCCACCTCGGCGTGCCCGAGCTCGACGGCGACGGCCGTCTCCGGCGGATCGTCGAGAAGCCGGTCGAGCCGCCCAGCGAGTTCGCGGTCACGGGCGTCTACTTCTACGACGGGACGGTCTGGGACGTCCTGCCGAGGCTCGAGCCGTCGGGTCGCGGTGAGCTCGAGATCACGGACGTCAACAACTGGTACGTCGAGCACGACCTGATGGAGTACGACGTCCTGGAGGGCTTCTGGGGCGACGCCGGCGAGTCGATCGACGCCTATTACGCCGTCAACGACTTCGTGCGCAGGCACGGCGCGAACCGCCCGTGATCGACGGTCTCATCCGCATCCCGCTGCGCAGGTACGAGGACGAGCGAGGCTGGCTGATGGAGCTCCGGCGCGAGTCCCTGCTGCCGAAGCCGACGCGCCAGACGAACGTCTCCTTCTCGCGCCGGGGGACGATCCGCGGTCTCCACTACCACGAGCGAGGTCAGGACGACCTCTTCGTCTGCCTGGCGGGAACGGCGCGGGTGGTCGTCCTCGACCTCGAGACGGGCGAGACCTACTGCGAGGACATCGGCGAGGAGAACCCCGTCGCGCTCTACGTCCCCGGCACGCTCGCGCACGGCTTCGAAGCGCTGACCGACGTCCTCTTCTGCTACCACGTGACCGAGGAGTACGACTCCGAGGATCCCGACGAGCACGGGATCCCCTGGAACGACCCTCGCGTCGTCCACCTCTGGAGCACCCGATCGCCGATCCTCTCCGAGCGAGACGCAGGCGCATCCTCGTAACCGGCGCGGGCGGCCAGCTCGGTCTCGCGCTCGTCTCCGCCCTCTCCGGCGAGGACGTCGTCGCGCTCACGCGGGCCGACTGGGACGTCACGGAGCCGCCTCCTCGCCTCGAGCGGCCGGACCTCGTCCTCCACTGCGCCGCGTGGACGGACGTGGACGGGGCCGAGGCCGACCCCGCCGCTGCACGGGAGGTCAACGTGGAGGGGACGCGGCGCGTCGTCGCTCTCGGCGCGCCGGTCGTCTACTTCTCGACCGACTACGTCTTCGACGGCGAGAAGCGAGCGCCGTACGTCGAGAGCGACCCGCCCAACCCCGTGAACGCGTATGGCCGCTCGAAGCTCGAGGGCGAGCGCGAGGTGCGGGCCGGCTGGATCGTGCGCTCCTCGTGGCTCTTCGGCTGGACGGGGCGCAACTTCGTGCGCACGATGCTCGCGCTCGCGCGCGAGCGCGACGAGATCGCGGTCGTCGACGACCAGCGCGGCTGCCCCACCTACGTGGGCCACCTCGCCGAGGCGATGCGGCGCATCCTGGAGCTTCCCTTCGGCGTCTACCACGTCGCCGCGGAGGGCGACTGCACGTGGGCCGACTTCGCCGAGGCGATCTTCGCGGAGGCCGGCATCGGCTGCCGGGTGCGACGGATCGGGAGCGAGGAGCTGGCCCGACCGGCGAGGCGGCCCGCCTACTCCGTGCTCCGGAGCGAGAGGCCCGGAGCTCCGCGGTTGCCGCATTGGCGTCTCGGGCTGCGGGAGTGCCTCGCGCGCCTGCTGTAGGCCGGGACGACAGCCGCGCCGCCGAGCCTTCCCTCCAGGCTCACGGGCCGCAGCTACGCTAGCCGGCGATGCGCCTCCTCGTCACGGGCGGAGCCGGCTTCATCGGCTCCAACTTCGTCCACTACTGGCTGGAGCGCTACCCGGACGACCACGTGGTCGTCTACGACCTGCTCACCTACGCCGGCAACCGCGCGAACCTGGCCGCGGTCGAGGAGCGCATCGCGTTCGTGCAGGGGGACATCTGCGACCGGGAGCTCCTCGAGCGGACGCTCCGCGAGCACGGCATCGAGGTCGTCGTCAACTTCGCCGCCGAGTCGCACAACAGCCTCGCCGTCCTCGAGCCGGCCCGCTTCTTCCGCACCAACGTGCTCGGCACGCAGACCCTGCTCGAGGCCTCGCGCACGGTCGGCGTCGAGCGCTTCCACCACGTCTCCACCTGCGAGGTGTACGGCGACCTCCCCCTCGACTCCGAGGAGCGGTTCACGGAGGAGTCGCCCTACCGCCCCCGCACCCCGTACAACGCCTCCAAGGCGGCCGCCGACCACGCCGTGCGCGCGTACTTCGAGACGTACGGCCTGCCCGTGACGATCTCCAACTGCTCGAACAACTACGGGCCCTTCCAATTCCCGGAGAAGGTCATCCCCCTCTTCACGACGAACGCGCTCGACGACGAGCCGCTCCCCCTGTACGCCTCCGTCCACCACAGGCGCGAGTGGCTGCACGTGCTCGACCACTGCTCGGCGATCGACCTCGTCCTGCGCCGCGGCCGGCCGGGGGAGACGTACAACGTCGGCTCGGGGGTGGAGGCGACGATCGAGGAGATCGCCGACCTCGTCCTCGAGCTGACCGGCAAGCCCGCCTCGCTGAAGACGATCGTCCCCGACCGGCCGGGGCACGACCGCCGCTACCTGCTGGACGCGAGCAAGATCCGGCGCGAGCTCGGCTGGCAGCCCGCCCGCGGCTGGCCGGAGGGGCTCGCGGAGACGGTCGCCTGGTACGCCGCGAACCGCGCCTGGTGGGAGCCCCTGAAGCGGCGGGCGCCGGTCGTCGAGACCGCCTGGCGCTGACGCGCGCGCCGCCCTGCGGGGCTGCGCCCACCCTCAAACCGCGGCCGCCCCGAGCCGACATACAAACCGCCCATCCTTCCCCGCTAGCCTGGAGCCTTTCGTGCGCGTCCTGTCAGCCCTCGTCGTCCTCGCCGCCCTCGCCGCGCCCGGGGCGCGCGGCCAGCCGGGGCCGGACGCGGTCGCCGGCGAGGCCGTCTTTCTCATCAGCGGCCGCGGCTTCGGCCACGGCGTCGGCATGAGCCAGTGGGGCGCCTACGGGCAGGCGCTGGAGGGGAGGAGCTACCGCGAGATCCTCGCCTACTACTACCCGGGGACGGAGCTCGCCCGGGTTCCGGGCCGGGAGGTGCGGGTGCTGCTCGCGGAGGGGCGGCGGGCGGTCACGATCACCTCCACGGCGCCGCTCACCGTCGTGGACGCGACCGGGGCGAGCTACCGGGTGGAGAAGGGCCCGCTCATCCTGCGCCCGGACATGGTCCTTCCGACCGAGGGCGGCCCGGCGCCGGCCGTGCCGCCGCTCCTCGTCCGGCCCGGGAAGGGCGGGCTGCTCGCGCTCGACGGCCGGCCCTACCGCGGGAAGCTGCAGGTTCAGCCCCAAGGGTCGCTGCTGCGGGTGATCAACGTCGTGCCGCTCGAGAGCTACCTGCTGGGCGTGGTCGCGGGCGAGGTGCCGCACCGGTGGCCGGAGGAGGCGCTCAAGGCGCAGGCGGTCGCCGCCCGCTCGTACGCGCTCGCCGGGCTGATCATGGGCAAGCCCTTCGACCTGTACGCGGACGTGCGCAGCCAGGTGTACCTGGGCGTCGAGGGCGAGCGGGCGCGGACGACCGCCGCCGTGCAGGCGACCGCCCGCGAGGTGCTGCTCTACGGCGGTCGGGTGGCGACCACGTACTACTTCTCGACCTCGGGCGGCCGCACGGCGAGCGCCGCCGACGTCTTCGGCTTCAGCGCCCCCTACCTCGTCTCCCGCCCGGATCCGTGGGACCGCTCTTCGCCCTACCACGCCTGGGGGCCGGTCCTGATCGGCGCCCGCACCCTGCAGGCGAAGCTCGAGCTGGACGCGCGCGTCCTCGACCTCGTCGGCGTCCCGACCCCCTCCGGGCGGCTGCGCTCCCTCGTCGTGACCACCGTGGACGGGACGGAGGCGCTGCCGGCGGCCCTCTTGCGCACGGCTCTCGGCCTGCGCTCCACGTGGGCGACGATCGGCGTGCTCCGGCTCGACCGCCCGCGGGCGCCCGTCCTCTTCGGCTCCAGCCTGCGCTTGGGCGGGCTCGCGCGCGCCGTGGAGGCGCCGACGCTCGCCTCCTCCGAGGACGGCGTCTCCTGGTCGCCGGTGGGACGGCCTGAGCGCGCCGCCGACGGCTCGGTGTCCCTCACGGTCGCCCCCCGCGGCCCCTTGCGGTACCGGATCGAGGCGGAGGGGGCGGCCTCGCCCGCCGTCCTCGTCCGGGTCGCGCCGCGCGTCCGGCTTGCGCGCGACGGCCAGGGCGCGCTCACGGGCCGCGTCCGGCCAGCGCTCCCGGGCGCCGCCGTGGTCCTCGA
>DATLYU010000019.1:0-16638 GCA_035574435.1 Gaiellaceae bacterium | reverse complement strand
CCGCGGGCGCGGCGCGCCGCGGGCGACCCAGGCGAGCAGGCACGTGGCGAAGAGGGGCGCGAGGTAGAAGAGGTTGCGCTCCTCGATCCGGTCGGAAAAGCGGGAGGCGAAGAGCGCGACGACCGGCACGAAGGCCGCCGTCAGCGCCAGGGTGGCCGCGAGCAGCGCCGAAAGCGCGGAGTCGGCGAGCGCGCGGGCGCGGCCGACGAGGACGGCGGTGGCCGCGACCGGGAGCACGAGCAGGTAGAGGTCGAGCTCGGCGGCGTGCCAGACGAGGTAGCGCAGCGCCTCGCCGGCGTCGTAGCTCGCCTCCTCGACGGGCTCGTAGGCGCCGAGCAGGTCGCCGCCCGAGCGCCCCGCGACCAGGAGCGCGAGCGCGAGCACGGCGCCGAGCCCGGCGACGAGCGCGTACAGCCCGCGGAACGCGGCCAGCGTGCGGCGGAGCGGGGCGGGCGTGAGCGCGGCGCGGGCGAGCGGCGCGAGCAGGATCGCCGGCACGAGCGCGACCGCCTGCACCCGTGTCGCGAACGCGACGCCCACGAGCGCGAGCAGGAGCAGCGCGCGCGGGACGGTCGGGCGCTCGAGCTCGAGCACGAGGGCGAGGGCAACGGCGAGGAAGAGCGGGTAGAACGCGTTCTCCGTCATCACCGTCCCCGCGTATGCGAGCGAGGGCAGCGCGACCGCGAGCAGCGCGCCCAGGAGCGCGAGGCCCGGGCCGACGACGCGGCGCGCGATCCCGTAGGCGGGCAGCGCCGCCAGCGAGACCAGCACCGCGTTCGTCGCCTTGACCGCCTCGTAGGCGTCCGGGAGCCGGTCGAAGAGCGCGTACGCGGGGGTGATCAGGAGCGGGTAGACGAGGCTGTACCCGGGCTCGGGCTCGCCGCGCAGGAGCGGCTCGCCGCTCTCGGCGAGGCCGCGCGCGAGCTCCGACCAGATCACCTCGTCCACGAAGATGAACGGCGCCACGATCCCGCGCCCGACGAGCCAGCGGAAGACGGAGGAGGCGGCGACGAGAGCGAGCAGCCAGCCCCAGACGGGAACGCGGCGGAGCGGGAGGAGCAGGGCTGCCGCCGGCCCGGCGGCCCGCGCGCTAGCGACCAAGCTCGACCTCGGCGAGGCGCCGAGCGAGCTCCCCTGCCTCCTCGTCCTCCGCGCCGATACCCACCTCGGCTGCCGCGCGGCTGACCTCCCGGAGGACGCTCTCGGCCACGGCCGGCCCGCCGGCCGCCTCCTCGAGCGCGGCGGCGTACAGGTCCGCCACGCGGCCCAGGTCGTGCTCACGCCGGGCCAGCTCCGCGCCCGCGGCGCCGAGCTCGCGCCGGGCCCGCTCGTTCGTGAGCAGGAGCTCCAGCGCGGCCGCGAGCGTGTCCACCTCCCGCTCGTCCACCGGCACCTTGAGCGCGACCGTGTCGGGGAGCTCGGAGAACCAGCCGACGTCGCTGACCACGAGCGGCGTGCCCAGGCTGAGCGAGCGGACGGCGCTGCCCGAGGTCTCGCCCATCGTCGGATGCCGCAGGTTGACGGCCACGTCCACGCCCGCGAGCAGGCGCCACAGCCGCTCCTCCTCGACCCAGCTCTCGCGCACGAGCCCGTCGGGCGGGAGCCCGAGCCGCTGCAGGCGGCGGTCGAGGTCGAAGCCGGGAGCGGTCGGCCCGACGAGGAGGAGCGTCGCGTCGGGGACGCTCCGCCGGACGCGGGCGAAGGCGGCGAGCAGCTCGGGGATGCGCTTGCTCGCGTTCACGACGCCGAAGCAGCCGATCACCGGGCCGTCGGCGACCCGCAGGGGCTCGAGGCGGGGGAGGGGCCAGGCCGGATGGGGGACGATGCGCACCGGGCGCTCGTACCCGGCCGCCCGCACGAGATCGTGGACGGTGCGCGAGTGCACGATCAGCGCCGTCGCGTGCTCGAGCACGAACCAGGCGAGCGGGAAGTCCTCGGGCCGCGACTCCCAGAGCGGCGGGATGCGCTTGTCGAGCACGCCGTGGGCAAGCAGCCGTCCCACCACCCCGTGCTCGCGCTCCATCGCGTCCAGGTACCCGTGCCCGTCCCGGCGGCCGACGGTCATGCCGGCGACGAGGTGGTGGAGGACGAAGTCGTGCAGGACGACGACGCCCGGCCTGCGGCGCAGCGCGTCCACGATCCACCCGTGTGCGTCCGGGTTGTTGCCGACGTGGTAGAGCGCGACGTCCGTCCCGCGGGGCGCGCGCTTGCGCCCGCGGCGGACGGCGACCACGTCCACCCGCTCGCGCAGCGCCGGCAGCAGGAGCGCGCTGTAATCGGCCACGCCCGAGCGCTCGGGGGGGAGCGGGGAGAAGCAGGCGACCTTCACGAGAGCAGCCTCGCGAGCGCGCGGTCCCAGGTGATCTCGCCGGCGAGCTCCTTCCCGGCGCGTCCGTACGCCGCCGCCTGCTCGCGGTGGGCGCGCAGCCAGCCCGCGGCTCGCGCCACCTCCGCCGCCTCGGGCGAGACGACGAGCCCCGTGCGGCCGTCGGTCACGACCTCGAGCGGGCCGCCGGCGTCCGTCGTCGTCAGCACGGGCTTCTCGGAGAGGAAGGCCTCCAGCGGGACCATCCCGTAGTCCTCGTCCAGCGGGGCGTAGAAGACGGCCAGGCAGCGGCCGTACAGCTCGGCGAGCTCCTCGGCGGAGACGCGGCCCGCGAAGCGGGCGCGCCCGTCGAGCCCGCGCTCGCGCGCGAGGCGCTCGAGCCGCTCGCGGTCCGGCCCTTCGCCCGCGATCACGACCTCGAGCGCGGGGTCGAGGGCGGCGGCTTCGAGCAGGAGGTCGATCCGCTTCGCGCGGTCGAGGCGGTTGACCGAGAGCACGAAGTCGCCGTAGCCCTCGTTCCGGAACGCGAGCTGCTGGGGCGGGTGCGGGAGCACCTCGGCCTCGAGGCCCGTGGCGGCGGCGAGGCGCGAGGCCACGTTGCCCGAGATCGCGAACAGCCGCGTCGCCTCCCCGAGCGCGACCCGGTCGAGGTCCTGCACCTTGCGGCGGAGGGCGCGCTCCTCGGGCGACTCGCCGAACTGGCCGAGCGGCGTGCGGTCGAGCTCGTAGGCCTGCCGGAACTGGTGCACGAGCCAGACGCGCTTGTCCGGGTGGCGCACGAGGTAGGAGGGGAACTTCGTCGCCACGACCGTGTCGATCCTGCGCCCGTCCGCCTCCTCCAGGTCGAGCAGCCGCCACAGGAAGGCCTGGGTGAGCACGCGCGTGCCCGGGTACCACTTGAAGGGCACGGTCACGAGCTCGGCCTCGTGCCCGCGCGCGCGCAGCTCCTCGACGAGGCGGTCGGTGAAGAGCTCGGCACCCCCGCGCACGAACGGCACCTGCGGTCGCAGCACGGCGACGTTCACGGCGTCCGGCTCGCGCGCAGCGCCTCGAGCTCGGCGCGGAGCGCCTCGAGCTCGGCGCGGAGCGCGTCCACCTGCTGCTGGAGGTCGTCGATCAGCCGCAGGGCGGCGGCGTTGAAGGAGCGCTGGTCGTACGCGAGCGGCTCCACGTACCAGCGCATGAGCTTGCGCAGCACGGCCTTCACGGGCGTGCCCAGGCCGCCGCGCACTCCCGGGCGCAGGCGCAGGGAGCGGTCGGCGGACACGGGCCACAGCCGCTCCGCCTCGGCCCGCGCGGCGCGCCGCTCGTCCGCCCCTCCTGCCGCGGCCCCGGGGGCCGCACCGGAGCGGCGGACCTCCTCCTTCAGCCGCTCGAAGAGCTCCTCGACGGAAATCCCTGCAGATCCGGCATTTTCGCTGCCGTCGGCGGCCATCCGGCCATTCTAGCCCGGGGGTAGGATCGGCCCCGTGCGCGTCGGGCTCTCCCTGCTGACGCTCGTCCCGGGGCGGATGGGCGGGTCGGAGACGTACGTGCGCGGCCTCGTGCGCGGGCTGGCGACGACGCGCGAGGTCGAGGCGCACGCGTTCGTGCCTGCGATCGCGCCCGGGGTGGGCGACGGGCTGCCCACCACGGTGGTCGGCGAGTACCGCGCCGGGCGCTCGGCGCTCGCACGTGCGCGCGCCCTGGCGCTCGCCGCGGCCCGCCCGGGCCCACCGGCCCGCCGCTACGCGGGCATGGACGTCGTGCACTACCCGCTCACCGTGCCGGTGCCCCGCGTGCGCGTGCCCACGGTAGTGACGCTGCACGACGTCCAGCACCGCGACCTGCCCGAGCACTCGAGCCGGACCACGCGCCTGTACCGGGCGCTCGCCTACGACCGGGCCGCCCGGCGCGCGGACGCGGTCGTCGTCGTCAGCGAGTTCGTGCGCGAGCGGGCGGTCGCGACGCTGGGTCTCGACCCCGCCCGCGTGCACGTGGCGCACGAGGGCGTCGACCATGCGGTCTTCGTCCCGGGCCCTCCCGCCGAGCGGGAGGCCTTCCTCCTCTACCCCGCGCGCGCCTGGCCGCACAAGAACCACCGGCGCCTGTTCGAGGCGTTCGCGCTGCTCAGGCGCGAGCGTCCCGACCTCCGGCTCGTCCTCACGGGCGGGGACGGCGGGCGCCTGGAGCCGCTGCCCGCGGGGGTGGAGCACCGCGGCGCGGTCTCGCTGGAGGAGCTCGCGGCGCTCTACCGGCGCGCGGCGTGCCTCGTCTTCCCGAGCCTGTACGAGGGCTTCGGCCTGCCGCCGCTCGAGGCGCTGGCCAGCGGCTGTCCCGTGGCGGCGGCGCGGGCGGGCGCGGTCCCGGAGGTGTGCGGCGACGCCGCCGTCCTCTTCGACCCGTACGACCCGGCAGCCATCGCGGCCGGCGTGCGCGAGGCTCTCGCCCGGGCGGACGAGCTCCGCGACCTCGGGCTCCGGCGGGCGGCGCGCTTCACGTGGGAGGCGTGCGCGCGCGGGCACGCCGCGGTGTACCGCTCGCTCGGCTAGGAACGCGCCCGCTCGAGCAGGAGGCGCACGACGTCGCCGCCCTCGCCCGCTCGCTCAACGGCGAGCACGCCGTACAGCGGCCCGAGCGGCACGAGCCAGGGGAAGGCTCTCGTGTACGCCCGGTGCCAGTTCGGCACCAGGCGGACGACCGTGCGCTCGCGGAGGCGTAGCTCGGGCACCCGTGCGAGCAGCGCGTCCACGCGCTCGTCGTCGTACCAGCGCTGGAAGAAGTGACCGCGCTCGTCGCCGCCGCGGTCCACGTAGGCGGCCTCGCGCCGGTACTCGTCCCAGGCTCGCCGGGCGAAGGGCAGGGTGATCGCGATCCGGCCGCCGGGGCGCACGCAGCGGGCCAGCTCGCCGAGCGCCGTGGCGTCGCCGTCGTCCGCGACGTGCTCGAGCACGGAGATGCTCGTGGCGTGGTCGAACGAGGCGTCCGCGAAGGGAAGCGCGCGGCCGTCGGCGACCACGAGCTCGAGGTTGCGCTCGCCGCGGGTCAGGCGCCGCCAGGCCTCGATCTCCGGGGGCAGCTCGTCCACGCTCGTCACGTGGACGCCGGAGCGGGCGAGCGCGACGGCGAGCAGCTTCGGGCTCGCCAGGTCGAGCACCCGCTCGCCGGGGACGGCGGCGAGCGCACGCAGCGCCCAGGGCAGCTCCACGTAGCGGACGGGATCGAGCGGGATGACGGTGCGGACGACCGCCTCGCGCAGGTAGCCGTGCCGCGTCAGGTGGCGCAGGCCGAGCCCGACGCTCGTGGCGTACAGGCGCCACCACCCGCGCATCAGGCGAGCGCGCGCAGGTAGCGCCAGCTCTCCGCCAGGCCCGCCGGCCGCAGGAGCGCGAGGACGGCGACGTAGGCGGCGAGCCCCGCGGCCGCCGCGCTCCACAGCCCGAGCGCCAGCGCGAACGGCGCGAAGACCGCTGCCGCCACCGCGCCCACGAGGACGGCCGCGGAGAGGACGCCGAGCGCGGCCGCGCGCAGGGCGTGCAGCTCGAGCAGGAGGCCCCCGAAGGCGAGGAGCGTCGAGAGCGCGAGCGCGACGGCGATCCCGTCCAGCCCGAAGAGCTCCTGGCCAGCCCACACGAGCGGCACGTGCATGGCGAGCATGGACAGCGCGACGAGCGGGAGCGTCCGCGTCCGCTCCGCCACGAACACGAGCGGGAAGGTGACGCTGACGCCGACCGAGGCGACCATCCACGGGCTCAGCACGACGATGAGGCGGCCCACCTCCTCGCCGGTGTCGCCGCCGTAGGCGCCGCCCAGGACGAGCTCGACGAGCCGCGGGCCGACGAGCGCCAGCGCGCCGGCGGCTCCGGCGACGAGCGAAAGGGCGAGCCGCGAGGTCGCGACCACGTGTCGCGCCGCCCGAGGGCCGTCGAGGCCCGTACGGGTCAGCGGGACGGACGTGACGAGGCCGAGCGAGGAGGCCGTGACGGCGACGAGCGCGGAGGCCGCGAGGAACCCGTACGCGAAGCTCGTCTGCGCGCCCTCGCCCTCCCGTCCGGCGAACGGCATGCACGCCACGTACAGGAGCTGGAGCGCGAGGGGGAGCACGACCGCAGCCGCGAACGTGCGGAGCCGGGCGCCGAGCGGCGCTCCCCGCGGGCGCGCGCCGGCGGCGGGCAGCCGCTCGCGCAGCGCGCGGACCGCCAGCCCGGCGAGCGGGACTCCGAGCGCGACGGCGGCGTTCAGGGTCATCCCCCAGGCGACGGCGGCGAGCCCGTCGGCCTCGATGCGCGCGAGGATGAGCGCGAGCCCGGCCGCGCTTCCGAGCAGGTAGCCGGCCGCGGCGGTGGCGTAGTCGTCGAGGGCGGCGAGGGCGCTCGCCGCGAGCCCGGCGAAGAGGTGCGCGACCGCGGCGGGCAGCAGCCAGCGCAGCGCCTCGGTCGCGGCGTTGTCAGCCGCCTCCGAGCCGGAGCCCGTGAGCAGGTCCCCGAAGGGACCGGCGAGCACCTCGGCGAGCGCGAGCAGCGGCAGCGCCACGGCCGCGAGCGCGAGCGCGAAGCCCGCCGTCTCCCCCGCGAGGCGGCGCTCGGCCCGCGCGCGCGCGAGATCCGGCAGCACGGCGACGCGAAGCGCGTGGGCCGCGAGGACGACCACGACGAACACGCCGTAGGCGGCGAAGAAGCCGTCCGTCTCGGCGCTGCGCCCCAGCTCGCGGGCGATCGCCACCCCGGCGAGGGCCGCCATCGCGGTCACGCCGAGGAGCGAGACGGCGGTGAGCGCGCCGCTCCCGAGCGAGCCCAGACCGGGCGACTCTGTACGCTTGCTCACCGACGCGGAAGCGTACGCACGATGCCGAACGACAGCCTCTGGACAGGCCCGGCCCTCGACGACCTCCGCCGCGAGCTGGGCGACGCGTACGACGGCCGCACCGTCCTCGTCACCGGCGCGGACGGGTTCATGGGCTCGCACCTCACGGATGCCCTGGTCGAGCTCGGCGCCACCGTACACGCCTTCGTCCGCGCCAACTCGAGCGGCGCGCTGAACAACATCGGCCACCTCCGCGAGCGCCTGAAGGTCCACTTCGCGGACCTGACCGACCGCACGTCCGTGGACTACCTCGTGCGCGAGCTGAAGCGGGCGCCCGACCGCCCCTTCGTCTTCCACCTGGGCGCGCAGGCGCACGTGGGCGAGTCGTGGCATCGTCCGTACGAGACCGTGGCCGCGAACGTCCTGGGGACGCTCAACCTGCTGCAGGCGATCGTGGACTGGGAGCTGGACGTCGAGAAGTTCGACACGGCTGGCACCTCGGAGGAGTACGGCAACGTGCACGACGCCGTCCGCGACCACCACCAGTTCGACGCGGACGGCGGCCTCGTGCTGCACGAGCGCTCGCCGATCAATCCGAAGTCGATCTACGCGACCTCGAAGGTGGCGGCCGACTTCCTGACCATGAACTACTTCGACGCCTTCGGCGTGCCGGGCGTCGTCACGCGCATGTTCAACAACTACGGGCCGCGCCAGAACCCGCGCTACGTCACGGGCACGATCGTCACCCAGGCGCTAACCCGCGAGACGGTGGAGCTCGGGAACCTGGAGCCGATGCGCGACTTCTGCTTCTGCACGGACGGCGTGCGCGGCCACCTGACCGTCGCCGCCCACGGGGTGCCGGGCGACGTGTACGTGTACGGCCAGGGCGCGAACGTCTCCATGCGCGAGTGGGCCGAGCTCATCCTCCGGCTGGGCGAGGAGGCCGGCTTCTGGCCCGGTGACCGCCGCGTGGTCACCGTGCCCGGCCGCTTCCGTCCCGGCGCGAGCGACGTGCTCGCGCTGCGGGTCGGCCACGAGAAGCTCACGCGCGAGACGGGCTGGGAGCCCAAGGTCTCGTGGGAGGACGGGCTCCTGCAGACGATCCGCTGGTACGCGGAGAACCGGGAGCGCTGGATCGGGCGCGTGGACTGGCTGCCCACCGGCAGCCCGCTCAGGGCGTAGGCGCGGGCGGCGGCCCGAGCGCGCGCGCGACGCGGTAGAGCTCCCAGCGCTCCACTTCCGCGCAGGCGAAGTCGCAGTCCTGGAAGTGCAGGAACACGGTCGCGCCGACAGGCGGGATGCCGCCGTCCGGAAGCACGACGACCCGGTCGCGCGGGAGACCGGCGAGCGCGGCGTGCCAGCGCGCCTGGGCCTGGGCGCCGCGGTCGTCGAAGTCCACGTACACGGGCCCGCCGCCGGCGAACGCGCGCTCGAGGAGCGGCTCCACCCCCGCCTCGAAGAGGACCGTCCGCCCCGGCCCGATGCTCGTGTAGCGGTCGAGGAACTGCCAGAACTGGAACACGACCGAGACCGCCAGCACGGCGACGGCGGCCTGCGCGAGCCGGCGCCGTCGCGCCTCCCGCAGGAGCGCGCCGAGCGCCGGGACGGCGAGGACGGCGAGGAAGACGGGGAGTGTCGCCAGCCTGATCGCGTTGAACCGATCGACGGTGAGCGCGGCCGGGACGGGCGCCAGGAGCGCGGCGGCGAGGACGTAGCGCCACCACCGCCCGTCCGGACATGTCCAGGGGTCTGTCCCCGGGACATGTCCAGTGGGGACGTGTGCGGCCCGGCGCGTCCCCCGGAGCACGACGGCGGCGCCGGCGAGCGCGAGCAGGGCGACGGCCGCGAACACCGACCCGTAGCCGGTGACGTGCACGTACGGCGCCGGGTCGCCCGCGGTCGCCCAGTGCCAGAGGTTCACGTCGTGCACCCAGTTGGACAGCGCCTGCGCGACGATCCGCAGCGGCGAGGCGTCGTCGCGGGCGATCGTCGTCGCCTCATAGCGCGCGGTGAGCGCGCCGGGGTGACGGAGCGCGTACGCGCCGAGGGGGAGCAGCGCCACGGCAAACGCCCCCCAGGCGCCCGCGAGCCAGCGCGCCCGCTCCCGGCCGGCGAAGAGGACGAGAGCGCCGGCGAGCAGCGGCCCGAGCAGCCGGCTCCCGGTGTACGAGTACGTGAGCAGGGCGAGGAGGAGGCCGGCGACCGCACCCGCGCGGGCGCTGCGCAGCGTCCGCCGCTCGCAGCGCAGCAGCCAGAGCAGGAGCAAGACGACCAGCAGCGGCTGCGTCGAGGCCTCGAGCGCGACGCGGCCGAGCTCGAAGAGCCACGGCGTCAGCCCCGCCAGGACGAGGACCACGACCGCGACAAGCCAGCTCCCGCTCAGCCGGTAGGCGAGCAGCCCGAGCAGGAGCACGGCGGCGAGCACGAGGACGGCCGAGAACGTGCGGGCGACCTGCTTGCCCGGCCCGGTGACCGCGAACACGCCCGCGAGCAAGTACGGGTAGAGCGGGCTCTTGTAGTCGCCGAACGAGCGGAAGAAGAGCGGCGTCCTCGCGCCGTCCTCGTCGCGCAGCTCCGTGGACAGCGTGTGGGCGTTGAGAGCGAGCGCGACCTCGTCGCGGTGGAACCCGGGCGGGTTGGACGGCGTCGTCCAGAGCTGGAACGCGCACACGGCGAGGACGACCCCCGCGGCCGCGAGCGCGTGCGGGTGCGCGAGCAGACTCCGAGTCCGCCCCTTCGCGGCCCGGCGGGCGCGGTCTCCGTTCCGCACGGCGTGGGATCGTAGAGGCGGAGGCGGAAGCCGGACACCGCGGTACGCTCCCTGCCATGCGCGTCCTGGTCACGGGCGGCGGAGGGTTCCTGGGGACCCATCTCGTCGAGCGGCTGGAGGAGGAGGGCCACGACGTCGTCGCCTCCCGCCGCGCCGACTACGACCTGACGAGCATGGAGGACACGGCGCGCCTGTTCGCGGACGCCGCGCCGGAGCTCGTGTTCCACCTCGCGGCGGAGGTGGGCGGAATCGGAGCGAACCGCGCCAACCCCGGCCGCTACTGGTACGCGAACCTGATGATGGGCGCGCACGTCCTCGAGCAGTGCCGCCTGCACGGCACGCGGAAGCTCGTCCTGGCGGGCACGATCTGCGCCTACCCCAAGCATGCCCCCGTCCCGTTCCGCGAGGACGACCTGTGGAACGGCTACCCCGAGGAGACGAACGCTCCCTACGGCGTGGCCAAGAAGGCGCTCCTCGTGGGGGCGCAGGCCTACCGCGAGCAGTACGGCCTGAACGCGATCTATCTCCTGCCCGTGAACCTGTACGGCCCGCGGGACAACTTCGACCTCGAGACCTCGCACGTGATCCCCGCGCTCATCCGGAAGATGCTGGAGGCCCGCGAGCAGGGCGAGGAGGAGGTCGTGCTGTGGGGAGACGGCTCGCCCACGCGCGAGTTCCTGTACGTGGACGACTGCGTCACGGCGCTCCTGCTGGCGGCCGAGCGCTACGACGGGCCGGAGCCCGTGAACGTGGGGACGGGCGAGGAGATCGCGATCCGGGAGCTCGCCGCGCTCGTGGCCGAGGCGACGGGGTTCGACGGCGCGATCCGCTGGGACACGTCGAAGCCGAACGGCCAGCCGCGGCGGCGGCTGGACACCTCGCGGGCGGAGGAGCTCTTCGGCTTCCGGGCGCAGGTGCCGCTGCGCGAGGGGATCGCGCGCACGGTCGCCTGGTACCGCTCCGCCCGAACCGCGAGTGTCGGTCGCTAGCGCCTCGCTCACCGCCGCGCGCGGCGCGGCGCGGGTCCTCGATCGGCTCGTCGCGCACCCCGTGGCCGTCGTCGGCACGCTCGCGGCGCTGCAGGTCGCCTCGACGCTGGCCTTCGCGCTCGCCGTCCAGCACAACGGCTGGGTGTGGTTCCACGGCGGCGACCAGATCTGGCTCGCGACACAGGCCTGGCTGCTCGGCGACCTGCAGCTCGCGCCCACCGAGCCCGCCTACCTCTGGCCCGCGCTGCTCGCGCCGCTGACGTGGGCGACCGGGCCAGCGTACGTGCAGGCGCTGCCAGTGCTCGTCGTCGTGCAGGTGCTCGTGCTCGCGCCGCTCGCGCTCGTCTGCCTGTACGCCCTCGCCACGCGCATCGGCGGGCGGCTGCTCGGCTACTGGGCCGCGCTCCTGTGGGTGGTAGCGCCCTACGCCGCGATCCCGCTCTTCGCCGACCGCTACCAGGAACGCTGGGCGGAGCACTTCCTGCCCCAGGCGCTCGGGCTGACCTCGCTCACCGACTTCCCGTCCATGGTCGTCGTGCTCGCTGCGGCGCTCTTCGTCGCCCGCTCGCTGCCACCCGCGCGGATGCCGGACGCGGTCTTCGCCGGTCTCCTCGCCGGCGCCGCCGGGGCGCTGAAACCTCCGAACTACCTGTTCCTGGCCGGGGCCCTGCTCGCGTACGCGGCCGCCAGGCGCTGGCGGGCCGGGGCGGCGTTCGCGCTCGCCGTCGCTCCCAGCGTCTTCGTGCTCGCGCTCTGGAAGGAGCGCGGCCTCGGCGAGCTGCCCGCCCTCGCGCTCGAGGGTGCCCGCCTGGCCGCGGGAGCGGGCCCGCTCGCGCTCGAGCTCAACCTCGACCGCTACCTCGACCTCGACGTCGAGCACTGGCGCACGCAGATGGACCAGCTGCGCGAGTTCTTCTGGAGCGCCCGGCTCGCCCAGTGGGCGCCCTTCGCAGGCCTGCTCGCCGTGCTGCGCGTCCGTCGGGGCGCGCTCGCCGCGCTGCTCGCCGGCTGGCTCGGCGCCTTCCTCGTCGTGAAGGGCTTCTCGCCGCGCGCGGACATCCAGGAGAACACGTTCTGGCGCCTGCTCATGCCCGCGTGGCCCGCCTACCTCCTGCTCTTCGCGTCCATTCCTCTCCTCGTGCCCACGCTGCCGCGCCTCCTCGGCCACCGGCTCCAGCCCGCGCCGCCCCGGCCGCTCCGCGCGCGGTGGCTCGTCGTCGCCGCGGCCGTCACGGCCGTCCTCCCCGGAGCCGCGATCGCGGTCTCCTCGCCGCTCGAGCCGCCGCCGACGAAGGCGGTCGTCCAGGCGTTCGCGGGCGGCAACATCGTCACGCCCGTCATCCGCTCGCTCGAGCCGGAGGTTGAACGCACGCCGGAGGGTGTCCGGCTGACCTGGAGCGACGGCGGCCCCTGGCGCGCGAACGTCTTCTTCCGGGTCTACCGCACGGACGGCGCGGAGCCGGACACGAGCTGCCTGGTCTCGGGGGGAACGGCCTGGTACTGCAGCCTCCGGGGAACCGTGCTCGGCACGACGCGGGAGACGGCCTTCCTCGACGCCTCCGCCCCACCGCGGGCGACCTACCGGGTCGGCGTGGGCACGAACTGGCTCGACGACGAGGACGAGGGCGACGTCTTCGCGCTCAGCCCGCCGGTGCGGGCGCCGCGCTGAGCGCCTACCCGTCCGGAGGCTCGCGGCCGCCCCGCGCCAGCCGCTCCTCGAGCAGCGCGATCCGCTGCGCGAGATCGACGTTCTCGTCCGTCAGCCGCGAGAGCACGGTCGAGTAGTGGAGCAGGACGAGCAGGATGAAGACGGTGGCCACGGCGAAGAGGACGGCCGGCGGGTAGGTGGAGACGCCGAGCCAGCCGGCGATCGTGTTCAGGCCGTCCCGCCAGGCCGAGAGGACGAGCAGCACCACCCCGGTGGCGAGCCAGAGCAGGGCGTAGCGCTCCTTCAGCCGGCGTCCACGCACGAGCTCGAGCACGACGAGCAGGAGCAGCACCGACGCCACCACGCCGGCGATGGAGACGCGGATGGGCGTCATCCGCCCGCCTCCCCCGCGCGCGGGTAGCGGCGCAGGCTGGCCACGAGCAGGGCGAGCATGACCTTGACCATGTAGTACAGGGAGCGGACGAAGGTGATGGAGGACGTGCCGGCCAGGCGCTCGCGCATGTCCACCTGCACCTGCGCGAGCCGCAGGCCGCTGCGCAGCGCGACGAGCGTCGCCTCCACCTCCGGATAGTCGTGCGGGTACTCGGCCGCGAAGAGCTCGATCCCGCGCCGGTTGAGGGCGAGGAAGCCGGACGTGGTGTCCGTCACCCGCTGGCCACCGAGCAGCGAGACGAGCCGCGCGAAGACGCGGATCCCGAGCCGCCGGCCGAGCGGCGGGCGGTACGTCCCGCCGCCGTCCACGAAGCGCGAGCCGACGACGAGGTCGGCCTCCCCGCGCTCGAGCACGGCGAGCAGCTTGCCGAGCTCCGCGGCGTCGTGCTGGCCGTCCCCGTCCAGCCGTACCGCGCGCTCGTAGCCCTCCGCGAGGGCGTAGCGGAAGCCGGTCTGGACGGCCCCGCCGATGCCGACGTTGAAGGGCAGCCGGAGGACGACGGCGCCGTGGGCCCGCGCCACCTCCGCCGTCCCGTCGGAGGAGGCGTCGTCCACCACGACGACGTCGCAGGAGGGATCGAAGGCCCGGATCTCGTCCACCACGCGGCCGACCGCGGCCGCCTCGTCGTGCGCGGGGACGATCGCGACCGTGCGTGCGCTCACGCCGCGACCCCCGCGCCGAGCCCGAGGAGCTCGAGCAGCCGACGGGCGCGGTGGGCGTACGTGTGCTCCTCGAGCACGCGCTCGCGCGCGCGCCGTCCGAGCTCCTCCGCCCGGGCCGGGTCGGCGACGAGCTCCTGGTACGCGGCCACCGCCTCGTCCGCGGACTCGACCACGAGCAGCTCGCGGCCCGGCTCGAACCAGCGCTCGATCCCCGCGTGCGGGCCCGACACGATCGCCGCCCCCGCGGCGGCGAGCTCGAACGGGCGCGCCGTCGAGGAGCACGGCGTGGTCGCGTGCGGGCGGCGCGTGATCGAGAGGTTGACGCGCGCGGCCGAGATCGCGCGTGCGAAGGCGTTGAAGGGCACGTCCCCGAGCAGGCGCGCCCGGCCCGTGTCGCCCTGGAAGTCGCGCCCGCCGAGGGCGAAGTCGAGCTCGGGCGCGCGCCGCGAGGGCTCGCCCACGAGCTCGCGGACCCACTCCCGCCGGAACTTGTCCCCGTACCCGTAGAAGAAGACGTCCACCTCCTTCGCTACCGCCTGCGGCGCGAAGAACTCCGGGTCGGCGCCCCAGAAGAGCGCCTCCGCGCGGCGCGCCCCGAGCTCGAGCAGCCGCGGGAGGGCGCCCTCCGAGTTCGAGAGGACGAGGTCGTACTCGGACGGGTCCGCGCCGTGGTAGGGGTTGAACCCGGTGTCCATGCCGCCGTACTCGGGCAGGCTCATGGGCACGTCGCCGTCGTAGAACACGACCGGGATCCCGAAGCGCTCGCGCAGCGCCGTCGGGATGCCACGGAAGTGCGCGATGGGGACGGTGAAGACGACGACGGCGTCGGGCCGCTCGCGCTCCACGAGCCGTTCCAGGTGGCGGAGCCAGCGCGGCGTCACCCAGCGGTGCACGAGCTCGCGCGTGAGCCGGTCGAGCGCGGACTCGTCGGGGCTCGTCTCCGCGCGGCGCAGGTAGCGGTCGCCCTTCAGGCGCGCGAGCGCGGTGCGCGCCGCCTCGTAGGACTCGCCCTCGCGGTAGGTCGGGTTGGGCGCGACGCGCCACCAGGGCGACTCCACCGGCTTCCCGCGGTAGGGCGTGACGAGCAGGTCGACGCCCGCCTCGTACATGCCCTTCCAGAGCTGCCACCACGCGGGCGTGCAGCCGTACCGGAAGTCGAGGTCGATCGCGGACGCGACCGCGAGCAGCTTCGGGGCCCTCAATAGGCTCCTCGCCGCGTGAGCACGGCCGGGATCGTGCGCGCCAGGATGGTCACGTCCAGCCAGATCGACCAGTTCTCGAGGTAGGTGAAGTCGAGCCGGACGAGGTCGTCGAAGCTCAGCCCGGAGCGGCCGGAAATCTGCCAGAGCCCGGTCATCCCGGGCAGGACGGCGTAGCGCGCGCGGTGCCAGGGCTCGAGCAGGCGGTGGTCGCGCAGCGGCAGCGGCCGCGGGCCGACCAGGCTCATCTCCCCGCGCAGGACGTTCACGAGCTGCGGGATCTCGTCCAGCGAGAGGCGCCGCAGCACGCGCCCGACGCGCGTCACCCGCGGGTCCTCTCGGATCTTGAAGAGCGCGCCCGAGGCCTCGTTCTCCGCCTCCAGCTCCGGCTGCAGCTCGGCCGCCCCGGCCACCATCGTGCGGAACTTGAGCATCCCGAACTCGCGCTCGCCCACGCCCATGCGGCGGTCCACGTACAGGACCGGGCCTCGCGAGTCGAGCTTGATCGCCGCCGCGAGCGCGAGCCAGAGCGGGGCGCCGAGCACGAGCACGAGCGTGCTGACCGCGTAGTCGAAGACGCGCTTGAGCGCCCAGTCCGTGCCGGTGAGGACGGGCGGGCGGAGCTCGAAGAGCGGCGCCCCCTCGCCCGGCACGTACTCGCCGCGCTGCACGAGGAGCTCGGTCGTCTCCGGGGCGAGCCGCACCTTCACGCCGCGCCGGTGGGCCTGCTCCACGAGGTCGAGCACGGTCCGCTCGTCGAAGTCGGCCTCGGCGAGGATGAGCTCGTCCGGACGCACCCGGTCGAGCACGGCGGGCAGGTCGGCGCGACCGCCGAGCGGGCGGAGGCCGGGGACCTGCTCGCGCGAGACGGCGCCCACGAACTCGTAGGCGAGCCCGCCGCGCGCGGCGGCGAGCGCGCGCCGCAGCCGCACCAGGCTCTCCCCCTCGCCGGCGAGGACGACCCGGCGGCGGATGCCCGCGGCCCGCATCACCTCGAGCGCGGCCGACTCGTAGGCGGCGCGCAGCAGGCCGATGGCGACGGCGGAGAGCACGACCGCCGTCGGGATCAGGCCCGACGTGCGGAAGTCGTACCCCGTCCCCAGCCCGAACGCGAGCACGACGAGGGCGACGACGATCAGCGACGAGACGATGCGGCCGGCGCCCGGGCGGTGCTCGCGCCGGCGGTAGAGGCCGGCCTGCGCGAACACGAGGACGGTGATCGGCGCCGCGAACCGCAGCCACTCCTCGGGCCCCTCGCGCCAGAGGAGGCTCCAGAGCACGGGCCCCTCTCCGAACACGAGCTCGCGCAGGACGAGGGCGAAGTAGATGCCGAGGGCGAGCCCGGCGACGTCGAGAGCGACGAGCGAGGCGATCGAGAGGGCCCGGCGCAGCAGGCCGAGCAGCGGGCGCCGCGAGAGGAGGTAGAGGCGCGAGGCGCGGATGTCCTCGGGCGGCGGCGCCGCCGGCTCGCTCGGCGGCGGCTCGACGGGCGGGGCGGCCCTGCTCGACACCCCTGGATCGTAGACGGGGTGCTGGATCGAGGCTCTCAGGCGCGCGCGACGTCCGCCCAGGCGCGCTCGGGCAGGCGGCCGGCGTCGGCGAGGAGCGCGGCCGGATCGGCCGGCGCCGCCACGCGCGCCAGGAGCCGCAGGAGCCAGGGGAGGGCGGCGCGCCGGCGCGCGTCCAGGAGGTCCGTGTCGTGGAAGTAGACGTGCACGTACGCGGGGAGCGACCACGGCCGGGCGAGCGCCCGCGCGAGGTCGCCGAGCGAATGCGTCGTGGGGAGCGCGAGGAGCGTCCTCCCGGAG
>DATLYU010000018.1:0-10210 GCA_035574435.1 Gaiellaceae bacterium | reverse complement strand
CGCCCTCGGTCGAGCGTGACCGCATCGAGCTCTGCTCCGCCGCCGCAGCCCGGATTCCGTCCCGCACGACACTCGGCCCTCGCGTAGGGTCCGGCCGTTGCACCCCCGAGCAGAGAGGCGGTAAGCGCATGCCGAGAATGGTTCTCACCCACGCCGTGGCGGACGTCGAGCGCTGGCTCGAAGGCAAGGCCGAACGGGCGGCGGCGATCGAGTCGGGCTCCGGCTCGAACGTCCGGGACTTCGTCGCAGCCGACGGCAGCACCAACATCGCCGTGACGGCGGACATCGCCGACGTCGGTGCCATCACGGCCATGCTGGCGTCCCCGCCTCCGGAGGTCCTGGAGAAGATGGAGGCCCACGGCGTCGTGCCTCCCATCACTGCCTACATCGAGGCGTAGGTCGCTCCACGAAGGGCGAGGGGCTCGGAGCCGTGCGGGCCTCTCGCCGTTGCAGCCGCCGGCGTCTCCAGTACCGGATGTAGCCTACGCCCGCATGGCGACCACGGCCCTCGACGCGTCCGCGTACCAGCAGCTCGCGAAGGAGCACCTGTGGATGCACTTCACCCGCATGGGCGGCTTCCGGACGGCGGACGTGCCGATCATCGTCCGCGGGGAGGGCTGCTACCTCGAGGACGCCAACGGAAAGCGCTACCTGGATGCGCTCGCCGGGCTCTTCTCCGTGAACGTCGGCTACTCGTTCGGGGAGGAGATCGGGCAGGCGGCGCTCGAGCAGATGCGCGAGCTTCCCTTCTACACGAACTGGTCGTACGCGCACCCGCGCGCGATCGAGCTCGCCGCCGAGGTCGCCTCGCTCGCCCCGGGCGACCTGAACCGGGTCTTCTTCTGCTCCGGCGGCTCGGAGGCGGTCGAGTCCGCCTGGAAGCTCGCGCGCCAGTACTTCCGGTTGCGCGGTGAGCAGCGCGTGGTCATGGGCGTGACCCCCGGCGCACGCGCCGGGGCGCAGGAGCCCGAGACGCGACACGACGAGCTCGTCGCCGCCCAGCAGGCGGGGGCGTACAAGTACAAGGCGATCGCGCGCCACATCGCCTACCACGGGACCACCTTCGGCGCGCTCTCGATCAACGGCATCCCGGCGATCCGGACCCCGTTCGAGCCGCTCGTCCCCGAGGTGCGGCACGTGTCGAACACGAACCGCTATCACCGCCCTCCCGAGGAGACGGAGGAGGAGTTCACGCGCTTCCTGCTCGACGAGCTGGAGCAGACGATCCTGGCGATGGGGCCGGAGACGGTGTGCCTGGTGCACCTGGAGCCGGTGCAGAACGCCGGGGGCTGCTTCACGCCGCCGGCCGGCTACTTCCAGGGCGTGCGCGAGCTGTGCGACCGCTACGACATCCTGCTCTCCGCGGACGAGGTGATCACGGCGTTCGGCCGGCTCGGCTACTGGTTCGGATCCGAGCGCTACGACATCCGGCCGGACCTGGTGACGATCGCGAAGGGGCTCTCCTCCTCCTACGCGGCGATCGGCGGGGTGGTGGCGACCGAGCGGGTGATGGAGCCGTTCCTGGGCGAGCGCTCGATGTTCTCGCACGGGATCACGTTCGGCGGGCACCCCGTGATGTGCGCGATCGCGCTCAAGAACATCGAGATCATGAAGCGGGAGCGGATCGTGGAGGGCGTGCGCGGGCGCGAGGACGCGTTCCGGGCGACGCTCGGGCAGCTGCTCGACCTGCCGATCGTGGGCGACCTGCGCGGGACGGGCTACTTCTACGCGGTCGAGCTGGTCAAGGACAAGGACACGCGCGAGACCTTCTCCGACGAGGAGTGCGAGCGCCTGCTGCGCGGCTACCTCTCGAACGCGCTCTTCGACGCCGGGCTCATCTGCCGGGCCGACGACCGCGGCGACCCGGTGATCCAGATCTCGCCGCCGCTCGTCGCCGGGCAGGCCGAGTTCGACGCCATCGCGGGCATCCTCGGGGACGTGCTCACCGAGGCCGCCGCGATCATGCGCTAGCCGCGGACTCCGCGGAAGACGACGACGTAGCTGAACGTGGCGACGTCCACCTGGTAGCCGTAGCACCCGGGCGCGCGGAGCCTCGTGTACGAGGGCGCACCGCGCGCCCCGTCCGGCTGGCCGGCCCAGGCGACGGTCTGCGTCGGCAGGATGCGCAGCTCGAGCGGCGGAACGTCTCCGCGCTCGAAGCGGACGCGAGCGGGCCCGTCGAGCTGCCTGCCGCGGACGAGGACCGGGCCGCGGTAGCGCGGATGCACGAACCACAAGACCTTCTGGCCGAGCCAGTGCCGGCTCCCGAAGTTGCGGGCGGGCGCGAGCTCGAGCGTGCCGTCGGCGAGCCCGACCGGGTAGACGGGGCCCGGCCCGAGCCCGGGGCCGACACCGAAGCGGGCGAAGTCGACCGAGGCGTCGATCCCGCTCGCCGGGCAGGGCGCGCCCGGCGCGAGGCGCGGAACCTCGAGCGGGCGGCGGAGCGTCGTCCAGTGGCTGCCCGGTGCGGCGGCCGCGGCGGTCGCGCCCGCCGCCACGACGGCGACGAGCAGGGCTCGGAGCGAGCTTCGCATGCCTCCCGAGTGCAGCACCGCGCACGCCGGGCGTCAAGAAGCGAGCCCGAGCAGCTCGGCCGCCTCCCCGACGGCGGGGTCGTCGAGCGCGAGCCGCCGCACGCCCTGGAGCGTGAGCCGCCGGGCGGCGCGGTCGAAGAGCGTGGTGTTCGCCCACAGCGCCTCGTAGGTCGACCACCAGCGCAGCCCCGCCGCGAAGCGATGGCGGCGGTACAGGACGAGCGCCTGCGGCTGCGTGATCTCGCGCTGCCGGGTGGCCACGCGGGAGGGCCGGAGGTCGTGGGCGGAGAGGACCGCCGGGTCGTCGAGGTCGAGCACCTGCGCGCGGTCGGGGAGCTCGATCGCCGCGAGCGCGAGCGGGAGGCCGCGGCGGGCGAGCATCCCGGGCAGCAGGCGCTGGCCGCGAAAGCGCGCGAGCTGCTCGACGACCGCGGACACCTCGCGGTCGGTCGTGTACAGGCAGCCGTAGCGGTCCGGGTTGTCGTGGCGCCCGTCGCCCTGGTACGCGCGCGGGAACCAGAGCGGGCCATCCGGCTCGTCCGCCCGCGCGCGCTCCCTCCAGGCGAAGCAGCGGTGGAGGATCACGCGAACGAGTCCGCGCGCTCGGCGCGGATCGCCCGCATCAGCTCCTCGGCCTTGCCCGCGCGGATCAGGTCCACGGGACGCCGGTCGCCGAGCAGCGGGTTGACGCCCAGGAGCCAGGCGCGGGCCGTTTCCGGGTCGTACAGGCGCAGGAGGCTCGACCACACGAGCTCGAGCAGGTCCACCCGCTCGGCGTTCAGCGGGTCGATCCCTGCTCCCTGCAGCCAGCGCGTGACCCGCGAGCGGCTGACGCCGAGGAGGTCGGCCAGCGCCGCGCCGGACTTCAGGTCCTCCTTGAGCGCCTCGATCTTGGCGGCGGTCGCGACAGGCACCGGCACACCGTAGCGCAACAAACTATGTTGCGCGGTCCTCCGCCGACCGCGCGAGCGCGACGGCGAAGTCGCCCGCCGGATCCGTCCACCAGCGCTCGAGCGCCAGCCCGGCCGCGGCCAGCTCGCGTTCCACGCGCTCCCGCCGGAACTTCGTGCTCACCTCGATCCGGAGAAGCTCGTCCTGCGCGAAGTGGACCTCGATGCCCAGCACGGGCACCGCCACGGCCTGCTCGCGGAGCGAGCGGAAGCCGATGTCCATCCACTCCTGCACGGGATCCCAGGCCGCGCGATAGGCGAGCGCGGCGTCCGCGAACGACGAGCCGAGCTCGCGGTCGAGGTGCGCGAGCGCGTTCCGCTGGAAGCGCTCGCTGACGCCGGCGGCGTCGTCGTAGGCGGCCTCGATCCGCGCCGGGTCCTTGACGAGGTCGAGCCCGAGCAGGAGCCGGTCGCCCTCCCGCAACGCGCCTGCCGCCTCGGTCAGGAAGCGTGCGCGCGCCGCGGGGACGAGGTTGCCGATCGTCGAGCCGAGGAACGCGACGAGGCGCCGGCCGTCCGCGGGCACCCGCTCGAGATGGCGCTCGAAGTCGCCGACCACGGCGTGCACCGCGATGCCCGGGTACTCGTCCGCCACCGCGTACGCGCTCGCGACGAGGACCTCCTCGCTCACATCGAGCGGGACGAAGCGGGCGAGCGTGCCCTCCGCGGAGAGGGCGTCCAGGAGCAGCCGCGTCTTCTCGGAGGTGCCCGAGCCGAGCTCGACGAGCGTCTCCGCGCGCGTCGTGCGGGCGATCTCGGATGCGCGCCGCTCGAGGATCTCGCGCTCGCGGCGGGTCGGGTAGTACTCGGGCAGGCGCGTGATCTCGTCGAAGATGCGCGAGCCGCGCTCGTCGTACAGCCACACGGACGGAACCTGCTTGGGCGTCGCGCGCAGGCCCCAGAAGGTGGCGTCGTGCAGCGCGGCGCGGCGGTCGTCCTCGTCCAGGAGGACCTCGACCCGGACACGGGGAGCGAGCGCGGTGTGGTCGGTCACAGCCGCTCTCTACCCGTCCCCGTGCGCTCCGATGCCCTATGCATCGCGCGCGCAGCGGAAGCCGGCGAAGATCTGGCGGCGCTGCGGGTAGTCCCAGTTGCGGAAGGTCGCGCGCGCCACGAGCGGGTCGGTGGCCCAGGAGCCGCCGCGGAGCACGCGGTAGCGCTCGCCGAAGAACACCTCCGAGTACTCGGGGTACGGGAAGGCGACGAACCCCGGGTAGGGGAGGAAGTGCGAGGACGTCCACTCCCACACGTCACCCGTGAGCTGCAGGCAGCCGGCCGGGCTCGCGCCCGCCTCGAAGGCGCCCGCTGGCGCGGGCGCGAAGCGGCGCCGGCCGAGGTTGGCCTCGAACCCGGTCCACTCCCGGCCCCAGGGGTAGCGGCTCTTGCCGCGCCGCATGTCCCAGCTCGCGGCGCGCTCCCACTCGGCCTCGGTCGGCAGCCGCTTGCCCGCCCAGCGGGCGTACGCGTCGGCCTCGTACCAGGAGACGTGCTGCACCGCCTCGGCGAGCGGGAGCGGCTCCCGCCGGCCGAAGCGGACGCGCTCCCAGCCCTCGGCGCCGCGCTCCCAGTGGAGCGGCGCCTCGATCCCCTCGGCCTGGCGCCACGCCCAGCCCTGCTCGCTCCAGAGAGCCTCCGCGTCGTAGCCGCGGTCCTCCATGAAGGCAAGGAACGCGGCGTTCGACACCGGCGTGCGGTCGAGGTGGAAGGCGGGCAGCTCGACCTCGTGCGGCACGAGCTCGTTGTCGTACGCCCAAGGCTCGTCGGCGGCGCCGAGCAGGAAGGCGCCGGCGGGTACGAGGACCTCGTCGGGGGCCGACCCGGTGGGCTCGGGAGCCTCCGCGGGTGGGAGTGGGTACTCCCCGTCCGTGCGCAGCGCGAGCGTCTGGAGCATCGTCTCCTGGTGCTGGAGCTCGTGCTGGAGCACGAGCCCGAAGACGAAGCCGTCGCGCAGCAGCGGATCGAAGGGGTCGAGCTCCACCTCGTCCAGAGCGGCGAGGACGCGCCCGCGCACGTCCGCCGCGTACGCACGTGCGGCGCCCGGCCGCAGGATGGGCAGCCCGCCTCGCTCGCCGCGCGCATGCCGGAAGGCGTCGTACAGCTCGTCGTGCTCCTCCGCGAGGGCAGGTCGGCCCAGGACCTTGCGCAGCACCCACAGCTCCTCGAAGTACGCCACGTGCGCGAAGTCCCAGACGAGGGGCGACTGGAGCGGCGAGACCTGCTCGGCGAGCTCCTCGTCCGAGAGCGGCGCGAGGAGCGCCTCGGTGTCCGCGCGCGCCCGCTCGAGCGCGTCGCGGACGGCGAGCTTCGGGTCCATCCCGGAACTGTGCCGAATGGGCGGCGCCCCGCTGTACCCTTGCACCTCCATCTCGGAGAGGAGCGGAGTGGGCGGGAGCGAGAACGGGGCGGTGGTCGTGGCGCGCGACGTCAGGCGCCGCTACGGCGAGGGCGAGACCGCGGTGGACGCGCTGCGCGGCGTGTCCGTGGACATCGAGCGCGGCCGCCTGACGGCGGTCATGGGCCCGTCCGGGTCGGGCAAGTCCACCCTGATGCACATCCTGGCGGGGCTCGACAAGCCGACCTCCGGCACGGTCGAGCTCGCGGGGACGGAGATCACCAAGCTCGGCGACTCCGATCTGACGAAGCTCCGGCGCGAGCACATCGGGTTCGTGTTCCAGTTCTTCAACCTCCTGCCCATGCTCACCGCGCGCGAGAACATCACGCTCCCGCTCTCGATCGCGGGCGAGAAGCCGGAGGCCGGCTGGGTGGACCGCGTGATCGCCGACGTCGGCCTCTCCGAGCGCCAGGCGCACCGGCCCTCCGAGCTCTCGGGCGGACAGCAGCAGCGCGTCGCGATCGCGCGCGCCCTCGTCTCCAAGCCCACCGTCCTCTTCGCCGACGAGCCCACCGGCAACCTCGACTCCGCCACCGGCCAGGAGATCCTGCAGCTCCTCCGCGACTCGGTGGACGAGTTCGGGCAGACGACGGTGATGGTGACGCACGACCCGCGCGCCGCCTCCATCGCCGACCGCATCCTCTTCCTCGCCGACGGCTGCATCGTGCGCGAGATGCGCGGCGCGAGCTCGCACGAGGTGCTCGAGGCGATGGAGCAGCTCGGCACGTGACCCGCTTCGCGCTGCGCGGGCTCCTGAGCCGCAAGCTGCGGACGGCGCTCACGGCGCTGGCCATCGTCCTCGGGGTGGCCATGATCAGCGGCACCTACATCCTCACGGACTCGATCGACCAGGCGTTCGACCGGATCTTCAACGACATCCGCGAGGGCTCCAACGCCGTCATCAGCGGCAAGTCCGCCTTCGACCTGAGCGACGGCAGCGGCGTGGACGAGCCGACGTTCGACGAGTCGCTCCTCGAGCGGGTGCGGGAGCTTCCCGGCGTGGCCGAGGCGGAGGGCTCGGTGGACTCCGAGACGGCGCAGTTCATCGGCGACGACGGCAAGGCGATCGTGTACGGCGGCGCGCCGAACCTCGGGTTCTCGATCGCGAACGGGGAGTCGCGCTTCAACCCGCTCACGCTGCTCGAGGGCGCCTGGCCGGGCCCGAACGAGGTGGTGGTGGACAAGGAGACCGCCGCCAAGGAGGACTTCGACGTCGGGGAGACGGTCGGGCTGCAGGCGGAAGGGCCCGTCCAGCGGCTGCGCATCTCCGGCATCGTCCAGTTCAGCTCCGGGCTCTCGATCGGCGGCGCCACGCTCGCCGGCTTCGACCTCCCGACCGCGCAGCGGCTCTTCAAGAAGCAGGGGCGCCTGGACGAGATCGCCGTCGCGTCCAAGGCCGGCGTGAGCGACCGCGAGCTTCTCTCCCAGATCGCGGGCATCCTCCCCGAGGGCGTGCAGGTGCGCACGGGGCAGGAGCAGGCGCGCTCCGAGGCCGAGGAGACGAGCGAGTTCATCACCTTCCTGCAGGGCTTCCTGCTCGCGTTCGCCGGCGTCGCCCTCTTCGTGGGCGCGTTCGTGATCGCGAACTCGCTCTCCATCACGATCGCGCAGCGGACGCGCGAGCTCGCCACCGTGCGCATGCTCGGCGCCTCGCGCAAGCAGGTGCTCGGCTCGATCGTCGTCGAGGCGCTCGTGGTCGGGGTGGGCGCCTCCGTGCTCGGGCTCTTCTTCGGCCTGCTGCTGGCCGAGGGCCTGTTCGCGCTCTTCGAGGCCGTCGGCTTCACGCTGCCCAACACCGGCCTCGTCTTCCTCACGCGGACGGCGATCGTGGCGCTCGCCGCCGGGATCCTCGTCACGCTGCTCGCGAGCCTGCGACCTGCGCTGCGGGCGACGCGCGTCCCGCCCGTCGCGGCGGTGCGCGAGGGCGCGACGCTGCCGCCGGGGCGCTTCGCCCGCCTGCGCGGGGTGGGCGCGCTCGTCCTCACCGCGATCGGCTTCGCGTCGCTGCTCTACGGCCTCTTCAAGGACGGGCTGGGGACGACGCAGGTCCTCGCCTGGATGGGGCTGGGCGCGCTGCTCATCTTCCTCGGCGTGGCGCTCTTCTCCTCGCGGCTCGTGCAGCCGCTCGTCTACGTGCTCGGCTGGCCGGCCACGCGCATCGGCGGCGCCGCCGGCCTGCTCGCGCGCGACAACGCGCGCCGCAACCCGCAGCGCACGGCCTCCACGGCGGCGGCGCTGATGATCGGGCTCGCGCTCGTGACGCTCGTGGCCACGCTCGCCGCGGGCATCGTGCAGACGTTCCGCGGCGCCGTGGACGACCTCTGGAAGGAGTCCGAGTCGGACTACGGGATCACGGCGCAGAACAACTTCTCGCCCATCCCGGTGGACGCGGCGGAGGCGGCCGCGCGGGCGCCGGGCGTGACCGCGGTCATGAACGTGCGCACGGGCGAGGTGCTGGCCGCCGGGGAGAAGGTGTTCGCCACCGCGGTCGACCCGAGCGCGCGCGAGCTCATCAACCTGAAGTGGAAGGACGGCTCCCAGGAGGTGCTGGCGAGCCTCGGCCGCGACGGGGCGTTCGTGGACGACGGGTACGCGGAGGACCACGCGCTCGAGGTCGGGTTCCCGATCGACATCACCTTCCCGAGCGGCGAGACGCGGAGCTTCGTCGTCGAGGGCATCTTCGACCCGCCCACCGGCGGCTCGCCCTTCGGCAGCGTCACCATCTCCACCGAGGCCTGGGACGCGCACGTGGAGCAGCCGCGCAACCTGTACACGTTCATCGCCATGGAGGGCGACGTCAGCGAGGCGAACACGGCTGCGCTCGAGCGGGCGTTGGAGCCGTTCCCGAACGCGAAGGCGCAGACGCGCGAGCAGTTCATCGACAACCAGATCTCGGGGCTCAACTCAGTGCTCAACGTCCTGTACGTGCTCCTCGCGCTGTCCGTGATCGTGAGCCTGTTCGGGATCGTGAACACGCTCGTCCTCACCGTGTTCGAGCGGACGCGGGAGATCGGGATGCTGCGCGCGATCGGCATGACCAGGCGGCAGGTGCGGCGCATGATCCGCCACGAGAGCGTGATCACGGCCCTCATCGGAGCCGCGATCGGGATCGTGCTCGGGATCGTGCTCGCCGCGCTCCTGATCGCGCGCGTCGAGTTCATCGACTTCGCGTTCCCGACCGCGCAGATCGTCGTGTTCGTTCTCGCCGCCATTCTGGTCGGGATCGTGGCCGCGATCTTCCCGGCGCGCCGCGCGGCGAAGCTCGACCCGCTGCAGGCGATCGCCTACGAGTAGGCGGCGGGGGCTCGCCGCGCGGCAGTCTCAGCCGCGGCGCACGCGGAGGTTGCCGACGCCGACGTCGAGCTCGAGCGTCACCTCCTGCGAGCCGGAGGTGCCGGTCAGGCCGGCCAGGTCCACGTCCACGCCGCTCTCCGTCTCCCCGAGCGCGTCCGCGTGGCCGATCCCGACGTGGGCGTCCAGGTCGGCGTCCAGGTCCTCGGGCAGGAGCACGAGCAGCTCGCCGACGCCCACGCTCGCCTCCACGGTCGCCCCGTCGAGGTCGAGGCCCTCCGCGGTCAGGTCGACGGTGAGCTTGCCGACCGCCAGCCGGTAGGGCTCGAGCTCGGCTCGCGTGGCCGGGCTCGCCGTCTCCTCGCCGATCCCGCCCTGGAACACGTCCGGGTCGGCGAGGAGCGCGGGGACGCCGGCCAGCGCGATCAGCACGCCGAGGACGACGAGCACGCCCCGCGGCCCCCGCAGCACGACGAGCACGAGGCCGATCCCCACGAGGAGGAGCCCGACGGTGGCCCGGTAGGAGACGTCCACCACGTCGAGCGCCTCGAGCAGCCAGAGCCCGCCCGCGGCTACGAGCAGCGCCCCCACCGCGACCCGCGCGGTCATCGCCGGGCGCGCAGCAGGATGGCGACCCCGACCGCGATCAGCGCGATCGGCCACAGGTACTTCCAGGAGACCAGGTCGGGCCAGACCTCGTCCACGAGGAAGAGCGCGCCGAGGACGACGAAGAGCAGCCCCAGCGCGACGGCCCCGCGCGAGCGGGCCTCCTCGTCCTCGAGCCCGGCGGTCGTGGCGGGCGCAGGCGCAGGCGACGGCTCGTCCTCCGGCATGACGATCCACCCGATGAGGTACAGGAGCAGGCCGGCGCCGCCGGCGAAGACGAGGACGACGGCCGCGATCCGGATGAGCACGGGATCGACGCGGAAGTACTCGGCGACGCCGCCGCACACGCCGGCGAGGACGCGGTCGCGGCGGCTGCGGCGCAGCCTGCGCGGCTCCGGCGGGGCGGCCGCGGCGAGCGGCTGGGTCGGCGCGCCCGG
>DATLYU010000017.1:0-6445 GCA_035574435.1 Gaiellaceae bacterium | reverse complement strand
TCTCCGCGTCAGCCGCTCCTCCATGCCGGGCAGGCTAGCGTCCGGGCGTCAACCCGTCCGCCGGCGCAGCCGGTACACGGTGCCGCGCCCCTCGAGCGCAAACGCGTCCGCCGCGCGGGAGAGGAACTCCGCGAGGGCCGGCCGACCCGGGTCCGCGAGCAGCGCCTCGCCGCCGAGCTGCGGGAGGAGCTCGAGCAGCGGCTCGACGTTGCGGCGCTCGTACAGGACGTCGGAGGCGAGGACGAGGTCGAACGGCGCCGGGCGGAGGAGCGGCTCCGGATCGGCCCACGAGCAGCGGAGCGTCCGGAGGTGGAGGCCGTTGAGCCGGGCGTTGCGGCGGGTCGCGGCGAGGGCGTCCTCCGACCAGTCGCTCGCGATCGCGCGCGCCCCTGCACGCGCGGCCGCGAGCGAGGGCAGGCCGAGCCCGCAGCCGAGCTCGAGCGCCCGCGCGCCGCGCAGCTCCCGCGCGGCCACGTCGCGCGCGAGCGAGACCGCGCTCGGCCACAGCTCCGCCCAGTACGGCAGGTACTCGTCCTGCGCGAACGCCTCCTCGTCGAGCAGCTCGTCCGGCCGGCTCGGCCGCTCGACGAGGAGCGTGAAGCGGCCGACGGCGACCCGTTCGCGGACGTGCTCGAGGCCGGCGGTCCTCCGTGCGCGCACGGAGTTCCGTATACCTCAGGAGGCTTCGGCGAGCTGCGGACGGCCGGAGGCGGAGGCCGGCTCCCGCGGCGGCAGCACGCACACGGCGTCGCGCGTGCGCTTGGCGACGTACAGCGCCTCGTCGGCGCGCGCGAACGTCTCCTCCGGGGCCGTCCAGTCCGTGAGCAGGGTTGCCCCGAGAGAGACCGTGATCGGCCCGTCCTGGCCGGGAAGCGCCGCCGGCGCCTCGGCGACCGAGCGGCGGATGCGCTCGCACACGACCTCGAGCTCGGCCAGCGTCCCCGTGCCGGGCGTGATCAGGCAGAGCTCGTCGCCGCCCCAGCGCGCGATCACGTCGGCGGTGCGCGTGGCGGCACGCACGCGCTCCGCCACGAGGCGGAGCGCCTCGTCGCCGCCGAGGTGACCGAGCCGCTCGTTGAGGACGCGGAAGTGGTCGACGTCGCAGAGGACGAGGCCCGCGGGGCGCTCGCCGCGCACGACGCTCTGCTGCTCGCGGGCGAGCGCGCTCTCGAAGGCGAGCCGGCTGAGCAGGCCGGTGACGGGGTCGGTGAGCCGCGCCAGCCGCTCCCGCTCCTCGAGCGCGCGGTCGCTCGTGATCGTCCAGGCCACGAACGCGACCACGCCGAGCGCGGACACGACCCCGAGCGCGCTCAGGCCGGGACGCTCGCGGAAGCCGACCGCGAGCAAGGCGAGGAGCGGGCCCCACGCCGCCACCTCGACGACGTTCACGAGCGAGGCCGCGGCCAGCCGGGCGACGCTCCAGCTGCTGCGGTCGAGCAGCACGAGCACGAGGCCGACGGCGCTGAGGGCGACGTAGGCGAGCGCTGCCGCAGCTACCGCGCCGGCGAGCGAGAGCGACCCGCGCTGCCAGGCGACCCCGGCGAGGCCCGCGGCGAAGCCGTGCACCATCGCGAGCCCGGCGTAGGTGCTGCGGCGCCGCCACACGGCGTGGACGTCTCCGAGGCCGGCGGCGACGCCGGCGAGGACGCCCACCATGGGGCCGCCGACGAGGCCGGCGAGGAGGACGGTCGGCGCCTCGAAGGTGACGTAGGTGCGGGAGCCGATGGCGAGCGGGAAGAGGCCGTAGGCCGCGCACACGAGCGGCAGGGCGAGGAGCGCCCAGCCCGAGGGCTCGGGCTGCTCGGGCGCGGTCGCGAGCCAGACGCCGAGGGCGGCGAGCGCGGCGAGCGGGAAGCCGAGGGCGACGCGTGTGCCGGCGCGCGGGTCCACGGAGGCCGGGACGCGGTCGTGCGCGCCCTGCTCGGATGGCCGCAGGAAGAACGCCATTTCTCCTCCCTCGCAGAGTGCCCGCGCGGGGCCGCGTGCACTATCCCTCGTGCGGGGTACCGGCGGGAGGGAAGCCGGGCAGGTCGCTTCGGGTCAGCGACCGGTGGTGGAGAAGTGCATGTAGTCCCTCGTCGGGCCGGTCCACTCGCCGCCCCAGCCCCAGCCGATCGAGCGGAACGCCCGCACCACGGCCGGCGTCACCATCCCCCGCCGCAGCGGCGTGCGGTCGACGAACGGCCGGCTGCGCGGATCGTGCACGCGCCCGCAGCCGAGGTACGGGTTCTCGATCGGGTTCAGGTCGACCGCGTGCCCGTAGGCGTGGTTCGACCAGGAGGAGGTCGCCCGTCCGCCCACGCAGGGCGAGGGCACGGCACGCCGGCAGTGGAAGGCGCCGCTCACGTCGCCGTCCTTCGGGTGTGCCCGCTTCGGCCCGTAGAGGTGGGCGAGCCGCATGTGCCTGATCGCGAAGCGGAGCTCGTACAACCGCCGGAATACGCCCGCGAGCGGCCGCGCGACGTCGTGGTTGACGACGAGCTGGCCCTCGCGGACGCGGCCCTGGAAGTCCCAGTGCGACACGGTCAGGAGCCGCAGGTCGCGGGGCGGAACCGGGCAGCCGGGCTCCCAGAAGCCGCGCTCGAGGACGTTGCCGAGCGGCCTCGGGAGCGGCTCCACGCGAGCCGCAAAGCGGGCGTTCTGACCGTCGGCGAGCGGGACGGCGAGGAGCGCGAGCGCGGTCAGGCCGAGCGCGAACCGCCTCACCGGCCGCCGAGCCGGCGCTCGAGCGACTCGAGGACGCGCCGGTTGATGCGCTCCGTCATCCGCTTCGCGAGGTCCTCGATGCGGGCATCCAGGTCTCCGGCCTCCTCCGCCGCCGCCGCGGGCGGAGAGGCCGCCTCCGGCTGGGCGACCCCCTCGATCGTCAGCTCGTACACGCGCTCCGGGTCGTCGATGTCCTTCAGCTTGCGCTCGCCGAGCGGGTGGACGGCGACGCCCTCGGGCAGCGAGCCGCCGAGGAGCGCCCGGGTCGCCTCCGAGAGCAGCACCTGGCCGCCGCGCCCGGCCGTCCCGAGCCGGGCCGCGCGGACGACGTCGAGCCCGAGGTAGCCCTCCTCCCCCACCGCCGGCTCGCCCGTGTGCAGTCCCATACGCACCGCGACCGCGACGCCGTCCGGCCACGCATGGGCCGCGTGCGCGCGCTGCGCCTCCACCGCGGCCGCGACCGCGTCCCGCGCCCGCGAGAAGGCGAAGAAGAACGAGTCGCCCTGCGAGTCGATCTCGACGCCGCCGTGCCGGCCGAACACCTCGCGCACCACGCGCCGGTGCTCCGCGAGCAGGTCGCCGTAGCGCTCGCCCAGGCGCTTCAGGAGCGCCGTCGAGCCCTCGATGTCGCTGAAGACGAAGGTGACCGTTCCGGAGGGGAGGTTGGGCATCCGGGGATTGTGGCAGCGCAGAGCAGCCCGGGGCCGCATAGCTCCGCGGACGCCGCCTTGCTAGCGTCGCGAGAGCGCATGACCCGGTTCGTCGTCGACTGCGGAGTCGCCCTGCGCCTCGCCTCGGGCGAGCTCGAGGTCGCGGAGGGGCACGAGCTGCTCGCGCCGACGCTCCTTCGCTCGCAGACCCTGTCGGCCCTGCACGAGGCCGTACACCGAGGCGAGCTTCCCCCCGGACGAGGCGCTCGACCGCGTCCGCCGCGTCGGCCGGCTGCCGATCCGCCTGCTCGGCGACGCCGTGCTCCGCCGGCGGGCATGGGATCTCGCTGAGCGGCTCGGCTGGCCGGAGACGTACGTCGCCGAGTACGTCGCCCTGACGCAGCTGCAGGCGGACGCGTTCGTCACGCTGGACGCCGACCTCGCGCGCCGGCTCGAAGGTCTCGTACCGACCGCGACGGTCGACGCCCTGACGGCCTGAGCACGGCCCGCTGCTCGCCGGTGGAGCGGAGCCCGGTCGTGCGGCCGGGCTCCGCTCCACGCTGCCGGCTACCGAAAGCGCGCGCCGAGCTCGCGCTGCCGCGCTGTGTGCTGCTTCGACGCACGCGCGGAGGCCGAGGGGTTGGGCGCGCCGGGGAAGAGGTCGTCGCCGATCGTCGGGACGAGCTCCGGCGGGACGCGCACGCGCGTGGCCTGCTCGAAGTCGAACGCGAAGCCGAGCAGCTCGGGCTCGGCCCAGCGGCCGCCGACGAACGTGACGCCGACGGGCAGGCCCGCGACGTAGCCGGCGGGGACGGTGATGTCCGCATAGCCGGACACGGCGGCCGCCGAGGAGGAGCCGACGAAGTACTCGAAGTGGCCGTCGAGATCGCCCTCGTCCGGGTCGCTGTTGATCGGCCAGGCGGGACCGCTCGTGAGGGCGACGATGGCGTCCAGGTCGTTCTCGGCCATGAGCTCGTCGATCGCCTCCTGGACGGGTGGCGTCGTCTGCTCGCGGAGGTCGGCGCACTCGGCGTTGCGCCCGCTCGTGGCCTCGGCGAGCTCGAACACGAGGTCGTTCCAGGGGCCCTCGAGCTCGGGGTGCGCCTGGTCGAACGCGATCAGCTCGGCGAGCGTCTGCGGATAGGGCTGGCCGGTCACCGGGTTCGTGCCCTCGACGTAGGTCTGCAGGTACGCCGCGATGTCGGTCTTGAACTCGCACAGCAGCGCCGCGAACTCGGTCGCCGTTGCGGACAGGTCGACGTCCATGTCCTCGACGACCTCCGCGCCCTCCGCCTCCAGCGCGGCGACCGCGTCGTCCAGGATCGGCTCCACGACCGGCCCGGTCAGCCCCGGGTCGAAGGTCCCGGCGCGCCAGACGCCGATGCGCGCGCCGTCGAGCGCGTCGTCGTCGAGGAACTGCGTGTAGTCGGCGAAGGCGTGGCCGGCCTGCGCGGCAGTCGCAACGTCGTCAGGGTCGACGCCGGTGGCCGCGCCGAGCAGGACGGCGGCGTCGGTCACGTTGCGCGCCATCGGGCCCGCGGTGTCCTGGTCGGCGCTGATCGGGACGACTCCCGCCCTGCTCCACAGCCCAAGGGTCGGCTTGATCCCGACGACGCCGTTCGCGCCGGACGGGCATACGATCGAGCCGTCCGTCTCCGTCCCGACCGCGGCGACCGCGAGGTCGGCAGCTGCGACCACGCCGGAGCCGGAGCTCGAGCCGCAGGGGTTGCGGTCGAGGACGTAGGGCATGCTCCCCTGGCCTCCGATGCCGCTCCATCCGCTCGAGGAGGGCCCGGAGCGGAAGTTGGCCCACTCGGAGAGGTTCGCCTTGCCGAGGATGATCGCCCCGGCCGCCTTCAGCCGCTCGACGATGAACGAGTCGTCGGGCGTGCTGTCCGCGAGCGCCCAGGACCCGGCCGTGGTCGGCATGCCGGTCGTGTTGATGTTGTCCTTGACGATGATGGGGATCCCGAGCAGCGGCCGGTCGTCGCCGTTGCGGCGGGCGCGGTCGGCGGCCCGCGCGTCCGCGGGGGCCGTCGGGCTGACCGTGATCACCGCCCGCAGCGTCGGGTTGAGCTGGCGGATCCGCCGGAGATAGAAGGTCGTGAGCTGGACGGAGTTGATCCGCCGCGCGTCCATCAGCTCCTGCAGCTCCGGGATCGTCGTCGCGTCGACGTCGATGCCGGCGACCTTCGTGTGCGGCGGGGTGGCGGTGGCCGCATCGCCAACCCGGGCCGCGGCCCCGGAAACCGCGAGCAGAAGGGCGAGCGCGGTCATGAGAACGAGGGAACGCCGAAGTCTGCTGCTCATCGCGTGACCTCCACGAGTCGGGTGGTGGACGCTCGGATCGCAGGACGAGGACCGGCGAGACGAGGCTCGAGTCTACAGGCGCCCGCCGCCAAATCGCCTCGCGCAGAGCCGGCCGAGGTCGCCGGGCACCGCAGCAGCAGGGTGCTTCGCGCTGTACGCGCGAGGGCTCGAACGGATCGAGATCCGCACACACGCCTGGTCAGCACCGCCACGGCCAGACTGCCGCCTTGCCTCCGGCCACCGGGAGGCATACTCGTTCACGATGCTCGAGGTGTCGTTCGTCGCCCTGGTCGTCGCCTTCCCGACGATCGGCGCAGCCACACGCCGTTGGATCGTCGTCGTCTTGCCCCTCTTCGGCTGGCCGATCTACTACCTGGGGATGAATCGCGGCTGGTGGCTGGACGGGACGGGTGACGGCTGGGAGTCGATCGCCCGGGCCATGACCGTCGTCGGTGTCGTGACGACAGCGGCGGCGGTCGCGCTCGCTCGCAGCGTCAAACCGGTCCGGAGCCGGCGTCCGAGCGCCGCGAAGCCCTAACCCGAGCCGGTCGAAGTGGAGGCGGCGGGTTCGAAACGGTGCGAACGTGGCTTAGACAAGCCAGACGCCCTTGCTACCCAGTCGCTATACCCATCGGCCCTGCCTCAAACGTCCGGCGCGCGAAACGCATTGACGCTTGTATCGTCGCTGAGTGATTCCGACACCACGCCCTCGGGCTCACGGCCTGGCGACGAGCGTCGACGGAACCGACATCGCCTGGTACCGCTACGGACACGGCGAC
>DATLYU010000016.1:0-56004 GCA_035574435.1 Gaiellaceae bacterium | reverse complement strand
CACGTCCAGCGCGCGCAGGGCGCTGCGCAAGCGGGCGCGCAGGACGGCCCACGGGCTGTGGATCGCCGCCTTCTTGTGCGCCTCAGACACTCGCGCGAGCTCCATGGCGACGAGCCTCGGCCGCTCGCGGAAGACGGCGGCGACCTCGTCCTCCAGCGCTTCCCCCGGAGCCTGCCCCCAAGCGGCGACCGCCTCGTCCCGGAGCTCGGTCCAGCTAATCACCCTCGGCCCCCTCGGGCTCGGCCTCGGCGAGCGCGTCGAGCGCCGCGTCCAGGACGCGGGCGAGCGGTTCATGCTCGTAGATCCACCGGAGCACCGCCGCGTGCTCCGCCGGCGTTGCCGCCGTGGGCACCAAGACCGGGCTTCGCCGCCCGTCAGCGAGGGTGACGATGAGTGCAGCCGCCATGCGCGGAGGATGGCAACCGCCCTCGTCGAGCACTGCCTACATGCGATTTTCCCTGCAAATCCCGCTCGAGAAGAGCGGCTCGCCGCTCAGGCGGCGCGCCGGCAGCGCCGGGCAGCCCGCGCCGCCCGCAGCCGGGCGATTCTCCCGGCCACGTCTTCCGCCGCCTGGCCCACGTCCCGAAGCAGGCGGCGCCGGACAGCCTTCGCCCGCCGCGAGGCGCGCCGGGCGGCTTCCTCATCCCCGAGCTCGACGGCGCGCGCCCATGGGGTGAGGAGCGGGAGCTGGCCGGCCTCGAAAAGCGGCAGCCGGGCCGCTCGCCAGTCTGCGGCGGCGAGTGCGGCGGAGATGCGATGCCGCGCCGCGTGCTCCACGAGGAGACGGTGCCGCGGCGCGCCCTGGCGCTGGCCGAGGACGAGGGCCTCCTGCTCGTCCGGGCTGGCCGCGAGGAACGCAGTAGCCAGGTCCCGGACGCGCATGAGCCTGTCCTGCCGCATTCCAGGTCGTTGCCTCGCGGCGAACCGCGCGACCCCGAGCGTCCCGTACTCGCCGAGGCGCGCCCGGGCCGCGCAGATCCAGTCCTCCGGATCCCAGCGCTTGAGCGGATGGCCAAGCTCGAGCCGGCGGGCGCGCTCGGCCGCGAGCGCGCGGAACGCCGCGAGGGCTTCATCGCCGCGCTCCGGGAAGGCGGTCCGGACGGCTCGCTCGAAGCTGGGCGCGGAGGCGGTCGAAGGCGCGCACTCGACGACCTCGAGCAGCCCGCGGAAGTCGTACAACGAGTCGGGCGACGGGGGCGTCGTCAGCGCGCGCGCGCGCTCTTCGCGGATCCGCCCCCACAAGTAGCCGAGGCACCTCTCGATCTGCTTCCGCTCGGGTCCCCGAGCCCCCTTCGCTCTGGCGACGAGCTCGTCGCGGTACACCTCCAGGAACGGGAGGTCCGCGGACGCGAGGTCGTCGCTCAGGGACGCGAGGTCATAGCCCGGATGGGCAACGGCGGCCACTTGGGGGAGAGTTGTTGAACATGGCGCATCCAACCTACTCGCCCGACCGGACGGCAGCGCCCGCCGGACGGGCGGGCGCTACACGAGCCATGTTTCAACCCCTCGCACCCGAAGGGCCTGCCTACCGTCCCCGAGACTAGCTGAGCCCCCGGACGGCGCCCCGGGGGGCCGGCGAGACGTTGACCCCGAAGGCTTCCGACCACCGGGAAGGAGCCTCGCCGGCCCGCCCGGTGATCGTAGCCCCCCTCACGCTTGTAGGTCGCGCGCCGCCTCGGCGGCGAGCATCTCCGGCGTCCAGCCGCCGTACACCCCGTAGGTCAGCTCCAGCGAGCTGTGGCCGAGCGTCGCCTCAATCAGCCGCGGGTGGTAGCCGCGCCGCTGCAGGAGCACGCTCGTCGTGTAGCGCAGCGAGTGCAGCGTGCGCGGCAGCCGCAGCTCCGGGTGCAGCTTGGGGATGCGCGCCGCCTCCCGCGCCGCCTCGAAGCGACGCTGCAGGTCGCGGCGGCCGAGCCGGCCTCCGTTCGGCCCCGGGAACACCGGCCCGGCGGCCCGCGCCCCGACCACCCCCACCCACTCGGCGAGCACCTGGCGCGCCGGCGGCGTCAGGTAGATGACGCGCGGCTCGCGGTCCTTCGGCTCGAGCAGGCCAACCCGGTCGTCCCACTGCGCCTCGACGCGCACCCGGCCGCGCAGCAGGTCGACGTTCTCCCACTCCAGCGCGATCAGCTCGCCCAGGCGCACGCCCGTCTCGACCGCGAAGCGGCACGCGTACAGGTACACCTTCGCCTCGAGCCGCCCCAGCTCCGCCCACAGGCGCTCGAGCTCGTCGTCCTCGAACGGCGCCTTGCCGCGCTTGGGCGCGCGCAGCTTCGCCGCCTTCGTGAACCGGGGGACCGGGTTCGTCTCCAGGTACCCGTCCCCGATCGCCGTCGTCAGCACCGCCGACAGCTCGCGCAGGTAGCGCAGCCGGGAGGCGGGCCGCAGGTGCGCGAACGGCTCCAGGAACAGGCGCAGCTCCGGGTTTCCGATCTCGCGCAGGTACAGGGAGCCGAACGCCTCCCGCCCGCGGCGCAGCGTCGAGGCGTACGAGCCCTTCGTGCGCGGGTGCAGCTCGCCGGCCTGGATGCGCTGGTCGAGGATGCGCTCGAACTCGTCCGCCCAGGCGCCGAACGTGATCTCCTTCGGCTTGGCGATGCCGACGCGGCCCTCGTCGATCTCGCGCTGCGCGCGCTCCAGCAGGCGCTCCGCCGTGCGGCGGTCGCGCACGCGCGCGCTCTTCACCGTGCGCCCGTCGCGGTCGCGCGTCGCCACGTAGTAGGAGGGCTGGCAGGTGCAGCCGGAGCCGCGGCCGGCGCTCGCGAGCGCCGTCTTGGAGGCGTTCGGGCACGAGCGCGCGTGCGCCACCCGCAGCGACGCCTTCCGTGGGGTCATCGGGAACCTCCTTCGACGAGGGGCGATCGGAAGCCTCCCGAGTGTACCCGTTTCTTACCCGCACCTCAAGAGAGGGGCGAAAAACCGCTAGCCAAAGCCAAGAATGAACTTCGCGTCGTCCGACATGCGGTCGGGCGTCCAGGGCGGGTCGAAGGTGAGCTCGGTCTCGACCTCCTCGACCCCGGGCAGGGAGCGCACCGCGTCGTAGATCCCGTCCGCGATCATCGGGCCGGCGGGGCAGCCCATGGAGGTGAGGCTGTAGAGCACCTTCACCCTCGGCCCCTCGACCTCGACGTCGTACATGAGGCCGAGCTCGACGATGTCCATCCCGAGCTCGGGATCCTCGACGCCGTGCAGCGCCTCGACCACGTCCTCGCGCGTGACCATGGCGGCAGTGTAGAGGCGGCGGGCCGGCTCAGACCGCGCCCACGAGCTGGTCGGCGCGGCGCAGCACGAGGTCGAGCACGTCTCCGATCGCACGCTCCAGCGAGTCGTTCACGATCACCGGGACGTCGTACCGGCGCGCCCGCTCGACGAGGTAGTCCTGGATCTTCCGGATCTCCGGAAGCGCATCCAGGTACTTGTCCAAAGGCCGAAGCCCGTCCGTGGCGTAGTCGCGCACCCAGAAGTGGCTGCGATGCAGGCTCTCGTCCTCGATCGCGACCACGCACTGGACGACGAACGCGCCCGGGAAGGGCGCGCCCACCATGCCGGGCACGAGGTGCACGCCCTCGAGCACCATCGACCAGCGTTCGGTGGCCGCGCGCTCGAGCGCCGCCTGGACGCCGACGAGCACGTTGCGCGTCTGGTCGAGGAAGCCGAGCAGCGCGGCGTCGCCCGACTCCTCCTCCTCGGCCCGCGTGAGCGCGAGCCGCGCCTCGAAGCTCGAGTAGTGCACGGACGGCATGAACTCCTCCGAGAAGAACGCCCGCATCGTCTGGCGGACGAAGTCCGTGGAGGTGACGCGCGTGATCCCCAGCAGGTGGGCGACCTCGGTCGCGATCGTGGACTTCCCGGTGCCCGTGGCCCCGCCGACGAGCAGCAGGAGCGGCTCCTCGATCCGCTGGAGGGCGTGGAGCTGGCGCAGCCGCCGCACGGTCTTCGCCGCCTCCTCGTCGCCGATCACCTCCGCGGCCACCTCGCCCAGCCGCACCACGTCGAGCGAGAGGACGCCGCGCCGGGACAGGTCCTGCTCGGCGAGGCGGGCGATCACGTACGAGCGCTCGGGGTCGAGCCCGGTGACGACGAGCGCACGGGCCATGAGGCCCTTGGAGAAGGGCACGTCGTCGCCGAGCGGGAGAGGAATCGCGTGCCGGCGCTCGCTCACGATCCCATTCCTGCCAGGTGCAGGAGGTTCTCGTCAAGGTCCTGCTCCCCCGGGAGAGGGACGACGTCGTTCGCAGCGGCCACCACCGGCACCCCGCGGGCGGCCGCCGCCTCGGCGACGACGTCCACCGCGGCGGCCTTCACCTCCACCAGGAAGAGCTCCGCGTCCACGCCCCGCAGCTCCTCTGCAAGGGCATCCCGGCGGGCCAGGTTGCCCGAGACATGGACGACGCGGGCGCCGTGCCGCTCCTCCAGGTGACGGGCGAGCAGAGGGTGGGCCGTGGCGGGGGCCGTGCTGAAGTAGGCCACGGTGCGGCCGGCCACGTCGCCGGACGGGCGCGGCCGCAGCACGGTGGCCACGACCGGCGCCTCGGCCCCTGCGACGCCGCGGAGCGCCGCGCGCACGTCCTCCCACGACGTGCCCGGCTCGCACATTGTGAGGACGACCAGGTCGGCCAGCGCCAGGCGGTAGGGGTTCAGGTACCCGGCCGCCACCCGCGGGTCCTGGTGGCCGCCCACGACCGCCACGCGGCGGTCGGTCGCGATCGGCGGGAGCGCCGCGCCGCTGCCGTCGAAGACGACCAGGTCGGGGCCGAGCGAGGCCGCGACGCGCGCGCCCTCGGCCACGTTCGAGAACGCGACGCCTCCCGCCAGGCCACCGCCGCAGCGCCGGCAGCCGACGGTCGGCACGCCGACGAGCGCCGCCGTCTCCAGGTGGTCGGACGCCGCGTGGCGACCCGCGCGCGAGAGGGCGAGGAGCGTCTCCATGGTCGGGCGCGCAGAGACCACCTCCGGCTCGGGCGGGCCGCCACGCCCCATGGCGACGACGACGACGCTGCGGTCGCGCGCCGCCAGGCGCGCGAGCTGGCCCGTCACGGCCGTCTTGCCGACCCGCTTGCCGGTGCCGGTCACGGCGATCGAGGGGAGCGCGAACGGCTCGAGCGCGGGCGGGTCGAGCCGGAAGTCCGCCCCCACGTAGGGGACGCCGCGGGCGAGGACGCGGCTCGCGAGCGCGAACCGCTCCACCGGCCCGAGCACGGGCTCGTCCGAGAGGTCGAGGACGAGCTCGGGCGCGTACCGCTCGATCGCCGCCTCCACGTCGCGCTCGAGCGGCACGCCGTACTCCGGCTCGCCGCGCAGCTTCTCCCCGCCGCCGACGAGCACGGCCGCGACGACCTCGTAGGGCACGCCCGCGAGCGCGTCGCGCACGACGGGCGGGTAGTGCTCCCCGTCCACGAGCGCGAGCGCGCGCGGGCGGCTCACGTCCGGGACGTGACCTCGTCCTCGATGGCGCCCGTGAACTTGGCGTACTCGAGCGTGTCGAGCGAGAAGGAGACGAGCTTGAGCTGGCCGTGGAACGGGTGCCGGCGCCAGATCTCCACCCGCCCGCCGCCGATCTCGACCAGGTTGTAACAGGGCCTCGTGTTCCCGCGCAGGCGCAGGGAGGAGACGGTGCCGGCGTTGACGACGAAGAGGTCCTCGAGCCGCCACACGTACGGCACGTGCTTGTGCCCCGAGAGCACGAGGCGCACCCCGGCCCGCTGCAGGCACTCGATCGCGTCGCCCGCGTCGTAGACGACGTTGCGCTCCCGCCCCGTCCCTGGGACCGGCAGCAGGTGATGGTGGAGCACGAAGACGCGGAGGAGCTCGCCCGGCTCCGTCGCGAACTGCTCCTCGATCCAGCGGTAGCGGCCGCGCCCGATCTGGCCGTGGTCGAGGTCGGGCTCGCTCGAGTCCACCGCCACGATGACGACGCCGTCCTTGCGCAGGACCGAGTTGCGGTCGCCGAAGAGCTCCTCGAAGTGGACGTAGCCGACGTTGCGCGAGTCGTGGTTTCCCGGCACGACGACGAGCGACTCGCACTCGATCCGATCCAGGTACTGACGCGCGGTCAGGTACTCGTGCCGGAAGCCGAAGGTGGTCAGGTCGCCCGTGCACACGACGACGTCGGGCCGCAACTCGTTGACCTCGCTGATCGCCCGCTCGAGCAGGCTGGCCTCGAAGTACGGCCCGCCGCAGTGCAGGTCGGAGATGTGCGCGATGCGGAAGGGGCCGTCGCTCGCCACGGGGACAGTCTACGAGGTCGAGCGCCGTCCGAGACCGTTGCTACCCTGGCGCAGGTGCGGGAGGAAAGTCCCGTTTTCCAGGCATATCGTGGCTCCCAGCCGCCTCGCTTCGCGAATCGCTCGGAGCTCGAGTGTGCGAAGATCCTGGACTACTACGGCGTCCCCTGGGACTACGAGCCGCGCTCCTTCGTGCTCGAGCGCGACGAGGAAGGGCGCGTCGTGAGCGCGTTCACGCCCGACTTCTACCTGCCGGAGCAGGATCTCTTCATCGAGGTGACGGTGATGAAGCAGTCGCTCGTCACGCGCAAGAACCGCAAGCTCCGCGAGCTGCAGCGCCTGTATCCGAACGTCCGCGTCAAGCTCTTCTACCGACGGGACATCGAGCGGCTCGCGCAGCGCTATCGCCTGAGGCTCGCCTCGTAGCCGTGCGGGCCCGGGACCTCGCCTCCGAGCACGGCAGCGTCGGCGCCGTGTACCTGACCCGAGGGCAGATCCAGGAGCGCGTCGCCGAGCTCGCGACCGAGATCGCGCGTGACTACCGCGGGCTCGACCCGCTGCTCGTCGCTCCCCTCAAGTCGAGCGTCGTGTTCCTCGTCGACCTCACGCGGGCGCTCCCCATCCCGCACACCCTGGACGTCGTCGAGCTCGCCCCGTACGCCGACGGGCGGGACGGCGGCGTGCGCCTGCTCAAGGACGTGGACGTCGCCCTCGAGGGACGCCACGTGCTCGTCGTCGAGGACGTGGTGGACACGGGGCTCACGCTCCACTTCCTGGTCAAGACGCTCGCGCTCCGCCGGCCGGCGAGCCTGAGCGCGGTCACGCTCCTCGATCGACCGTACCGGCGCCTCGTGGACGACCTCCCGCTCCGCTACGTGGGCTTCACGGTGCCGGACGAGCTCTTCGCCGGCTACGGGCTGGGGCTGGACGAGCGCTGGCGGGCGCTGCCCGACCTGCACGTCGTGGCCGGGACCGAGCTGCCGCAGGCGGCGTCCGAAGCCGCATAGCGGCCGCGTCTAGAGGTAGCCGAGGGGATCGACGGCGGTGCCGTTCACGCGCACCTCGAAGTGGAGGTGCGGGCCAGAGGAGTTCCCGGTCGAGCCGACGAGCGCGATCGTCTCGCCCTGCGCGACGGACTGCCCGACGCCGACGAGGATCGCGGAGGCGTGCGCGTACGCCGTGGAGAGGCCGTTGCCGTGGTCGACCACGACGAGGTTCCCGTACCCGCCGAGCCACCCGGCGTGGATCACGGTCCCTGCCGCAGCCGCCCGGATCGGCGTGCCCGAGGCGGCCGCGATGTCGATGCCCTCGTGCAGCCGGCCCCAGCGCATCCCGTAGCCGCTGACCACGGGGCCGTTCACCGGCCAGACGAAGCCGGCGGCGGATGGCGTGCCGGTCCCGGTCGAGCTGCTTCCCGCCTCGCGGATGCGAGCCGCCAGGGCGGCGCTCTGCGCCGCGAGGGCGTCGACTTCGTGCAGGTACTCCTCGCGGGTCTCGCGGACGCTCGCGAGCGCGCTGGCCTTGAGCTGACGCGCGTCGGCCAGGGTGTTGCGGCTCGCGGCCAGACGATCGCGCACCGCGCGCGCCTCGTCCGTGCGCGCCGCGATCACCGCCACGGAGGCCGCCACGAGCCTGCGCGTCCGCGCGGTTGCGCGCCGCTCTCCGGCCAGGCGCGCCTTCGCGGCGCCGACCTGGCGCGCGATGCGGCGGTCCTGGCGCCCGATGCGCCGCAGGTGCTCGTAGCTCGTGATCACGTCGTCGAAGCTCTCCGCCGAGACGAGGAACGCGAGCACGTCCGGCGGCTCCTCGATGTAGATCGCGCGGACCCGGGCCTCGAGCACGGCGACGGCGCGCCGGTGCTCCGCCTGCAGCCGGCGCAGCCGGCGCGTCTGCTCGGCCAGCGTCTCGCTCAGTTCCCGCAGCTGCGCCTGCTCGGAGGCGAGCTCCGTCTCGAGGACGTCGAGGCTGCCCTGCGCCTCGGCCACCGCCGCCTGCGCGGCGCGGAGCTCCGCGAGGATCGCGGAGAGCTGGGAGGTGAGGACGCCCTCGCGCTCCTGCGCGGCCTGGATCTCGGACTGGAGCTGCGCGATGCGGGCGTCCACGGCCGCCTTGCGGTCCTCGATGTCGTCGCCCGCCGCAGGCGTGGCGAACGCCAGCGCGAGCGCGAGACCGAGCAGGAAGGCGAGCTTCCGGCCCATGTCAGGAGGTTCGCGCGCGGGGCGGACGTCCCTCCCCGCGCGCTGCCGTCTCCACCGCCCGCCCGGACGCGGTCTCGCCCCGGCGGCCGCCTGCCGGCTCGTCCTGCCCCGCCCCGTCCTCGAGCGCGCGCAGCGCGGCGGCGGCATCCCGGCGGAGGGAGCCGACGAGCGCCCGGTAGTCCTCGTCGCCGATCGTGCCCGTCCGGTGGTCGAACTCGAGCTCCTTGAGCGCCGCGAGCGCCCGATCGCGCGCCTCAAGCAGCTCGAGCCGGCGCCGGTCTGCCTCGTCGAGCGGGGCGAGGGTATCCGACTCCGGCTCGGGCTCGCGCAGGAAGGGGAGCGCGACGGCGAGCACGCAGGCGACCGCGAGGGCCGCGGCCAGCACGAGGGCGAGAGTCACCGCGTCGCCGGGACGCCGATCTGGCGCGCGCGCTCCACGAGCCGGCGCTGCTCGCGCGCGTCCGGCCAGAGAGCGATCGCGGACCCGGCGAGGAACACGAGGCCGGCGACCCAGATGAGGTTGACGAGCGGCTTCACGAACACGCGGAAGTAGACGGTGCCGTCGGGGTCCATCTGCTCGGCGATGACGAACAGGTCCTCCCCGGTGAGCCGGTCGCTGCGGATCCCGACCTCGTTCGAGACCTGCTGCTCGACCGTGTACGCGTTCTTGCCGGCCTCGAGCGTGCCCAGGTCGCGGTCGCCGCGTCGCACGGAGAGGAGCGCGCGCAGCTCCGTGGCGTTCTCCGCCTGCCGCTCGCTGCGCGACTCGTAGCGGAGCGTGTAGTCGGCGATCCGCATCGTCTCCCCCGGCCGCAGCCGGGCCTCGGCGACGCTGTCGAACGCGCTCGATCCGGTCACGCCGACGGCGAGCAGCACGACCGCCGCGTGCACGACGTAGCCGCCGTAGCGCCTCCGGTTGCGGGCGATCAGCGAGGCGAACGCGCCCGGCCAGGAGCCTGCCCCGAGCGCCTTGCGGGCGGCCGTCCCGCGCGCGAACTCGAGCACGATGGTGGCGACCACGAAGGCGCAGAACGTGTACGCGATCAGGCCCGGCACGGAGCTGCCGGCGCCGAAGAGGAGCAGGACGAGGCCGGCGACGAGCGCCGTCGCCGTGGGCCAGCGGAAGGTGGTGGCGAGGCTGCGCAGCGAGGCCCGCCGCCAGGCGACGAGCGGCCCGATCCCCATCAGCAAAAGGAGCGGCAGGCCGAAGGCGCGCAGGAAGAAGTCGAAGTAGGAACGCCCGAGCACGACCGCCTCGCCTCTCACCGCTTCCGAGAGCAGCGGGTAGACGACGCCCCACAGGATGGTGAGGCAGAGCGCGAGCAGGAGCAGGTTGTTGTAGAGGAACGCGGCCTCCCGCGAGAGCGGCGACTCGAGCCGCGTGGGCGAGCGCAGGAGCGGCAGCCGCCGCCAGACGATGGCCGCGGAGACGGCCACGGTCACGGCGATGAAGGCGAGGAACCACGGCCCGATGGAGCTCTGCGTGAAGGAGTGGATGGAGTTCACGACGCCCGAGCGGGTGAGGAAGGTCCCGAAGAGCGAGAGCGCGAACGCCGCGATCACGAGCAGGACGTTCCAGATGCGCAGCATCCCGCGCTTCTCCTGGATCAGCACCGAGTGCAGGAACGCGGTCGCCGCGAGCCAGGGCATGAGCGCCGCGTTCTCGACCGGGTCCCAGGCGTAGTAGCCGCCCCACCCCACCTCGACGTACGCCCAGTGCGCGCCGAGCAGCTGCCCGATCCCGAGCGCCGTCCACGCGACGAGCGTGAAGCGGCGGGTCGCGACGAGCCAGCGCTCGTCCGTGCGCCCGGAGAGGAGCGCGGCGAGCGCGAACGCGAACGGCACGGTCAGGCCGACGTAGCCGAGGTAGAGGAGCGGTGGGTGGGCGAGCATGTACGGGTTCTGCAGGCTCGGCGTCATGCCCGCCCCGTCCGGCGGCGCCGCCTGGGTCGCGAACGGGCTGGCCACGGCGACGAGCAGGAAGGCGAAGAAGGTTGCCACCGCGCCGAAGACCGGCACCGTCCACACGACGAGGTCGCGCGCCCAGCGGAGGTTCAGGCTGACCGCAACCGCGGCGAACCCGGTCAGGACGAGGAGCCAGAGCAGGAGCGACCCCTCCTGCCCGCCCCAGAAGGCCGAGATCGTGTACGCGGTCGGCAGGTCGCGGCTCGTCGTGTCCGCCACGTAGCGGAACGAGAAGTCGTTGCGGAGGAGGGCCGCCAGCAGCACCGCGGAGGCGACCGCCGTGGTGCCGAACGCGGCGACGAGGGCGTTCCGGGCCGAGAGCGCAAGCCGCCGGCGCCCGAGGCGCGCGGCCGCAGCGCCGGCCACGAGGGCGTACACGGACAGCCCGAGCGTGACGGCGAGTGCGGCGCGACCGAGCTCCGACATGGCGCCCCGTCAGGCGGGGTCGCCGCTCCGCTTGGGAGCGTACTTCGACGGGCACTTCGTGATCATCGAGCCCGGCTCGGCGACGAAGACGCCGTTGCGCAGCCGCCCGTCGAGGACGATGTGGCGCCCGGTCTTGAACAGGTCGGGCACGGAGCCCGTGTAGCGCACGGGCACGACCACGCGCGAGGAGCCCTCGATGTCGCGCAGCCCGAAGCGGAGCCCGCCCGCGTGCGCGTCCCCGCGCACCGGCCCGACCACGAGGCCGGCGAGCTGGACCTTCCCGCTGCGGCCGGCGAGCTCGCTGGGCGCGAGGGAGGGGTTGCCCCCGCCCGCGATGGACGTGTACAGGAGGAAGACCGCGAGCACGGCGGCGACCGAGAGGGCGATGACGAGCCGGGCTGGGCTTCCGCTGCGCGCCACGCCCGAAGTCTAGATGCCTGACCGAGAGGCGGTCACGCCGGCTGGCGCCGCGCGTGACGCCCGCACGCCGGCCCGCTCCAGCTTCCGGTCGAGCCCGCCCCCCGCGCGGCGGCCGAGCGGGGCGTGTCCCGGGCGGCTCGGAAGGAGCGCGCGGCCGCGCCGCGTGCAGGCTACGCGGCGTCGCGCTCGCGCTCGCGCGCCCGCCGCTCGGGCATGCGGTACCCGTGGTCGACGCACAGGGAGCCGGGCGACTCCTCGGTCAGGGCGTCGCAGTAGCCCTTGCCGTAGGCCGCGCGGATGAACGCGGCGACGACCTCGAGGTTCCAGTCGGCGACGTCCACCGCCTCTCGCCAGAGGTCGGCGAGGCGGAGGTCGATGTCGAGCTCGAGCAGGTCGATGCGGGTAGGCCTGCGGGACACGCGTCCGAGCGTACGCAGGCGATCGGACGGACCGCGGCCGCAGCCGGGGCGCCCGTCGTAGCCCCTCGGTGCGCCGCTAGGCGGCTTCCTCGCTGCGGACGGTGAAGGGCAGCGTCCAGTCGCTCCGCGACTCGCCGTCGATCGTGAGGCGCCACTCGTAGCGGCCGGGCTCGAGCGGCAGCGGCGTCGAGTTCACGGCCACCGGGAAGTCGAGCGGCGTGCCCGGCTTGATCCCCGGCGGGCGGCCGACCTCGAAGTCGCCGCCGAAGGCGACCGGCTGCTCCTCGCCCTCGTCCGTCTCGAAGGAGACGGGGGCGCCGTCCGCGTCCACGAGCTCGACCTGGAACGTGTGCGGCGTGTTCGCCTGGTCCCACGGCACCTGGATGAGGAGCGCGATCCCGAACGGGACGGGCTCCGGCCCCGTCTGCGACCAGCCGCCCCCGACGATGGTCAGCTTCCCGTCGGCGACCACCGCGTAGTCGGCCAGCAGGATCGTCGCCTTCACGACCGGGAGCCAATCACATCGCGTCGCTCTACGATGGCCGCGTGGCGACCGTCCGCGTGGGGCCTGCTCGCCTGCCCTCCCGGGAGTCGCCCGAGGAGGCCGTCGAGCTGCTCCTGGCGCGCGGGTACCGCGCGTGCGAGATCGACTTCGAGAGCGGCTTCTGGATGGACTACCCGTTCGCGGAGCGGCTCGGCGAGCTCGCGCGCGAGAACGGGCTCGCGCTCTCCGTGCACGCTCCGCTCTTCGGCTTCATGGGGCACCTGGAGCCGAGCGGCCGCAAGTTCACCTCCGCCGTGGGCGCGCTCGACCGCAGCGCCGGCATCGCCGCGGCGAGCGGCGCCGAGCTCGTCGTCTTCCATCCCGGGTTCCTGCTCGGGCGCTCGCGGGAGGACGCGATCGCCGCCGTCGTGGAACAGCTCGCCACGCTCCGGGAGCGGCTGGAGGGGAAGGGTCGCGCAGTCCCCTTCGGGGTCGAGGTCATGGGGCGCGTGCGCGACCTGGGGTCGCTCGACGACGTGCTCGAGATCGCGCGCCGGGTCGGGTGGGTGCGTCCGGTGCTCGACTTCGCGCACCTGCACGCGACGAGCGACGGCGCGTACGTGGGAGTGGAGCCCTTCGCGGACGCGCTTGCGGGGGCGGACGAGGTCCTGCCGCCCGGAGCGCCCTTCCATGTCCACTTCTCCGACATCGCGTACGCGAACCGCAACGAGACGAGGCACCTGCCCTACGGCGAGGGCACGCTGCGCGCGGAGCCGCTGCGCGACGCGCTCGCCCGTTTCGAGCGGCCGGCGACCGTCATCTCGGAGTCGCCGGACGAGGCGTCCAGTCAGGCGATCCGGGCGGTGCTCGAGGGCGGAGCGGAGAGCTCCGCGAGCCGCGCCTCGTAACGGCTCGCGTCTCCCTCCCGCCCCCGCTCGCGCAGGAAGCCGGCGAGGCGCTCGAGCGGCTCGATCTCGTTCGCCGCGAACGCGCTCTCGCGGGCGAGCGAGACCGCGAACGCGAGCAGCTCCTCGGCCTCCTCGTCGCGCCCCTGCGCGCCGCGCACCGTGCCGAGCGCGGCCGAGGCGGCCACGCGGGCCGAGACGTCGTCGTGGCTCGCGCCCTCGGTCGCCTCGAGCGCGAGACGCTCGGCCTCGTCCAGCTTGCCGACGTCGGCCAGGACCTCCGCGAGCGCGGCCTGCAGGTCCGGGAGCGGCCCCCGGTCGCCCCGCGCCGAGACGATCCGGTGCGCCTCGCGCAGGAGCTTCTCCGCGCGCTTGAGATCGCCGCGGCGGCGGGCGACCCACCCCAGACGGGCGAGCGCAGCCGCGTGCGCCGGCTCCACGCCGAGCTCGGCCGTGGAGGCGCGGACCTCCTCGAGCAGAGTCTCCGCCGCGTCCAGCTCGCCCTTGACCACGAGGAACCAGGCGTAGGCGAGCGTTGCGCCGACGCGCGCCCGCACGCTCCCGCTCTCGCCGGCGAGCTCGAGCGCCCGGGTCAGGAGGAGCTCCGCCTCGTCGAGCTCGAGCCGGAGGATGTGGATCTGGGCCAGCGACTGAGCGGCGAGCGTCTGCAGGTCCTTGCGCCCGGCGTCCAGCGCGCGCCCGTACGCCCGCTCCATGAAGCGCGCGGCCTCGTCCATGTTCCCCCGCCAGGCGCCCACGGTCGCGCGCACCGTCAGGGCGTCGAACTCCGCCGCGGGCTCGTGGCTGCGCGACAGGAGCTCGAGCGCCTCGTCCACGAGGCGGCGCGCGGGCTCCGTCTGCGCCTCGCGCTTGAGCGTGGCCTCGCCGAGCGCGGTCAGGGCGAGCGCCTCGAGGACGTGCTCCTCCTGCTCGTGCGCCTGCTCGCGGACCTTCTCCATCTCCACCTTGACGGCCGTCCAGTCCTGCAGCCGCCAGGCGGCGCGGGCGGCGACGTAGCGGGCGCTCAGGGTCGGCCGCAGCTCGAGCGCGCGCAGGGCGAGCTTGCGCGCGTTCGCGTACGCCTCGCGCGCGATCGCGCGCTTGGCCGCCTTCAGGAGCGCGCCCGCCGTCTCCTGCGCGAGCGCGTCCGGCGCCGCGCCCTCCAGCTCCACGAGCAGCTCGACGGCCTGGTCGAGGTGGTAGGCACGGATCTCGACGAGCTCCTCGCCCGTCCGCTCCGCGAGCCACTCCGCGAAGCGGGCGTGGAACTGGGCGCGCGCGAGCTTCGCGAGACCGGCGTACGCGACCTCGCGGATGAGGAGGTGCTTGAAGCGGAACGCGGCCTCGCCGGAGATGGAGGAGCGCGCCTCGCGCAAGACGAACTCGCGCGCGAGCAGGTCGTCGAGCAGCGTGTCCACGTCCTCGAGGTCGGGCGAGAGGTGCGCGATCGAGCCGCGCCAGAAAACGCGCCCGACGACCGACGCGCGCTGTAGGAGCGCCTTCGATTGCGTCGGGAGCTGGTCGATGCGGGCGGCGATGAGCGCCTGCAGCGTGTCCGGCACCCGGTCGGGGCGGCTGTCTCCCGATCCGGACTCGAGGAGCATGCGCACGGTCTCCTCGACGAAGAGCGGGTTCCCCTCCGCGCGCTCCAGCACGTCGTCGGGAAGCGACGGCGGGGCCTCGAGCGCCGTCCCCGCGAGCTCGCCGAGGAGCTTCTCCACGAGCAGCCGGCTCTCCCGCGCAGAGAGCGGCTCGAGCTCGATGGACGTCGAGCGCACGCGTCCGCCTCCCCACCCCGGCCGCGTGTCCAGGAGCTCCGGCCGTGCGAGGCAGACGATCAGGAGCGGGGCGCGCACGCGGTCGGCGAGGTGCTCGATCAGGTCGAGCAAGGGCTCCTCGGCCCAGTGGATGTCCTCGAAGAGCAGGAGGAGCGGCTGCACGTCCGCGAGGCGCTCGAACACCTCTCCCGCAGCCCACGCGATCTCCTGCGGGCTGCGCTCGCCCTCGAGCGCCTCGAGCAGCCCGGAGGCGAGCGCGAGCACGTCCGCCACCGCCTCCTCGGCGCAGCACTCGCGGAGCTTCTCGAAGGCCTCCTCGAGCGGGTCGTCGTCGGAGATGCCGGCCGCGGCCTTGATCATCTCCGCGAGCGGCCAGTAGGTGATGCCCTCCCCGTACGGCAGCGCGCGGCCGATGAGCGAGCTGGCGCGCTCGGCGCCGTCCAGGAACTCGCGCGCCAGGCGGCTCTTCCCCACGCCGGGCTCGCCGTAGACGGTGAAGAGGTGCGCGCGGCGGTCGCGCACCGTGCGCGCGAACGTGTTCTCGAGCAGCTCGAGCTCCGCCTCGCGCCCGACCAGGGGCGCGCGCGGGCCGCGCGGGCGACCCGATCCCTCGAGCACCTCGAGGAGCCGCCACGCGCGCAGCGGCGACCCGATGCCCTTCACGTCGAGCGGGCCCGCCTCCTCGGCCACGAAGCAGCTCGCGGCGAGCCGATACGCCGTCGGCCCGACGAGGATCTCCCCGGGCCGTGCCGCCTGCTGCAGGCGCGCGGCCAGGTTCACCGCCTCGCCCGTGGCGAACGTCGACTCCGAGCTGTCCACCACGAGCTCCCCCGCCTCGATCCCGATCCGGGCCTCGAGGCCGAGCTCGGCGACCGCCTCCCGCATGGCCAGCGCGGCCCGAGCCGCGCGCTGCGCGTCGTCCTCGTGCGTCTGCGGGACTCCGAACGCGGCCAGCACGGCGTCGCCGGCGAACTTCTCCACGATCCCGCCGTGGAGCTCGACGCAGCGCGAGACGTGCTCGAAGAACTCGGTCACGCGGCGGCGCACGACCTCCGGGTCGGCGCTCGCGACGAGCGCGGTCGAGTCCACGAGGTCGACGAAGAGGACGGTGGCGAGCTTGCGCTCCATGCGTGCAGTCTAGAAACGACGCTCCACCCCACCTCCATCCCCGCCGCGGGAGGGCATCTAGCATCCTTCTCCGTGCTCGATCCCTCCGTCTTCAAGGCCTACGACGTGCGGGGCCGCTACCCGACGCAGCTCGACGAGGACGGCGCGTACCGGATCGGGCGAGCCGTGGTCGAGCACTTCGAGCCGCGCACGCTCGCGGTCGGCCGCGACATGCGATTGTCCTCGCCGGCCATGGCCGCCGCAACCATCGAGGGCGCCGCGGACGGCGGCGCGGAGGTGCTCGACCTCGGGCTCGTGGGGACGGAGATGGTCTACTACGCCGTCGGCGAGCTCGGCCTCGACGGCGGCATCTGCGTCACCGCCTCGCACAACCCGCGCGACGACACGGGGATGAAGATCGTCCGCCGAGGAGCGCTGCCCGTCGGCGGCGACTCGGGGCTGGCCGAGATCCGGGAGCTCGCGCGCGGCGAGTTCCCGCCCCCCGCGAGGCGCGGCGAGGTGCGCACCGAGGACGTCTGGCCCGGGTTCGTGGCCAAGGTGCTCTCCTTCGTCGAGCCCGACCGGATCGCGCCCCTGCGCGTGGTCGTGGACGCAGCCAACGGCATGGCCGGGGTCATGCTCCCGCCCGTCCTGGAGCGCCTCCCGCGGCTCGACGTCGTGCGCTGCTACTTCGAGCCGGACGGGTCCTTCCCCAACCACGAGCCGAACCCGCTGCTGCCCGAGAACCGCGAGTTCATCGTCCGCCGCACGCGGGAGGAGGGCGCCGACCTCGGCGTCGCCTACGACGGGGACGCCGACCGCTGCTTCTTCGTGGACGACCGCGGCGAGTTCGTGCCCGGCGACTTCGTGACCGCCCTCCTCGCCGAGGCGATCCTGGAGCGGGAGCCGGGCGGCAAGGTGATCTACGACGTGCGCGCGAGCCGGGCCGTGCCGGAGGCGATCGAGCGCGCGGGAGGCGTCCCGCTCGTCAACCGCGTCGGGCATGCGTTCATCAAGCACCGCATGCGCAAGGAGGGCGCCGTCTTCGCCGGCGAGGTCTCGGCGCACTACTACTTCCGCGACTTCTCGCAGGCCGACTCCGGCGTCGTGCCCTTCCTGCTCATGCTCGACCTCCTCTCGCGGCGCGGCCGCAAGCTCTCGGAGCTGCTCGAGCCGTTGCGCAGCCGTTACTTCCTGAGCGGCGAGATCAACACCCCCGTGGCCGACGTGGCGCTGAAGCTGCAGGAGCTGAAGGAGCACTACGAGGCCCAGGGCGGGCGCATCTCGCACCTGGACGGGATCTCGGTGGACTTCGACGACTGGCACTTCAACGTGCGCCCGTCGAACACCGAGCCGCTCCTGCGACTCAACCTGGAGGCCCTCTCCGAGGCCCTGCTCGAGGAGAAGCGCGAGGAGGTGCTCGCGCTCATCCGGGCATGAGGGCGCGCGAGCTCGGCATCGTCCTCGGCGAGCTCGAGCCGGGCCCGCTCGACGCGATCACGGACGTGGCCGGGGTCCGCGTCGGCCACCGCACGCTCGTCGAAGGCGCGGACGTACGCACCGGCGTGACCGTCGTCGTGCCGCCGCTACCGGCCTTCGCGGCGCCCTTCCGCCTGAACGGGAACGGAGAGATGACGGGGCTCGAGTGGGTGCGCGAGTCGGGGCTCCTGACGACCCCGATCGGGCTCACGAGCACGCACAGCGTGGGCGCCGTGCACGAGGGGCTGATCGCCGCCGCGCAAGAGGAGGACGGGAGCCCCTGGTCGCTGCCCGTGGTCGCGGAGACCTGGGACGGCGTCCTGAACGACGTGAACGGCTTCCACGTCCGCCCCGAGCACGCCCGCGAGGCGCTCGCCGCGGCCTCCGGAGGCCCGGTCGCGGAGGGGAACGTGGGCGGCGGGACGGGGATGATCTGCCACGGCTGGAAGGGCGGCATCGGAACCGCCTCCCGCCGGGCGGGCGAGCACCTCGTGGGCGTCCTCGTCCAGGCGAACCACGGCCGGGCGAGCCGCCTGACCGTCTCCGGCGTCCCGGTGGGACGGGAGCTCCTCCCGCCCCCGCGCGAGCCGCAGGGGTCGATCATCGTGCTCGTCGCCACCGACGCGCCGCTGCTCCCCCACCAGTGCGAGCGCCTCGCGCGGCGCGCCGCGCTCGGGATCGGGCGCACGGGAGGCGCCGGCGAAGACTCGAGCGGCGACCTCCTGCTCGCGCTCTCCACGCAGCGGGTCGCCGAGAGCGTGCGCATGCTCCCGAACGAGCGGATGAACGAGCTCTTCTACGCCGCGATCGAGGCGACGGAGGAGGCGATCGTGAACGCGCTCCTCGCCGCCGAGACGATGACCGGGCGTCGCGGGGTGACCGTCCCCGCCCTCGACCCCGACGCGCTCCTCGGCGTCCTGCGCCGCCACGGGCGGCTCTAGGATCGCCCCGTGACGGACGTCCTCGAGCTCGGCCGCGTCACCGACCGGCGCCCGCCGTTCAAGTACTCGGCGCTCTCGCGCGTGTGGTTCTCGGACACGGACGCCCAGGGTGTCGTCTACTACGGCCGCTACCTGCCCTACTTCGACCACGCGCGCACCGAGTACCACCGCCATCTGGGAGGCGGCATGCGCTTCGACGGAGCGGAGTTCGTCATGCGCGCCTCGAACGTCGAGTACCACGCTCCCGCCCGCTTCGACGACCTCATCGAGTCGTTCGTGCGCGTCCGACGCATCGGGCGCTCGAGCGTAACGTACGAGTGCGCCGCCTACCGCCTGCCCGACGACACGCTCATGGTGACGGCGACGCAGACGCTCGTCCTGGTCGACCTCGGCAGCCGGCGCCCGACGCCGGTCCCGGAGTCGCTGCGGGCCGTTCTCCGCGCCTTCGAGGGCGCGGACCTCGAGGAGTGAGCGACCGGCTCCTCGCCAGCCTCGCCGAGCTCCTGGGAGGCGACCGCGAGCCGGACGACGCCCTGCGGGGGGCCGTGCGGCTCCTCGCGACCGAGCCGGGCATCTCCTGGGCGGGGATCGCCTTCCTCGAGGAGGGGGCGCTGCGCCTGGGTCCGGAGGCCGGCGAGCACGCGGGCGGAGAGCTCACCGCGCTGCCCGTGCGCTTCCAGGGCGACCTGGTGGGGGAGCTGCGCGTGGAGGGAGGGGCCGACACGGCCCTCCTCGCACGCGTCGTGGAGCTGCTCGCCGGCCACGTCCTCGTCGGGTGGGACACGGGCGGCGAGGCCTGGGAGCCCTGAGCGCGCACCTCCGCACACGCACGTTCGGGGGAGGGGGACGACCGCCCCGCCCGTGGGTTCGGGGCGGTTCTGCCGCGCGCCCGCCGAGGCGGGCGCGCGGCTCCCTTCCCCTCTCCCCTCTCTCCTTGTACTCACGCGTTCGAGGGACGCAATCCCTCGAACGAGGTACCCCACCCGAACGAGGGAGCATCCCTCGAACGAGGGAGGGAGGGGATCACGCGTGCGGGCCGTCGGTCCAGGGCGGTGGCCCCCGGTGCCCGTGGGGCCCCCCGAAGGGCGCGCCCTCCTCGAAGCGGAGACGCGGGCCGACGTGCTCCCCGCGGACGAGCGACTCCACGTGCTCGCTCAGCCCGGCGGCGAGCTGGTCCGCCTGCGCGCGCGTCAGGCGGCCGCTCGCGACCGCCTCCTCGAGGCGCTTTTGGCCGTCCGCGACGAGCGCGTCCACGAGCGCGTCCACGGCCTTCCCTTGGTCGCGCGCGATCTCGGCGAGCGTCTCGCCCGCTGCCAGGCGGTCGCGCAGCTCGCCCTCCTCGAGCCCGAGGAACGACGCCGCCTCGTCGAGGATGCGGTGCGGCCCGTGGAGCCGGAGGCCGTGGCCGTGCCCGGGGACGCCGAAGAGCGGAAGCTCGCCCGCGCGCAGCCGCTCCTCGAGCGCCTGCGCGCGCTCGGCGTCGAGGCGCCCGTCCGCGACTGCCGCCTCGAGGCGGCTCTCGAGCGCGTTCCGCAGCGCCTCGCGAAGCCGCGCAGGCTCGACGCCGAGCTCCTCGGCCGCCTCCTCGAGCACGGCATTCGTCTCGCCCGCGGGCGACCAGCCGTCCGAGGCGGCGAGCGCAGCTCCGCCCCCGGCGACCGCGCCGGCTGCCGCCACGCTCGCGGCGACCTTGAACGTGCGCATCTTCTTCATCGCAGGACCCCCTTTCGTCGGTGGCAGGGAGAGCGAACCGCCGTGGCCTGAGAGCACGCTGAGAGGCGTCTAAGAACTGCCTAAAGACGAGGCCCGCTACCCGCCGTCGCGAGCTCGGGCAGCTCGAGCACGATCCGCGTCCCGCCGCCCTCGGCGCGCTCGGCGGAGACAGCGCCTCCGTGGGCCTCGGCCACCTGCCGCACGATCGCCAGGCCGAGACCGGATCCGGGCAGCCCGCGGGCGTTTCGGGCCCGGTAGAAGCGGTCGAACACGTGCGCCAGGTCCTCGTCGGCGATCCCGGGCCCGCGGTCGCGCACGACGACCCGCCCGCGGGCCACGTGGACGCTGACCTCGCCCTCGGGCGGGCTCCACTTGGCCGCGTTGTCGAGCAGGTTCCCGATCGCCCGCTCGAGCGCCTCCGGGATCCCGCGCACGACTGAGGGTGCGAGGTCGGTCTGGAAGCGCACGCCGGGGCGGTTCCGGCGCGCCCGCGCAAGCGCGTCCGCCGCCACCGCGTCCAGCCGTACCGGCTCCAGCGCCGAGGGCGAGACGAGGGCCTGCTGCTCGGCTCGCGCGAGCTCGATCAGCTCGGCGACGAGGGTCGTCATCTCGTCGAGCTGCTCGACCACGTCCGCGAGCAGGCGCTCCCGCTCCCCGGGCGGAAGCGAGTGGTCGCCGGCGAGCACCTCGATGTTCGTCCGCAAGCTGGTGAGCGGGGTGCGCAGCTCGTGCGAGGCATCCGCGACGAGCTGCCGCTGCGCCCGCCTGGACGACTCGAGCGCCCCGAGCATGGCGTTGAAGCTCCCTGCCAGCCGGCTCAGCTCGTCGCGCCCGTCGACCGCGATCCGCTCGCTCAGGTCGCCCGTCGCGCTCACCCGCTCCGCGGCCCCGGTGAGCCGGCGCACGGGCGCGAGCGCGGCCCCGGAGACGGCAAGTCCGAGCCCGCCCGCGAGCCCGATCCCGCCCAGGGCGACCAGCCCGAGGAGGACGCGCAGGCGTGCGAGCGCGTCGTCTGCCTCCGCGAGCGAGCGGGCGATCTGGACGACGTAGCCCGGCCCGTAGGCGACGCTCAGCACGCGGACGTGCGTCCCGCCCACCCTCGCGTCCTCGAACAGGAGCTCCGTGTCGACGGCCTCGTTCGCGAGGGCGAGCGCGTCGTCGCTCGCGGGCAGGTCGAGACGGTCGAGCGGCTGGCGCAGGATCGTGCCGTCCGCCTTCACGAGCTGCACGTACGTGCTCGCCTCCCCGAAGCCGCGATGGAGACCCAGGTAGGCGTGGCCCCCCGGGCCCTGGATCTCCGCCAGCGGCACGCGGGCGATCTCGGCCGCGCGCCGGCGCAGCGTTTCGTCCACCTGGCCGCGGAGCTCGGCCCGCACGGCGACGTAGGCGAGCACCGAGGCGAGCGCCACGGCCAGCGCGACGGCCACGGCGGCGGCGACCGCGATGCGCGCGCGGAAGCTCATCGCTCCCGCAGCGCGTATCCGACGCCGCGGACCGTGTGGACGAGGCGCGGCCGCCCGCCCTCCTCGGTCTTGCGGCGCAGGTACCCGATGTACACGTCGAGCGAGTTGGAGCTGGGCCCGAAGTCGTAGCCCCACACGCGGTCGTAGATCAGGGAGCGGGTGAGCACCTGGCGCGGGTTGCGCAGGAAGAGCTCGAGCAGCGCGAACTCGGTACGGGTCAGCTCCAGCGGCTCCCCGCCGCGGCGCACCTCGCGCGTTCCCGGGTCGAGCTCGAGGTCGGCGAAGCGCAGGAGCTCTCCGGGAGCGGCGCCGTTCCCAGCACGCCGGAGCAGCGCGCGCAGCCGGGCGAGCAGCTCCGCGAGGGCGAACGGCTTCGGGAGGTAGTCGTCGGCGCCAGCGTCGAGGCCCGCGACGCGGCTGTCCACCTCGGCGCGTGCCGTGAGCATGAGCACGGGGACCGCGTCCCCGGCCGCACGCAGGCGCCGGCAGACCTCCAAGCCGTCCACGCCGGGCATGAGCACGTCGAGCAGGACGGCGTCCGGGCGCGGCGCGCGGGCGAGCCGGGCGAGCGCCTGCTCCCCGTCCTCGGCCAGCTCCACGCCGTAGCCCTCGAGCTCGAGCGCGCGCCGCAGGGAGTCGCGCACCGCCCGCTCGTCGTCCACGACCAGGACGTCCACGCGTCCATTGTGCGGGTGGGCCCCCACCCGCGCGGTCGCTCTTAGCGAGTTCTTAGAGCGATCTCAGCGTCCGCTTAGGAGTGGCCGCGAGGCTCGCCGGGAAACCCTGAAAGGAGCTTCCGATGACCTCGCCAACGCGTCTTCCCCTCCTCCTCGGCGCCCTGCTGGCGGCGCTCGGTGCCGGCGCCCTGGCCGGCGCCGGCGCGTTTGCCCTGCTGGCCGGCGACGGCGGCACGGTCGTGCGCGAGGTGCCGGTCACGGGGAGCGAGCGGACGGCGAGCGGGCAGGGGCTCGGCGTCGCGGAGATCCATGCCCGCACGCACCGTGGCGTCGTCGAGATCACGGCCGCGGGCGGCTCCTCCGGGCTCGGGCAGGAGGGCCGGGCGCAAGGGTCCGGCTTCGTGCTCGACGCCCAGGGCCACGTGGTCACGAACCAGCACGTCGTGGCCGGCGGCGGTCCCGTCTCCGTCCGCTTCTGGGACGGCACGGCGTACGAGGCCGAGATCGTGGGCGTGGACGCCTCGACCGACCTCGCGGTGCTGGACGTCGCCGCGCCGGCGGCGAAGCTCCATCCGCTCCGGCTCGGCAGCTCCTCGCGGCTGCGCGTCGGCGATCCGGTGGTGGCAATCGGCAGCCCGTTCGGCCTCGAGGGGACGGTGACGAGCGGCATCGTGAGCGCGCTCGACCGGCAGATGCGGGCACCGAACGGGTACACGATCACGAGCTCCATCCAGACGGACGCCGCCATCAACCACGGCAACTCGGGCGGGCCCCTGCTCGACGAGCGGGCCCGGGTCGTGGGCGTGAACGCCCAGATCGAGTCTGAGTCGGGCGGCAACGACGGGGTCGGGTTCGCGATCCCCTCGGACACCGTCCGCACCATCGTCCGGCAGCTCGTCGCGTCCGGCCAGGTCGAGCACGCGTACCTCGGGATCACCATGGTGACCGTGCCCGAAGGCGTGGCGGTGACGGACGTGCGCAGCGGCACGCCCGCGGACGAGGCCGGGCTGCGGCCGGCCACCGGCGCGCGCCTCGTGGACGGGGAGAGCCTGCCGGCCGGCGGCGACGTCATCGTCGCGTTCGCCGGGCGCGAGATCGCCACGAGCGCGGAGCTGCAGAGCGCGGTGGACGAGCACCGGCCAGGTGACGTCGTCGAGCTGACCGTGCTCCGGGACGGCCGCCGCGTCACGCTCGCCGTCACCCTCGGCTCGCGCCCGTCGTAGCTCGGCCGCGGGTAGAGTCGGCAGGTGGCGGCGGGCTGGCGCAGCGTGCGGCTGGACGAGATCGAGCCGATCCCGGTCGTGCAGGGTCGGCTGCTCTGGCGTCCCGTCAGGCGCACGCTGGACGTGGGCGCCTTCGGGATCAACGCGTACGTCGCCCCGCGCGCCGGCGACGACGTGGTCGAGGAGCACACGGAGAGCGCGCTCGGCCACGAGGAGGTGTACCTCGTCCTCGCCGGGCGCGCGACGTTCGAGCTGGACGGCGAGACGCTCGACGCGCCGGCCGGGACGATCGTCTTCGTGCACGAGCCGGGCATCAGCCGGCACGCGGTCGCCGCCGAGCCGGACACGGCCGTGCTCGCAGTGGGCGGCCCGCGCGGCGGCGCCTACGAACCGTCCCCGTGGGAGGACTTCTTCGCGGCCGAGCGGCACCGGGCCGCGGGAGACGTCGACGCGTACGCGGACGAGCTGCGCGCAGCCCTCGAGCGGCGCCCGGACCACCCGGCGACGCTCTACAACGCCGCCTGCGCGGAGGCGCTCGCCGGACGCGACGAGGAGGCGCTCGAGCACCTGCGGCGCGCGCTCGAGCTGCGGCCGGACCTCGCCGAGCTCGCCGTCGGAGACGAGGACCTGGCCCGGCTCCGCGACCGGCCAGAGTGGCCGGCCACGCCGGCGTGAGCGGCGCCGACCCGGTAAGACTCGACCTTCGGCCGGTTGCGGGCCGTTTCCCGGCCCCGTATGCTGGGGAAGGGAGGTAGGGGAATGGGCATCCGCACATCCAGAGTTCTCTTCGCGACGGCGTACCTCGTCTTCGTGCTCGGGCTGTTCGTCGCCCTCGGCGGCCTTGCCTACGCGCAGGGCCCGCAGTCCTCGGCGTCGGATCAGTACGGCTCGCAGGTGAAGGGCGTGCAGGTCTCGCAGCAGCAGCCGGCGGTCGAGGCGGCGAGCGACGAGTCCGCGCTTCCGAACACCGGCCTGTCGTTGCTCGGCACGGTGGTCGTGGGCGGCGCGCTCGTGGCGCTCGGCATCGCGCTGCGGCGGCGAGAGCGAAGCAAGAGCCAGTAGCCGTCAGGGCCGGGGGTCGGCACCCTCGCCCGGCAGGCTGCCCTCACGTGGGTTGAGCTCGTGCACGCGCGCGTACGCGGCCTCGCGCTCGCGCCCACGTGCGACCTGCGCGAGGTGCAGCCAGGCCACCCAGCTCCGCGGGTTGGTCTCCACCGCGTCCCGGTAGGCCCGCAGGGCCCCTTCGCGATCGCCGAGTGCGGCCCGAGCGTCGCCCAGGGCGAGGTGCGGCTCGGCCGACCAGGGCAGCAGCGTCCGGGCGCGGCGGGCGTGCTCGGTCGCCTCGGCCGGCTCGTTGCGGGCCAGCGCCTCCTGGCTCGCGAAGAGCGCCTGGTTCCCCACTAGGCTGACCACGGCCGCGATCGAGAGTGCAATGCCAGCGGCAACGACGACCACCGTGGCACGGCCCGAGAGCGGCCGCGGCTGGCCTCGCCGGGCCATTACGAGCGGGATGGCCGCGCAGAGGAACGCGGCCAGCGTGACGGCGACGACTTCCCAGTGCCAGTCGATGGCACTGTGTGCGACCCAGGCGGCGAAACCTCCTGTCGTGAGTGGCACGAGGCTCGTCTGCCTGCTCCTGAAGGCAGCCGCGAACGGCGTCGCGAGCGTGGCAACCAGCAGAAGCAGACCAACGCCGCCGAGCTCCGCGAAGGCTTCGGCATAGAGGGAGTGCGCGTCGCGGACCGTATCGTGCGTCGTCCGACGCTCGTACCAGAGGTACTCGAACGCACCAGCCCCGTGGCCTGTTATGGGCCGTTCCAGAGCCGCATCCCAGGCAACTGCGAGCAGCTCTCCGCGCCTGTTTCCCGACAAGTCGAAGAGCCTGGAGTTGCCTTCGAACCCAGCACTCGGAGGCGCGGAGAAGCGCTCTTGGAACTCGGCGATGGCCCGGCTCGGCCCCCCGAAAGCGACGACCGGCACGGCGAGGGCTGCAACCAGCAGGAGCGGAACCCCGAGGTTCACGACGCGGGCTGCCACACCGCTACGCGCCGCCCGTCGTGCAGCCACTCTCGCCGGCCATGCGAGCCCTCCGGATGCGCAGGTGAGCGCAAAGATCCAGAACAGCGCTCGCATTCCCGCGGCGGTCACGTCGAGGCCCTCCAGCGGTTGATCAGTCGTCAGCAACTCCTCGCGCGAAACGAGTGCGATGCAGACGATCGCCGGCACCGAGACCGCGAGCACGAAGGTCACGAGACGGACGCGATGCGGATCCAACGCGATGGCGACCATCAACCCCACGCCGAGCCCGATCCACGCCCCCCGGCTGAAGCTCAAGTACAGCAGCGCCGCGAGGGGCACCGTGGACGCCGTCGCGACAAGACGCACCGGTCGCGTGCGCCCGTAGAGGCCTAGCGCGAGCGCGAGCAGGACGCCGAGCGCTGCGAACAGGCCCAGCGAGTTGCGATAGCCGATCGGCTCCGCTCGGAAGAGTGGCGTGAGGAACGCTGCTGTGGTGCTCGTGTCGGGGAAGAGCCGCTGCCACAGGGCGTACAAGGCGATGCCGGTGATGCCGAGGTGAACACCGGCGACAACTGCGTAGGCATCTGTTCGGCGGGCCACAAACGCCACCGCAAGTCCGACGGAGAGGTAGACGAGGAACCGCTCCAACTCGCGAACCGATCCAGGCGCGCTCACGGACCAAGCAGTGGAGGCGGCCATCCAGCACGCATAGGCGGTGAGCCCGATCGCAAATGTGCCCACAGGACGGGACGGCAGGTGCGCGCTTCCCAGGAGGGTGGCGACGCACAGGGCGCCGAGAAAGCCGAGGGCGACCCAGCCCCACGACTGCGAGAAGTACGCTCCCTGGCTACCGGCGGCCGCGGCCACGAGCGCCGCGGTCGCGAGCGCCACGAGCCAGCTGCGATGACGCCGTCCGATCAGCACCCGCCCGCCTCCGGATCTGCGAGCGCCGTTCCTGCCCGGGGAGGCGCGGCGTGATGCGCCGGCTGGGGACGCTCCTCGTGGCCGCCGGGATCGGCGTTTTGGCCTGGTCGGCCACGGTCTACCTGTGGAAGGACCCGTTCACGACGCTGTACACCGCCTACGAGCAGCGGCGGCTCGAGGACGAGCTCGACCGGCGGCTCGCGACCTGGCGTCCCGCGCCGCAGCCCCCACCCCGGCCGCGCCGGCCGCGAGCGCTGCCCGACCTGCGCGCCGACGCCCGCCGCTACCGGCGCGAGAGCGCGGAGGGGGAGGCGATCGCGCGGCTCGTCGTCCCGCGGCTCGGCCTGGACGTGGTGGTCGTGAACGGCACCGACCCGGACGACCTGCGGCGCGGGCCCGGACGGCACCTGGAGACGGCCATGCCGGGCGAGCGCGCGCTCGTGTACGTGGCCGGCCACCGCACGACCTTCGGAGCGCCGTTCTCCGACATCGACCGCCTGCGCGCCGGCGACCGGATCACGCTGGAGGTGCCGTACGCGCGGCTCGAGTACCGGGTCGTGCGCCACCGGATCGTGGACGACAACGACCTCTCCGTCCTGCGCTCGCGCGGGCGCGAGGAGCTCGTGCTGCAGGCCTGCCATCCGCGCTTCTTCTCGAGCCAGCGCTACCTCGTGTACGCGCGCCCCGTGCGCGTCACCGCGCTCGGCCGGTCTGGCTGAGGCACTACGACGGCGTCACCCGGTAGGCGTCGAAGACGGCGTCCAGGTTGCGCAGGGCGGTGAGGAGCGAGCGCAGCTCCTTCACCTCTCCGACCTCCGCCGTGTACCAGTTGCGCGCCATCCCGTCCTCCACCACGCCGCCGTAGGAGACGATGTTCGCCCCGTGCTCGGCGAACGTGCGGGCGACGTCCTCGAGCAGGCGCGCCCGGTCGAACGCGTCCACCGCGATCTGCACCAGGAAGCCGGACGAGGCACCTCCCTCCCACTCCACCTCCGTGAAGCGCTCCGGGTTGCGCCGGAGCGCGCGCACGTTCGGGCAGTCCCGGCGGTGGACGGTGATGCCGCGGCCGAGCGAGACGTAGCCGACGATGGGGTCTCCCGGGACGGGCGTGCAGCACTTGGCCAGGCGGACGAGGACGTCCTCCACCCCCGGCACGGTGATCCCCAGCCGCTCGCTCGAGATGGCCGTCTTCGCCCGCGGCGGCTTCGTGGTCAGGGCCGGCTCGTCCGCGACCTCGTCCGTCTTCAGGCGCTGGATGACCTTGTTCACGATCTGCGCGGGCTGGAGCTTCCCGGCGCCGAGCGCGACGAAGAAATCCTCCGCCTTCTTGAACCCGGTCTCGCGGATCACCTGCGCGAGGACGCTCGAGCCCTGCAGCTTGCGGTAGGGGAGCTTCTGCGCCTTCAGCGCCTGGTCGAGCAGGTCGCGACCCTTCGCCTCCGTCTCCTCGCGCGTCTCGCGCTGGAACCACTGCCGGATCTTGTTGCGGGCTCGGGAGGAGGTCACCAGCGCGAGCCAGTCCCGGGAGGGGCCGCGCCCCGACTTCGAGGTCAGGATCTCCACGAAGTCGCCGCTGCGCAGGCGGTAGTGGAGCGGGACGATACGGCCGTTCACCTTGGCGCCCACCGTGCGGTGGCCGACGTCGGTGTGGACCGCGTACGCGAAGTCGATCGGGGTGGCGCCGGCGGGCAGCACCTTCACCTCGCCCTTGGGGGTGAACACGTACACCTCGTCCGCGAAGAGGTCGGTGCGAAGCGTGCGCATGTACTCGCCCGGGTCCTGCTCGTCGCCCTGCCAGTCCATGAGCGACTTCACCCACGTGAGCCACTCGTCGTCGGTCTTGGCCGCCCGTCCTCGCTTGTACAGCCAGTGCGCGGCGACGCCGTACTCGGCCTCCTCGTGCATCTCGCGCGTCCGCACCTGGATCTCGAGCGGCTTGCCCTCCGGCCCGATCACGGTCGTGTGCAGGGAGCGGTAGCGGTTCAGCTTGGGCATGGCGATGAAGTCCTTGAACCGGCCGGGCATCGGCTTCCAGAGCGAGTGCGCGAGGCCGAGCGCCGCGTAGCAGTCGCGAGTCCCCTCCTCGCCCGAGCGCTCGCAGATGACGCGCAGCGCGGTCAGGTCGTAGATCTCGTTGAACTCCCGCCCGCGCTTGGCCATCTTGTCGTAGATCGAGTACAGGTGCTTGGCGCGGCCCGTGATCTCGGCGGGCACGTCCGCCTTGCGCAGCTCCTCCCCCAGGATCGCCGCAGCCTTCTCCGCCTGCGCCTCGCGGTCGGCGCGCTGGTCGGCGACCATCGCCTTGATCTCCGCGTACTTGCGCGGGTGCAGCGTCTGGAAGGCGAGGTCCTCGAGCTCCCACTTGAGCGCGTGGATGCCGAGGCGGTGCGCGAGCGGCGCGTACACCTCGAGCGTCTCGCGCGCCTTCTGCGCCTGCTTCTGGCGACCCAGGTACTCGATGGTGCGCATGTTGTGGAGCCGGTCGGCGAGCTTGATGAGGATGACGCGCACGTCCTGCGCCATCGCCACGATCATCTTCCGGTAGTTCTCCGCCTCGGCCTGCTCGCGGCTCTGGAAGCTGATCCGGGTCAGCTTCGTGACTCCCTCCACGAGCTGCGCGATCTCGGCGCCGAACTCGGCCCGCACGTCCTCCAGGTCGCTGCCCGTGTCCTCGATCACGTCGTGCAGGAGCGCGGCCGCGATCGTCTGCTCGTCCAGGTGCAGCTCCGCGCAGATGCGGGCGACGCCGAGCGGGTGGTGGATGAACTCCTCGCCCGAGCGGCGCGTCTGGCCGGCGTGCGCGCGCTCCGCGACGGCGAACGCCCGCCGCAGGAGCTCCGCGTCCACCTCCGGGTTGTACGCCTCGACCTCGGAGATCAGCTCCTCGACGAGGTGGGCATGGTGCGATCGGGCGTCGAGGACGCTCATCGGCTCAGTGTACTTCGCTCCTCCGCGCCCCCCGCCTCGCGGCAGGAGCGGCGCCCGGGCCGTCGAAACCGGAGGTCCCGTGCGCAGGCTCCGTCACTGGCTCCGTCAGCGTCTCGCCCGCCGCCTCGCGGTCGCGATGCGGGACGCTCTCCTCCCCACCGCCTGACTCACGCCGCGCGCGGCAGCGCGTCCTGCCCGAGCAGTTCACGAAACGTCTCCGATTCGAGCAACGCGCGCCGGCGGCCGCCGTCCGCCTCGGGCAGCCCCAGCTCGCCGAAGATGCGGCGCTCCGTCGCCGACCAGGCCGCCGGCCCCGCGCGCCAGAGCTCGGCCAGGCGCGTCCGCAGCTCCTCGTAGCCCGCCGGGGTGTCGAAGAGCCGGCGCACGACGAGCTGCGCCGCGACCGTGCCGTTCCACTGGTTCTCCTTCAGGCGGAAGGCGACGTCCAGGAGCTCGCCCGTGCGCACGCGGTCGAGCTGACCGGCGAGCCCGAACGCGATCGCCGAGCCGGCATCGCGCGCGCCCTGCCGGACGCGGAAGCGCAGGTGCTTGCCGTCCCCGACGAGCGCGGGCTCCGCGGCCCGGCAGCCGGGCAGGAGAAGGGTCACGTCCGGGTTCCCGAGCCCGAAGGGGGCGAGCCGCTCGAGCTCCTGCGCCAGCCCGAGGGTGAGGTCCTCCGCCGAGACGACCGCGTCCACCACCGTCACCGGGCGCAGATCGTCGTCGGAGAGCGCGGCGTCGGCATGGGCGGCGAACGCGTCCGCGAAGGCGGGCAGGCGCTCCGGGTCGACGGAGAGCCCCGCCGCTGCCCGGTGGCCTCCGTAGCGCTCGAGGTGTGCGGAGCAGGCCGCGAGCGCCCCGTGCAGGTCGAACGCGGGGATGGAGCGGCCCGAGCCCTTCCAGCGCTCGCCCTCCCCCGCGACGAGCACGACCGGGCGGTGGAAGCGCTCGACCAGGCGGGAGGCGACGATCCCGATGACGCCCTCGTGCCAGCCCTCCTGCCAGAGCACGTAGCCGCGTCGGGCACGCGTCCGCGGCGGCAGCCCGTCCACGAGGGCCACCGCCTCGCGCAGGATGCGGTCCTCGACCGCCTGCCGCTCCCGGTTCAGCTCCTCGAGCTCGCGGGCCAGGCGGTCGGCCTCGGCGGCGTCCTCGGTGAGGATGAGCTCCAGCGCGACGTCCGGGCGGCAGAGCCGCCCGGCGGCGTTGATGCGCGGCGCGAGCCGGAAGGCGACCGCGCCGGCGTCCGCCGCCGCCGCGTCCACGCGCGCGCTGCGCAGGAGCGCCTGCAGGCCCGGGCGCCGGGTCGTGGCCAGCGCGCGCAGCCCGGCGGTCGCGAGCGCGCGGTTCTCGTCCACGAGCGGGACGACGTCGGCGATGGTGGCCAGCGCGACCAGGTCGAGGTGGCGCCGGAGCGCCGGGTGCTCCGCGCCGAGCAGCGCCTCCCCCAGCTTGTACACGACCCCCGTGCCGCACAGCTCGGGGAAGGGATACGGCGACGGGCGCGTGGCCACGACAGGGCAGTCGGGGAGGGTGTCGCCGGGCCGGTGGTGGTCGGTGACGACGACCTCCAGGCCGAGCGCTCTCGCCTCGGCCACCTCCGCGACCGCCGTGATCCCGCAGTCCACGGTGAGGACGAGCGAGACGCCGTCCTCGGCGAGGCGGCCGAGCGTCTCGCTGGAGACGCCGTAGCCTTCCTCGAACCGGCTCGGCAGGTGCCAGGAGGCGTCCGCGCCGAGCTCGCGCAGCAGGAGCACGGCGAGCGCGGTCGCGCAGATGCCGTCCACGTCGTAGTCGCCGTGGACGCAGATCCGCGCGCCCGCGGCCACCGCCGCGCGGAGCCGCTCGACGGCCACGGCCATGTCCCCGAGCAGGAGGGGGTCGTGCCCGGGCGGCTCGGCGGCCAGGAACCTGCGCGCCTCCTCCGGCTCGGCGTAGCCGCGGCGCACGAGCACCGACGCGGTCACCTCGGAGACCCCGAGCGCGGCCGCGAGGCGTTCCACGTCGTCCCGCCCGCAGCTCGCGATGCGCCACGTCCCCGTCACGCGGGAGACGGTACGGAGCGCTCCGGACGGCCCTCCCCGCGGCTACGGAGCCGTGCCGCGGCGGCGGCGCAGCGAGTCGAGCACCACCTTCACCCAGAGCAGGACGATGCCCACCGTGGCGCCGACGACGAGGACGGCGATCGGGGTGAGGAGCGCCATCTGCTCGAGCGAGTACTTCGTCACGGCGGCGCCGACGAGCCAGACCGCGAGCACGGCGGCGCTCGCCAGCGCCCACAGCCTCCACCCGGACACGGCCTGAAGCCTAGATACGCTGGGAAGGGATGCTCGCGGCGAACTACCGCTCCGGCGACGACTTCGTGGTCGAGTTCCTCGGCCACCGGTTCGAGTTCAACGCCGACGACTTCGGCGAGCGCGTGACCGCCGCGGCGGTGAAGCTCGGGCTGCTGGCGACCAACGAGGTGGACGAGGCGGAGCAGGCCGACCTCGTCGAGCTCGCCGCGGACGGTCGGATCGTGGAGCCCCGCAGCGGGCTCGGCCTCTACCTCGTGCGCCACTGGGAGGCGCTCGCGCTCGTGAACGGCGAGTCGCTCGTGTACTGGCTGCGCAAGCTCGTCTTCCGCGGGGCCTGGCTCGACCACCGCGTCAAGGAGGGCCTCCTGGACGTGAGCTTCGAGGACGACACCGGCGACTTCGGCTACGCGGAGCCGGACGGCGGCCGCGCGCTGCTCGAGCTCGCGCCCGTGCCCTCCTGGCACGAGCACCAGTACCGCGCCTGAGGAGCCGGCGGCCTACGCCGCGACGGAGAAGCCGAACGGCCGCTCGGGATCGGGCGGCGAGATCTCGATGCTGCGCACCGCCCCGATCGGCACGACGACGCGCCGCGGCTCCTCGCCCGCCGCACGGTGGGGCGCGAAGGAGAAGAACCCGAAGCCCGGCTCGGGCATCGCCGCCGCGACCAGGTGCCGCGAGCCGTCCAGGAGCTCGATCCGCACCTCCGCCTGCTCGAGGCCGTGCTCCTGCGCGAACGCCGCGACCATGCGGCCGATCCGGGCCACGAACTCGTCCAGCGGGCCGGCCGCGCCCGGCGTCCACAGATGGCCGGACATCAGAAGAGGCCGTCCTGGCCGGCCCCCTCGGGAGCGCCCAGGTGCTCCCGCCCGAGCGCGGTGAGCACCCGCCCGCGGGGCGTGCGCTGCAGGAAGCCGAGCTGGAGCAGGAAGGGCTCGTACACGTCCTCGATCGTGTCCGGCTCCTCGCCCAGCGAGACCGCGAGCGTGGACAGCCCGACCGGGCCGCCGCCGAACTTGAACGCGATCGCGCCCAGCAGCTCGCGGTCGGTGCGCTCGAGGCCCACCTCGTCCACCTCGAGCAGCTCGAGCGCCTCGCGGGCGACCGGGAGCGTGATCACGCCCTCGTGTCGCACCTCGGCCACGTCGCGGATGCGGCGCAGGATCCGGTTCGCGACCCGCGGCGTCCCGCGCGCCCGCCGCGCGACCTCGTCCGCCGCCTCCGGCGCGATCTCGACGCCCAGGATGCGCGCGGAGCGGCGGACGATGGAGCCGAGCTCCTGCGACTCGTAGTAGCCGAGACGGAAGGTCATGCCGAAGCGGTCGCGCAGCGGCGTCGTGAGGAGGCCGGTGCGGGTCGTGGCGCCGACGAGCGTGAAGGGCGGGAGGTCGAGCGTGAGCGTCCGCGCCCCGGCGCCCTGGCCGACCACGATGTCGAGCCGGAAGTCCTCGAGCGCCGGGTACAGGATCTCCTCGATCGCGCGGTTCACCCGGTGGATCTCGTCCACGAAGAGGACGTCCCGGGGCTCGAGGCCCGTGAGGATCGCGGCCATGTCGCCCTTTCGCTCGAGCGCCGGCCCGGCCACCGTGCGCAACCCGACGCCGAGCTCCTCGCGCACGATCGTCGCCAGCGTCGTCTTCCCGAGACCGGGCGGGCCGACGAGCAGCACGTGGTCGAGCGCGTCGCCGCGCGCGCGTGCGGCCTCGAGCGCGATCCGGAGCTGCTCCTTCGTCCGCTCCTGGCCGACGAACTCGTCCAGCCGGCGAGGACGGAGCGAGCTCTCGACCTCCTCGTCGCCCTCCTGGAGGGCCGGCGCGAGGAAGGGCGAGGCGCTCACGCCGCCCTCCGCAGCGCCTCGCGCACGCGCTCCTCGGGCGGCAGCGTCGGATCCACGGCGGCGAGGGCGCGCTCGGCCTCGACCGCCGAGAAGCCGAGCTCGACGAGCGCCTCGCGCGCGACCGCGTCGCCGGACGCGGGCTCGCCGGGCACGGGCGCGAGCGCGTCCGCGAGCGAGCCCTTCAGCTCGAGCACGATCCGCTCCGCGGTCTTCTTGCCGATCCCGGGGATGGCCTGGAAGCGCGCGGGGTCGCCGGCGGCGATCGCCTGCCAGAGCTCGGAGGGGGCGCCGCTCCCGACCACGGCGAGCGCGACCTTGGGGCCGACGCCGTTCACCGCGAGCAGCCGCAGGAAGAGCTCGCGCTCGGCAGCGTCGGCGAAGCCGAACAGCTGGAGGGTGTCCTCGCGCACGTGCAGGTACGTCTCCAGCGCCACCTCGGCCGTGCTCTCGGCACGGCGGAGCGCGCGCGGCGTCACGTGCAGCAGGTACCCGACGCCCCCCACGTCGAGGACGAGCCCCTCCGCCGTCCGTCCGGCGGGGACGCCGCGCAGCCGGGAGATCACCCGGCCACCTCGAGCAGGGGCGGCGCGAGCGCGTGGCAGATCGCGACCGCGAGCGCGTCGGCCTCGTGGGAGGAGCGGGGCTCGGCGTCGAGCCCGAGCACGATCCGGACCATGCGCTGCATCTGCTGCTTCTCCGCGCGGCCGTACCCGCACAGCGTCTGCTTCACCCGGGCGGGCGCGTACTCGGCGCAGGCGACCCCGGCCGACGCGGCCGCGACGAGCACGGCGCCGCGCGCCTGCCCGACGGAGAGCGCGATGCGGGCGTCGGCTCCCACGTAGGACTCCTCCAGGGCGACGGCGTCCGGCTCGAAGTCGGCGATGAGTCGTTGCACCTCGGTGAAGATCGTGAGCAGGCGCTCGTGGAGGGGCGTACGCGCGGCCGTCCGCCACTGCCCGGAAGCAACCTGCCGGAGGCGCCCGTCGCTTTCGTGGACGATCCCGTACCCGCACGCAGCCGTCCCTGGGTCGATGCCGAGGACTCTCACGTAAAGAAGGTATTCGGGGTCCCGGACGTTCCCCTTCCCGGCCGCTACCGTCGCCTGCGAACGAGCGACCGAGAGGAGGCTCTCATGGTTCGTGTCCTGCGCAAGCGCCCCTCCCCCGCCACCGTCGTCGCCTCCGTCGCGCTGCTCGCCGCCCTGGGCGGGACGGGCGTGGCCGCGATCGAGACGGTGCCGCGCGGCAGCGTCGGCACCGTGCACCTCCGGCAGGGCGCGGTGACGAGCGCGAAGATCGCGGACGGCGCGGTCACCTCCGCCGACGTCCGCAACCGCTCGCTGCGCCGGGTGGACTTCGCGCCCGGCCAGCTCCCGCGCGGGCCGATCGGCCCGCAGGGCCCGCAGGGCGCGCCCGGCCTGAGCGGGCGCGAGGAGGTGGCGGCCGAGACGGCGACCACGTCGGTGAGCCCGAAGGCGATCAGCGCGAGCTGTCCGGCGGGGAAGAAGGTCGTCGGCGGCGGCATCGAGGTCGGAGGCCCGGGCCGCGGCCGCGTGACCGTGACCGAGAACCAGCCGGCGGGCGACGCCGCGTGGGAGGCCGAGGCCTTCGAGGCCGTCGCCACCGGGGCGGCCTGGAAGCTCGAGGTGCACGCGATCTGCGCGACGGTGGCGCCGTGAGCGCCTACGGGCGCAGGTGCCGCTCGAAGAAGCCGACGATGGCCTCGTAGCAGCGCACGCGGTTCTGCAGCTTGAGCACGTCGTGCCCCTCGTCCTCGAAGACGAGGTACTCGACCTCGCGCCCGAGCCCGCGCAGCTCCTCCACCAGGTCGCGCGACTCCTGCTCGACCACGCGCGGGTCGTTCCGGCCCTGGATGACGAGCAGCGGGCACGAGAGGTCGGCGATGGAGGTGCGGGGCGAGCGCTCGACGAGGAAGTCGCGGTCGCGCTCGGGGTCGCCGAGCGAGAGCGCGAAGTACGGCTTCCAGGTCTCCGGGATCCGCTCGCCGAACGTGAGCAGGTCGTAGGGCCCGAACATGTCCACGGCCGCGCGCCAGAGCTCCGGGTGGCGGGAGGCGAGCATGAGCGTCATGTAGCCGCCGTAGGAGCGGCCGACCACGCCCGCGCGCTCCACGTCCAGCCGCGGGTCGTGCGGCAGCACCTCGGTCAGCGCGTGCACGTGGTCGAGCCGGTCCTGGCCGCCCCAGTCCCGGTCGACGTGCTTGGCGTAGGCGAGCCCGTACCCGGTGGAGCCGCGGGCGTTGGGGACGAAGACGGCGAAGCCCGTCAACGTGAGGATCTGGATGAGCGGCATCGAGAACCAGGCGAAGTTGGGCCGCTCCTGGCTCTGCGGGCCGCCGTGCACGTAGTAGACGAGCGGGCGCGGCCCCTCGAAGCCGAGCTCGGGCGCGGGCAGGTACAGCCGCGCCGAGACGCGCAGGCCGTCGTGCGAGGCGAAGGAGGCGTCCTCGCCGGGCGCGAGCAGGCTCGGCGGGAGCCCGAGCGCGCGCTCGCGCGTGCGCCGGAGCGGCGCGCTGCCCGCCTCGGGCTCGAGCACGTACAGCTGCGTGGGGCTCGTCGCCGTGCAGAAGGAGAGCGCGAAGCGCCCGCTCGCGGGATCGAAGTGCAGCCCGTGCAGGACGCCGCCGGCGAGCTCTCCTTCCCCGACGAGCACGCGCTCGGCGCGGAATGCGCGCGCGCCCTCGTCGAAGCGGCCCTCGTACGCCCACGAGCAGCCGTCGATGTTGAAGTGGAGCGCGAAGCGGTCGCCTTCGAGGTGCTGGACGCGCTCGAGCTCCCCCTGCCCCTCGTGCACGAGCCCGCTCGCGTCCACGGGCACCACCTCGCCCGACGCGGCGAGGTCGAGGTAGCCGAGCGAGCCGGCGTCGTCGAAGAGCGTGGTCACGAGCAGGACGCCCGCACCGCTCGCCGTGCCGTGCGAGGAGCGGAAGCCCGTGAGCGGCACCTCGACGCCCGGCGCCCGCTCCTCGATCGGCGTCCCGTACAGGATCCGGCGCCCGCCCGCCCCGTCCGGCTCGTACAGGACGACGTCGCCGACCGTGTACCCGTCGGCGAGCACGACGCGCGCGTGGTCGGGCGTCCAGGCGGAGGCGAAGGCCCCGTACGGGCTGCTCGCGAGCATCTCCGTCGCGCCCGTGGCGAGGTCGACGCGCACGCAGCTGATCAGCGCCTCCTGCCGGGACTCGACGGCGAAGTACGCGAGTGCCCGCTCCACGTCCAGGTCGGCCAGGTGCGAGCGGCGGCCGGCGAACGCGTCCGGGGCGAGCTCTTCGGGGAAGCCGCCCTCGAGGGGGATCGTGTACGGAACGTAGTTCTCGTCCCCGTCCGCGTCGATCATGACCACGATCCGGCCGAGCTCGGGGAGCACGTGGAAGAGGTAGCCGCCCACGAGCTCGGGGTTCTGGAGGGCGATCCGCGGCGGCAGGAGCGGCTCGGGCACGCTCCCGCCCGCGTTCATCGCGAACAGGCTCAGGTGGCCGGAGAGGTTGGAGGCGAAGACGAGCTGCTCGCCCGCGAGCTGGGGCTCGACGAAGAGCCGAGCCGCGAGCAGCGACTCGATCCGGTTCGCGACGAGGCTCGGCACGCGGGCTAGGAGGCTACAGCTTCCAGGACGGACTCGGGGATGTCGAAGTTCGCGTACACGCCCTGCACGTCCTCGGCGTCCTCGAGCTCCTCGACGAGGCGCATGATCCGGCGCGCGCTCGACTCGTCGGTGACGGCGACGGTGGACTTCGGGACCATCGCGAGCTCCGCCGAGTCGACGGGGAACCCGGCCTCCTCGAGCGCCCCGCGCACCGCGGCGAGCAGCTCCGGCGCGCTCGTCACCGCGTAGCTCGAGCCGTCGCGCTCGACGTCGTCCGCGCCCGCGTCGGCGGCGACGAGCACGAGCTCGTCCTCGTCCACGCCCTCGGCCGGGACGACGACCACCCCGCGTCGCTCGAACTGCCACGCCACGGCGCCCGTCGTGCCCAGGTTGCCGCCGTGCTTGGAGAAGAGGTGCCGCACCTCGGACGCGGTGCGGTTGCGGTTGTCGGTCAGCGCCTCCACGAGCACAGCGACGCCGTCCGGGCCGTAGCCCTCGTACACGACCGTCTCGAAGCCGGAGCCCTCGTCGCCCGCGCCCGCCCCCTTTGCGATGGCGCGCTCGATGTTGTCCTTGGGCATGGAGTAGGAGCGCGCCTTCTCGATCGCGTTCTGGAGGGCGAGGTTGCCGGCGGGGTCGGGCCCGCCCTCGCGCGCGGCGACGATGATGGCGCGCGAGAGCTTGGAGAACAGCTGCCCGCGCTTCGCGTCGGTCGCCTTCTTCTTGTGCTTGATCTGCGCCCACTTGGAGTGGCCGGCTATCGGACGCTCACCTCCCGCCGCGACTCGCGCACGAGCTCCAGGAAGCGCTCGTGGACGCGCGTATCCTCGGTCAGCTCGGGGTGGAAGGTCGCGAGCAGGAAGCGGCCGTCGCGCACGAGGACGGGCTCGCCGTCGAGCTCGCCGAGCACCTCCACGCCGGGGCCGAGCTCCCGCACGCGCGGGGCGCGGATGAAGACGCCCCGCAGCGGCCGCTCCTCGCCCGCCAGCTGGACGTCGCCCTCGAAGCTGTGCACCTGCCGCCCGTACGCGTTCCGCTCCACGACGAGATCGGCGAGGTCGAGGTGGTCGCGGTCGAGGACGATCATGCCCGCGCACGTGCCGAGGACGGCGCCCCTGAAGCGGCGGATGGCCTCGTCCAGGCCGTACTCGCGGGCGAGGCGCATGATCGTGGTCGACTCGCCGCCCGGCAGCACCAGCCCGTCCAGGCCCTCGAGCTGCTCGGGTACCCGGACCTCGACGACCTCCGCTCCCAGGCGCCGGAGCGCGCTTGCGTGCTCGCGGAAGGCGCCCTGCAGGGCGAGCACCCCGATGCGCGGCCGGCCCATCCCGGTGGGGCTACCAGCCGCGGACTTCGAGCCGCTCCGCCTCCGGCAGCGAGCTCGCGGCGATGCCTACCATCGGCTGGCCGAGGCCGGTCGAGACCTCGGCGAGCACGCTCGCGTCCGCGTAGTGGGTCGTCGCCTCGACGATCGCCCGGGCGCGCCGGGAGACGTCCTCCACCCACCCCTCGTGGTCCCCGAGCGGGTCGCGACCCGACTTGAAGATGCCGGAGCCGACGAAGACGCCGTCCGCGCCGAGCTGCATGCAGAGCGAGGCGTCTGCGGGCGTCGCGATGCCGCCGGCGGTGAAGGTGACCACGGGCAGGCGGCCGTGCTCCGCCACCCAGCGCACGAGCTCGACCGGGGCGCGGTGCTCCTTCGCGGCGGCGTACAGCTCGTCCTCGCGCAGCGACTGGAGGCGGCGGATCTCCCCGAACACGGCGCGCATGTGCGTGACGGCGTTGACGATGTCGCCGGTGCCCGCCTCGCCCTTCGTGCGGATCATGGCCGCGCCCTCGGCAATCCGGCGCAGCGCCTCGCCGAGATTGGTCGCGCCACACACGAAGGGGACGGTGAACCGCCACTTGTCCACGTGGTGCTCGAGGTCGGCGGGCGTCAGGACCTCGGACTCGTCGATGTAGTCCACCTCGAGCGCCTCCAGGATCTGCGCCTCCGCGAAGTGCCCGATGCGGCACTTCGCCATCACGGGGATGGAGACGGCCTCCTGGATCTCCTTGATCTTGAGCGGGTCGGCCATCCGCGCCACGCCGCCCTCCTTGCGGATGTCCGCGGGCACGCGCTCGAGCGCCATGACCGCGCAGGCGCCGGCCTCCTCGGCGATGCGCGCCTGCTCGGCGTCGACGACGTCCATGATGACGCCGCCCTTCAGCATCTCCGCGAGCCCGGTCTTGACCCGCAGCGTCCCGTACTCGGCCACGGGCGGAGTGTAGCCGTGCGGCGGCTTCCTCAGGCCCTCCAGCCCTTTCCCCAGGCACTGTGGACGAACGGCACGGACTTTCCCGAATTTGCGAATTTCAACATGTGGAAACTTCCTGGAGAACCTCGCATCCGTCCGCACGATGTGCGAGAGATACCGGCTACCGGCGCGACTCCTCTCCCCGCAGGCGGATCCGCCTGGCCCCGAAGTTGCGCCGCCCTTGCAAGGGGCCCGCCCACCCGGGCCCCTTGTGCTGTCCGCGTTTCGACCCCCCGGCTCGATGGGTAGGAACGCGCCAGCCGCCGTCCGGCGGCGTCGGCCCCGAAGGAGGGAGAGATGGCGAACGGAACGGATCGCGGGATCGGCGGCCTCACGCTCGGCGGCGCGCTCGTCATCGCGGGGATCGTGATCGCGCTCTTCTGGAGCGTCGTGATCGGCGTGATCGTGGCGCTCGTCGGGCTGGTCGCGTTCGGCGGCTTCGCGAAGGGCCGCTGGTACTAGCGCGAGCCCGACGCGCGCTCGCGCGCGTAGGCAGCCTCCGCGTGGCTCTCCTGCGTCGCGCCTCGGAGGACGAGGACTTCCCGCGTCCTCGCTCGTCGTCCCGCCCCGGGCCGGGTTAGGCGACGCTGCGATGAGGGTGGATGATGCCGTGGCGTGATCGGCACGCTCACCGCTTCGGCCACGGCCGTCCGCGAGGTCCTCGGGAATCGCGCCCTGCGCCGGGTGGAGGCCGCGTGGGCGATCGGGACGGCGGCCGACTGGGCGTTCCTCGTCGTGCTCCTCGTCGTCGCGTACGACGAGGGCGGGGCGCTCGCGGTCGGCCTGCTCGGCGGGCTGCGCCTGCTGCCCGGGATCGTCGCGGCGCCGTTCGCGCCGGCGCTCGTGGAGCGCTTCCGCGGCGACGGCGTGTTGACGGGCATCAACGTCGTGCGCGCTGCAGGTGCGGTCGCGACCGCAGCCGTCGTGGCGGCCGACCTGCCGCTCGCCATCGTGTACACGCTGGCCGCGCTCGTCGCCGGGGCCGGCTCGCTCGTCCGGCCGATCCAGACGGCGCTCCTCCCCGCCCTCGCGCGCACGCCGGGCGAGCTCGTGGCCGCGAACGTCGCGTCGAGCACCGGAGAGGGGATCGGCACCTTCGTCGGGCCTCTCGTGTCCGGAGCCCTCATCTCGTGGACCGGCTCGGTTCCCACCAGCATGCTGGCGGCGGCGACGTTCGGCGTCGCGGCCGCAGCCGCGACGGGAGTTCGGTTCGAGCGCGAGGACGACGCGCGCGGCGGGCGCGCTGCGCCCGGCGGCGCTTCCTCCTTCCGACCCGTGGACGCGGTGCGAAAGCTCGTCCGGTACCGAGCCGCGACCCTGGTCGTGGGCGACTTCCTCGCGCAGATCTTCGTCCGCGGGCTGCTGACGACGCTGCTCGTGGTCGCGGCGATCGAGCTCTTGGATATGGGCAAGGCGGGCGTGGGCCTGCTGAACGCTGCGCTGGGGCTGGGCGGCCTCGTCGGGGCGCTCGGCGCGCTCGCGCTCGTCGGCGGCGGACGCCTGCCGCTCGTGTACGCCCTCGCGCTCGCCGGGTGGGGACTCCCCCTCGTGGCACTGGGTGCCGTACCGGTCGCGGCGCTCGCGCTCGGCCTGCTCTTCCTGACCGGCGTGAGCAACGCCGTCCTCGACGTGGCCGGCTTCACGCTGCTGCAGCGCGGCATCCGCAACGAGGATCGCGTGGCCGTCTTCGGGCTCTTCGAAGGTCTCCTCGGCATCGCCCTCCTGCTCGGGAGCCTCGCCGCTCCCGCCCTCGCGGCCCTCGTCGGCACGCGCGGAGCGCTCATGCTCGCGGGAGCGCTCCTGCCGGCGCTCGCCCTGCTGACCTGGCGCCCCATCGCCACCCGTGCGACGAGCGGTGCGCTCGGCGGCGACCTCCTCTCGCTGCTGCGCTCGAACCCGCTCTTCGCCCCGCTCCCGCTCACCGCGCTCGACCGACTCGCCGAGGGGCTCGAGCCCGTCTCCTTCGAGCAGGGGGAGGTGCTCATGCGCAAGGGGGAGCGCGGCGACCGCTACGTCCTGATCGCGACCGGTGAGGTCGACGTGGTCGATGAGGGCGTCCTGCTGCGAACGTGCGGACCGGGCGACGGCGTCGGCGAGATCGCGCTCGTCCGCAGCGTGGCCCGGACGGCGACGGTGACCGCCCGAACGGCGACCTCGGGCTACGCGATCGCCGCCCCCGTCTTCCTGGCGGCGCTTGCCGGCCCGGCGGCGGCGGCGGCGGCCGAGCGGGTTGTCGCACAGCGGCTGGGTCTCCCCGACCCCGACGCGCAGGCCAGGTAAGCGAGTCTGGCGTTCACTCCGCGCGGCTCAGGATGGGCCCGCCTGGACTCGAACCAGGGACCAACCGATTATGAGTCGGCTGCTCTGACCAGCTGAGCTACGGGCCCGCCACCTCGAGGGTACTCGACCTCCCGGGCGCCGGTTGCGCCGGGCCGGGCGGCGCGGCTCCTGACACAATGGGGGCGGCGTGAAGACGTTCCAGTACGAGGCGCACCTTCGCACCGCCGGCGGGCTCACGGTCACGGACATCACCGACCAGGTGCAGGACGCCGTCACGCAGAGCGGGATCCGCGACGGGATCTGCTGCGTCTACTCGCCGCACACCACCTGCCAGGTGCGCGTGAACGAGTGGGAGCGCGGCTTCCTCGAGGACTTCGCGGTCCTCCTCAAGCGGCTCGTCCCCACCGAGCACTACTACGCCCACGACGACTGGGACCGCCGGACCGAGAACGTGTGCGAGGAGGACATGGAGATCGGCAACGGCCACGCGCACTGCATGTCCATGCTCCTCGGCCCAGCCGGCGAGTCCATCCCGGTGCGCGAGGGCGAGCTGCAGCTCGGCCAGTGGCAGCGCATCCTCTTCCTCGAGCTCGACCGCGAGCGCGACCGGCGCTGGCTCGTGCAGGTCGTCGGCGTCTGAGCCCGCTCAGGCGGGGCCCGGAGCACCGCGCTCGGCCAGCCACTCCTCGAACGCCGCCCAGGCGGCGAGGTAGCGCGCCAGGCGTTTGAGGCCGTCCACCACCTCGACGCGCGTGTGCATCGCGCACGGCGCGCACAGCCCGAGCGGCTCGGGGGCATGGGCGCGGCTGCAGCGGACGCACATGAGCACTGAGTAACGCATGCCCTCCGGACGGCATTCCAAACGGCAACCTTGTTATTATCGGTATTGCCCGCTCGCGGTTGCGTCTTTTCCGGGTTCCGAAAGGAGGAGACCATGACGAGAGCGGAAGTCGAGGCCGACATCCGTGAGACCCTGGGGCTCGTCCCCGAGTTCATCGCGGAGGTGCCGGATCGCCTGATCGAGACCGAGTGGGCCAGCTTCAAGTCGCTGATGCTCTCGGAGACGGCGATCCCGAACAAGTACAAAGAGCTGATCGGGCTCGGCGTCTCCGGGGCGACCCGCTGCCGGTACTGCGTCTACTACCACACGGAGGCGGCGCGCCTCTGGGGCGCGACGGACGAGGAGATCAACGAGGCCGCCCTCGTGGCCAAGAACACGATGGGCTGGAGCACGTACCTCAACGCGCGCGCCTTCGACTACGACCGCTTCAAGCGGGAGTTCGACCAGATCGCGCAGCACGTGCGGTCGCAGATGGCGGTCACCGCCTAGGGCGGCCGCCGCGCGGGCGGGCGAGCTGAGCGGGCGCCGGGCGCCCGCTCTCTACGTCTTCTCGCGCCCGAGCGCCCGGTCGTACTCGGCCAGGACGCGCTCCAGGAGCGCGAGCGCATCTTGCGGCGCGCGCTGGTCGTCGAGGAGGGCGTCACGCGCCATGCGCGCCGCCGCGATCAACGCGCTCAGCTCCTGGCTCGTGGCGGTGAGCTGGAAGACGTTCTCGCGGACGCGCTCGAGCTTCATTCGGGGGTGACGTAGGCGGCGGTGATGCCGCCGTCCACGACGAAGGCAGCGCCGGTCACGAACGACGACTCGTCGCTCGCGAGGAAGAGGGCCGCGTTCACGATCTCGCGCGGCTTGCCGAGCCGGCCCGTCGGCCAGTGCACCTGCCGCCGCGCGAACGCGGCCGGGTCGTCGCCGTAGATGGCGAGCAGGAGCGGCGTCTCCACCGGGCCGGGGCAGAGGGCGTTCACGCGGACGCCCTGGCGGGCGAACTGCACCGCGAGCTCGCGGCTCATCGAGAGCACCGCGCCCTTCGAGGCCGTGTACGAGATCTGCGACGTCGCCGCCCCGAGGATGGCGACGAACGAGGCGACGTTGATCACCGAGCCGCCGCCGCGCTCGAGCAGGTACGGGATGCCGTGCTTGCAGCACAGGAACACGCCCTTCGTGTTCACGTCCTGCACCCGCTGCCAGGCCTCGACGCTCGTCTCCAGCACGGAGCCGTCGTCGGCCGGCGAGATGCCCGCGTTGTTGTAGAGGACCTCGATCCCGCCGAAGCGCTCGGCGGTGGCCGCGTACATCCCGCTCACCTCGTCCTCGTCCGCGACGTTCACCCGCACCGCGAAGGCGGAGCCCGCCGGGCACAGGGAGACCGTCTCCTGCGCCGCGGCCTCGTCCACATCGGCCACGCACACCCTCGCACCCTCGCCGGTGAAGACCAAGGCGGCCTCGCGCCCCATGCCGCCGCCCGCGCCGGTGATCACGCACACCTTCCCGTCCAGCCTGCCCATGCTCAGCCCTCCGTGGAGACGAACACGCTCTTGACCTCCGAGTAGCCGTCGAGCGCGTGCATCCCCAGCTCGCGCCCGAACCCGGACTGCTTGAACCCGCCGAACGGCGTCTGCACGCGCACGGACGTGTTCGCGTTCACCGACAGCACGCCCGACTCGATCGCGCGCGCCATGCGCAGCGCCCGCGCCGCGTCGCGCGTCCAGATGGAGCCCGAGAGCCCGTACGGCGTGTCGTTCGCGATCCGGACGGCGTCCGCCTCGTCCGCGAACGGGATGACGGCGGCCACCGGACCGAACACCTCCTCCCGGGCGACGCGATCCTCGTTCGTCGCCTCGACGATCGTGCACGGGAACCAGAATCCGGGACCATCCGGGACGTCGCCGCGGAACGCCGGCTCGCCGTCGACGAAGGACGCGACTCTCTCCCGCTGCTGGGCGGAGATGAGCGGGCCCATCTCGGTCGCCTCGTCGGCCGGGTCCCCGACCCGCACGCGCTTGGTCGCCTCGACGAGCAGCTCCAGGAAGCGGTCGTACACCGAGCGCTCGACCAGGATGCGCGAGCGCGCGCAGCAGTCCTGGCCCGCGTTGTCGAAGACGGCGTACGGAGCGGCCGCGGCCGCGCGCTCGAGGTCGGCGTCCGCGAAGACGACGTTCGCCGACTTCCCGCCCAGCTCCAGGGTGACGCGCTTGATCGTCTCCGCGGCGCCCTGCATCACGAGCCGGCCGACCTCGGTCGAGCCCGTGAAGCCGATCTTCGCCACGTCCGGATGCTCGATCAGCCGCTGCCCGACGACGGAGCCCTTGCCGACGAGGACGTTGACGACTCCCTCCGGGATCCCGGCCTCCAGGGCGAGCTCGGCGAGCCGGAGCGCCGAGAGCGGCGTCAGCTCGGCCGGCTTGAGGACGACGGTGTTCCCGCACGCGAGCGCGGGGCCGAGCTTCCAGCTCGCGATGTTGAGCGGGAAGTTCCAGGGCACGATGAGGCCGACGACGCCGAGCGGCTCGCGGAACGTGACCGCCACGCCGCCGGCGACGGGGATTGTCTCGCCGTAGTGCTTGTCGATGGCACCCGCGTAGAAGTGGAAGACGCGGGCGACCATGGCCACCTCGGCGCGCGCGCCGGCGATCGGCTTGCCCACGTTGCGCGACTCGATGCGGGCGAGCTCCTCCGCGTGCTCCTCGACGAGCGTCGCGAGCCGCCGGAGCAGCCGGGCGCGGTTCTCGGGCGTGACGGCGCACCAGGCGGGGAACGCCTCCTGCGCCCGCGCGACCGCCTCGTCCGTCTCCTCGACGCCCGCCTGCTCGAGCTCCGCGATCGGCTCCTCGGTCGCCGGGTTGAGAACGGTCAGCGTCACGCGCGCGATTCTCGCGCAGCGCGGTAGGCCCGCGCCTGCTCCACCAGCCCGCGGAAGAGCGCGTCGTCCTCTCCCGCCTCCGGATGCCACTGGACGCCGACGAGGAAGCGCCGCGCCGGGTCCTCCACCGCCTCCAGCGTCCCGTCCTCCGCCCACGCCGCCTCCACGAGCCCCTCCCCCAGCCGGCCGAGCGCCTGGTGGTGGTGCGAGGTCACGTCGCTCCGCTCGCCGACGAGCGCGGCCAGCCGCGTGCCGGCCCGCACCTCGACCGGATGCTCGGCGAACGTGCCCGGCACGTGCTTGTGCACGTCGTTGCCGACTTGCTCGGGAAGGTGCTGGACGAGGTCGCCGCCGCGAGCGACATTCAGGAGCTGCACGCCGCGGCACACGGCGAGCACCGGTAGGTCGCGCTCGAGCGCCGCGCGCAAGAGCGCGAGCTCGCCCGCGTCGCGGCGCTCCTGCGCCGGGTCCGTCTCGGGATGCCGGTCGGCCCCGTAGAGCGCGGGGTCGACGTCGGCGCCGCCGGAGAAGACGATCGCGTCGAGCGCGTCCAGCGTCTCCTCGACCCCCTCCTCGCTCGGCGGGACGAGCAGCGGGCGGCCGCCCGCTCGCTCGACCGCATCCACGTAGTCGAGCGGGATCAGCGCCGCCGGCAGGCGCCACACGCCCCAGCTCGCCTCCTGGGCGTACGTCGTGATGCCGATCACCGGCCTGGCGGCCACGAAGAGCACGCTACCGGGTCCGTAGCTTCCCGCATCCGCTTCGCCGGCGATCCCGGATGCCCTCGCCGGCCGCGCGCGCCACCCTGCACGTGGAAAGGAGGAACCCGATGAAGCGAATCCTCGTGGCCTATGAAGAGCGACCGGTCTCGCCGCGCGTGCTCGAGCGGGCGGCCGAGCTGGCCAGGGTCTTCCACGCGAAGGTGATCGCGACGAGCGTCGCGCCGGTGCTGCAGGTCGCGCGCGGCGTCGGGCCGTACGACCCCGCCGACCCGCCGAGCCGCCACGAGCAGGAGCTGCTCGACGCGCGGGCGCGCCTGGCCGAGCTCGGCGTCGCCGACGTCGAGATCGTTACTGCGGTGGGCGACCCCGCGCACGCGATCCTCGACCTCGCCGCCGAGAAGGAGGTCGACCTCATCGTGATCGGCGCGCACGAAGGCGGTGCCCTGTCGCGGCTGCTCGGCGCGAGCCCCACGGACGAGGTCGTGCACCGCGCGCCGGTCGACGTCCTCGTCGTCCACTGACGCCGCGGCCCCAGGACCGGTGGGCCTCGCGTCCACCGGCTCGGGGCTGGCCGCGCTCAGCCGCGCTCGAAGTAGCGCATGCGCTCCCAGTCGGTGACGGCCTTGTCGAAGAGCGCCTGCTCTGTGCGGGCGTAGTTCAAGTAGTGGTCCACGACCTGGTCGCCGAAGGCTGACCGGGCCATCGTCCCCGTCTCGAGCGCCGCGATCGCCTCGCGCAGCGAGGAGGGAAAGCGCTTCGCGTCCGACTCGTACGCGTTGCCCTCGAGCGGCGGCGGAAGCTCGAGCTCCCGCTCGATCCCGTGCAGACCGGCGGCGATGACGGCCGCGAACGCGAGGTACGGGTTCACGTCGCCGCCCGGGATGCGAGTCTCCACCCGTCTCGACGCGCCGTGCCCGACCACGCGGAAGCCGCAGGTGCGGTTGTCGTGCCCCCAGGCGAGCGTCGTCGGCGCCCAGCTCCCCGCCGCGTAGCGCTTGTACGAGTTGATCGTCGGCGCGAGGAAGATCGCCAGCTCCTCGAAGCAGGCGATCTGCCCGGCGAGCCAGCGCTCGAAGAGCGCGTCGTCGTCGCGGAACGCCGGCTCGCCGTCCCGGAAGAGCGACGAGTGGATGTGGCACGAGTTGCCGATCCAGGACTCGAACGGCTTGGCCATGAACGTGATCGAGCAGCCGTTCAGGTGCGCGATCTCCTTGGCGCCGTTCTTGTAGACGACGTGGTGGTCGGCCATCGTCAGGGCGTCCGCGAAGCGGAAGTTGATCTCGTGCTGGCCCGGCCAGGCCTCGCCCTTGGAGCTCTCCACGCGGATGCCGGCTCCCTGCATGCCGTTCCGGATCTGGCGGATCAGGCCCTCGTCGTACGTGGTCGCGAGGACGTGGTAGTCGAGGATGTAGGGCACGGAGGGCGTGAGGTCCTCGTAGCGCTGCGCCCAGGCCTCCTGGTAGGTCTCGCGGAGGAGGTAGAACTCGAGCTCCGAGCCCGCCATGGGCACGTACCCGAGCCGCGCCGCGCGCTCCATCTGCGCCTTCAGCACCTGCCGCGGCGAGGGCTCGACGGGCGAGCCGTCGTGCCACTCGACGTCGCAGAGCACGAGCGCGGTCGCGTCGAGCCAGGGGATGCGACGGAGCGTGCGCAGGTCGGGCCGGAGGCCGAAGTCCCCGTACCCCTGCTCCCAGCTCGCGATCGCGTAGCCCGGGACCGGGTCCATCTCCATGTCCAGGGCGAGCAGGTAGTTGCAGCCCTCGACCTCGTGCCCGGCACCGACCTCGTCCACGAAGAACTCGCCGTGCAGGCGCTTGCCCAGCAGGCGCCCCTGCATGTCGGTGAAGGCGACGACGACCGTGTCGATCTCGCCGCGCTCGACCGCGCCCTCGAGCTCCTCCAGGCTCAGCACCGCCCCTCCCCGTCGGAGGCGGGGCCGGCCCTGCGGCCGGCCCCGCTTCGCTCCACCTCCAGGACCACGAGCGCTACGTCGTCTCCGCGGGCGGCGCAGTCCCGGGCTCGGCCGGGATGTCCGCGATGTGCGTCCGGCCGTAGCCCTCCGTCTCGGGATGCCCGTGCTGGCCGCGTGTGAGCGCGAACTCCTCCTCGGGAGAAAGCACGAGCTTGTTCCTCCCCGAGAACGAGAAGTAGGCGAGCGCGAGCACGTAGAAGATCGCCACCCCGACGACGCCCGGGCGGTAGTCCTCCCGCCAGAAGAGCGCCAGCAGGGAGACGAGCGCGATGAGCGCTCCCACCGCCGCGCCCGGGATGCCGATCGGGCTCCGGTACGGGCGCTCGATGTGCGGCATCTTCCTGCGCAGGAGGATGAAGGACACCATCTGCAGGAAGTACGAGACGACGGCGCCGCCGACGGCCATCGAGAGCAGCGCCGCGCTCAGGTGGCCCCCGAGCCACTCGTGCTTCGTCGCCTGGTCGAGCAGCAACGCCAGCCCGAAGCCGACCACCGCGCCCGCCACGAGCGCGATGTACGGCGTGTTGCGCTTCCCGTGCGTGAGTGACAGCCAGTGCGGGTAGTAGCCCGCGCGCGAGAGCGAGTAGATGTTCCGGCCGTACGCGTAGATGATCGTGTGGAAGCTGGCGATGATGCCCGCGACCGCGGCCAGGCCGAGCACGTTCGAGATGTTCTCGCTCTCACCGAAGATCACGCGGAAGCCGTCCAGCAGCGGTTCGCCCGACACGCGGATCTCCTCGGCGCCGGTTACGCCCGTGTTCAGGAAGAGGACGAGGAAGCCGGTGATGATCAGCGTGATGAGGCCGTAGATCGTCCCTCGCGGGATGTCGCGCTTGGGGTCGTGCGACTCCTCGGCGGCGAGCGGAAGCTCCTCGATCGCCAGGTAGAACCAGATCGCGAAGGGCAGCGCGAGGAACACGCCCTCCACGGCGCCGAACGGGAACCAGTCGCTGTTGCTGCCCTCCGGCGCGATGTTCGTCAGGTTGTTCCACGAGAAGTCCCAGAGCGAGGCGACGTAGAAGACCGCGAGGATGCCGAGCGAGAGCAGGCAGATGAAGACCGCGAAGCGGAAGCTCGCCTCCACGCCGAAGACGTTCAGCCCGACGAAGACGACGTACAGGATGAGCCACCACAGCCACGTCGCCGGGCTCCAGTCGAACCAGCTGTTGAAGATCGACTCGAGGTAGGTGGCCGCGAACGTGACGATGACGGCGGGCGTCACCACGTACTCGATCGTCTCGGCCACTCCCGTCGCGAACCCGCCCCAGGGCCCCATCGCCGAGCGCGAGAAGGAGTAGGCCCCGCCCGTGTGCGGGAGCGCAGGCGACATCTCCGCGATCGAGTAGCAGAGCCCGAAGTACATGACGGTGATGATCAGCGTGGCCACGAGCAGGCCGCCGAACCCGCCGGCGTCCAGCCCGAAGTTCCAGCCGGAGAAGTCGCCGGAGATGACGGCCGCGACTCCGAGCGCCCACAGCGACCAGACGCCCGCGAAGCGGCGGAGCCGACGTTGCGCGAAGTACTCGGCCCCCGCTTCCCGGTACGTGACGGCACCGACAGTCCGTTGTTGCTCCACAGCCTCCCTCCTGTCCGACCCGTCCGGAAAGGACGATCCTACGACGGTGCGGGGGACGCGGGCAAGCCGGAACGTGCGGGCGCAATTTCCGCGAAATTTCGTTCCCTGGGGGTCTTGCAGGACACCTTCCGGTGTGGAAGAGTCCTGCGTGCGCCGAGCACGGGGCGCCGGTAGGACGAAGCCCCCCGAGGAGCACTACGCGGAAGCGGAAGGTTCGTCGGGAAGGTGGACGAAAGCGTTCCCGGCTCGGCGAACTCTTGCGGCCGGGCCCTCGGGCCCGGCCGTTCTTCTCTCCCGGACGGTAGAGCACCCGCGGCCACCTGCAGCACGGGCGTTGCGAAAAGAAAAAGCCGCAAATTGCGACAACGCCCTTCCGCAGGCCCTTGACCGCCCGCAGCCCGGTCCGTAGAGTCGCGACTGCACCGAGCACGAGCGCCCGAGGTTGATGGCCCTCCGATCGGCAGCCGCTTCGGCGGCGGTCAGTCGGGAGGCCGGACGGAGGCGTCACCGGCTCGGTGCATTTCTTCGTGGTCCGACGTCGTCGTTGCCAGGCGAGGCGGCAACGAGCGGGCTCCACAGTCCGCATGTGTTTTGCGGAATTTGCGTGGAATTCCTGCGCGCCGGTGCTTGACGCGACCCGACCTGTCCGCATAGAGTCGCGACTGCACCGAGCACGGAGCGTCCGAGGTTGATGGCCCTCCGATCGGCAGTCGCTTCGGCGGCGGTCAGTCGGGAGGCCGGACGAAGGCGTCACCGGCTCGGTGCATTTTTCGTTGCGGCGAAAGAAGGTCGGCGCGCCGTGGACGGAGGCCGGCGGGCGGGCCCCGGCGTGCGCGTATCCTCGGCGGCGTGCGCCGGCTGCTCCTCCTCGCGAGCGCGATCGTGTTCGTGGACGCGATGCTGTTCACCGCGCTCACGCCGCTCGTCCCGGGCTACGCGGAGGAGTTCGATCTCTCGAAGACCGGCGCCGGCCTGCTCGTGGGCTCCTTCGGTGCCGGCGCGTTGCTCGGCGGCATCCCCGGCGGCCTGGCCGCCGCCCGCTTCGGGCCCAAGCGCGCGGTCGTCGGCGGCCTGCTCCTGCTCGGGGCCGCGAGCTTCGCGTTCGCCTGGGCAGACAGCGCTGCCGCCCTCGGCGTCGCCCGCTTCGTGCAGGGGCTCTCGAGCACGACCACCTGGGCGGGCGCGCTCGCGTGGGTGACGGTCGCGTCGCCGCGCCGCCAGCGCGGCGAGGTGATCGGGACGGCCTTCGGGGCCGCCGTGTTCGGGGCCGTGCTCGGCCCCATGTTCGGGGCGCTGGCCGAGCTGGTCGGGATCCGCGCCTCGTTCGCGACCGTGGGCGCCTGCGGGCTCGCCTTCGCGCTCCTCTCCGCCCTCGCGCCCGCGGCCCCCGGCGAGTCGCTCTCGGGCGGCGGGCTCGCCCGCGCCCTCCGCGACCCGCGCTTCCTCGGCGGGCTGTGGCTGAACACCCTGCCCGCCTTCCTCTTCGGCGTGCTCGTCGTGCTGGCGCCGCTCGCGCTCGACGAGCGGGGCTGGTCGGCGCTCGGGATCGCCTCCGTGTTCTTCGCGGCGGGACTGCTCGAGGTGGTCATCAACCCGCTTCTCGGCCGGGCCACCGACCGACGAGGCCGCCTCCTTCCCGTCCGGGTCGCCCTCGCCGCCTCGATCGTCGTGGCCGCGCTGCTCGCCGCGGCCGAGGCGCCGCTGCTCGTGGCCGTGCTCGTCGTCGCGGCCGCGCTCAGCTTCGGCGGCTTCTACACGCCCGGAATGGCGCTCACGTCGGATCGGGCGGAGAGCGCCGGCCTCGCACAGGGCCTCGCCTTCGGGGTGATGAACAGCGCCTGGGCGCTCGGCAACCTCCTCGGGCCGGTGCTCGGAGGGACGCTCGCGAGCGCGGTCGGCGACCCGGCCCCGTACCTGCTGGGCGCGGCGCTGTGCGCCGCGACGCTCCTCGCCACGCAGCAGCTCTCGTCAGGGAGGTTCCGGCCGCGTGCGGCCTGAGGACTGGGATCGCAAGTACGCGGCCCGGGAGCTCCTCTGGGGCGCCGAGCCGAACCGCGTGCTCGTGGCCGAGGTGGGAGCGCTGCCGCCGGGCCGCGCGCTCGACCTCGCCTGCGGCGAGGGGCGGAACGCCGTCTGGCTCGCCCTGCGCGCCTGGGAGGTGGTCGGCGTGGACTTCTCCCCGGTCGCCCTCGGGCGCGCGCGCGAGCGGGCGCGGCGGGAGGGCGTGCACGCGATCTTCGAGCAGGCCGATCTCCTCGACTACGTGCCGGAGCGCGGGCGCTACGACCTCGTCCTCGTGCTCTTCCTGCAGCTGCCCGCGGACGAGCGCCGGATCGTCCTCGAGCGCGCGGCTGCGGCGCTGGCCCCCGGCGGGACGCTGCTCCTCCTCGGCCACGACCTGGCCAACCTCACCCAGGGCGTCGGCGGCCCGAGCGACCCGGCCGTCCTGTACACGCCGGAGCAGATCGTGGCCGAGCTCCCCGGCCTCGAGGTCGTGAAGGCCGAGCGCGTCCTGCGGACGGTGGCCGGGGAGGAGCGGCCCGCGATCGACGCGCTCGTCAGGGCACGGCGGCCTGCGCCTGCCCGAGCGACGGGGGGAAGCGCTCGAGCACCCACCGGGCGTCGAGCGGGCGCAGGCGGTAGTCCCGCCCGTTGACGAGCACGTAGTCGCCGCGGCGGGGGTCGAGCGGCAGGCGGGACTCGGCCGGATACCAGCGGTTGTGGCGCTCGATCAGGTCGTTCACCTCGTCGAAGGCGACCGACTGCGCGTGCGCGCGCCAGCGGGCCGCGAACGCCGCCTCGTCGCCGTCGCTCACGCGCGCGAGCTCCCGCCAGTCCGACTCGAGCGCGGCCTCGTGCTCGGCGGTCCGGATCTCGATCTCGTGCAGGCGCAGCATGTACGGGAGCGGCCCCCGCGTGGCCGCCAGGTAGCTCTCGGCGGCCGGGCGGAAGTTGCGCAGGCGGAGCGGCAATGGACGGCCCCGCAGCGGCAGCGCGCGCAGGTCCTCCTCCAGGCCGGCGAGCTCGCGGCGCTGCCGGGGCGTCTCCGGGAGGACGACCCCCTGGCGCATGATCCGCTCGCGCTCGGCGCGCTCCACGCCGCCATTGAAGCCGAGGGCCGCGCTCAGCGCCCGAGGAGCCGGGCGAGCCAGGAGCGCCGCGGAGCGGGCGCGGCCGGCTCGGGCCCGGCTGCGGCCGGATCGTCCTCCGGCTCGGCCGTCGGCGCCTCCGGCGCAGGTGCGGGCTCGGGCTCGACCTCCGCCAGGGGAGGCTCGGGAGCCGGCGCCGCCACCGGCTCGTCGTCCAGGATCTCGCCCTGGTCGCGCTCGTCCACGCGCATCAGCTCCTGCGCCCCGCGCCGCTCGGCAAGGCGCTCGAAGTCGCCGCGGATGGCCGCCCGCATGTCGTCCAGGTGGCTCTCTTCCCTCACCAGGCGCGTCGTTTCCCGGCGGGCCGTGCGAGTCCTCCCCGCGCTCAGCGGCGGACGCCGAACGCGGCCACCCAGACCGCGGCGTCCGGCATGCCCACGAGCCCGCGGGCACGCACGAGCGCGGCGCCCACGTCGCGGTACTGGGCGGCGAGCAGGGTCGCCCGATGCGAGGGCGAGCGCAGCCACGCGGCCACCACCTCGCGCGGCGCGTACCGGCCCCAGGTGCCCGCGAACAGGTTCTCGCCGTAGCGCCGGTAGGCGTACCCGGCCCGGCGAACGGTGGCCGTCACCTCCGTCCCGCAGGGAGCGTGGGCGAAATCGCCGCACGCGGCCACCCGCAACCCCTTCAGGACGGCGGCTCGCTCGAGCGGGCGCGAGGGGGCGAGCCGCCGGTTGCGCGCGCGTCCGCGCGCCCAGTTCACGAGGCAGCCGATCGCCTCGCGCTGGACGGCGACCGGAGCGGACGCGTCCGTCGCGCCCGGGCAGGCGCTCGGCGGCGCCAGGTACTCGACCCAGCCCCGCTCGGGCGAGGACGCGGCCCACACGTCCGCCGCCGCGAAGACCGCGGCGAGCGCGACCGGCACGGCGACGGCCCACGCACGAAGAACCCACGTGGTGGACGTCGCGGGACGAACCGAACCCCTCCCGTGACCCTGCCCCTCGTCAGGAATCACCGGCCGGACTCTAACGTCGGCTCGGGACGTCTGCGGCACTCGACCGCGCATGCGCCGTCCGGCAGGCGCGAAACGCTGTCTCGAGCGCGGCTCCCCTGCGCGGAGGTTGCCCGCGCGCGGAGCCCGCAGCACGCTACGAGCGTCTCACGAGAGGAAGGAGCACGATGAGCAAGTCGAGGATCCCCGTCCCGAGCCCTGCGACCGCCCTGGCGCTCGCCGCGCTCTTCTTCGCGTTCGGCGGCTCGGCCTTCGCGCTCGGCGAGCGGATGCAGAGCGCCGCGGTCGCACAGCAGCGCTGCACGAACGGCGCCGTCCGCGGCGTCGCGACCGTGGTCGGGCCTCCCGGCGCGGGCATCGCCAACGTTCCCGACCGCTTCACGGCCACGAGGTCGCTCTTCTCGCGGCGCTTCAACTGCACGGGCAAGGCCGTCCAGGTGCGGCGCGTCTCCACCGGCGTCTTCGAGGTGCGTTTCGTCGGGAACACGGCGCAGACGGCCCTCGCGAGCGCCGTGGGCAACGCCCTCGTCGCCGTGGAGGCCGCGCCCGAGGGCGCGTTCCGCGTCTCCATCCACCCGGCCGGTCGCGACGACCTCGTGGACGCCGCGTTCTCGATCGTGGCGGTCTAGGACCGGCTAGAGCGGCTCGACCCGGGCGCGAGCGCGGGTCGAGCCGGCCACCTCGAGCGCGACGTCGAGGCCGCCGTCGCGGGCCGCGTGGCGGACGACGACCGCCTCGCCGAGGTCGATCGGGTGCCGGTGGTCGAGCTGCGCGCGCAGCGGTCGCCGCGGATCCGGGCCGGTGGCGGGCAGGAGCTGCTCGACGGCGTGCCAGTACGCGGCGTTGTTCACGTGGCCGAAGACGTCCACGTCCGTGGCGCGCAGCGGCCAGGGCGCCGCCTCGGCGCCCTCCGGCGGGCCGGGGAGCGCGAGCCGCGTGCTCGCGGCCCGTCCTTGCGCCGCCTCCGCGTACGCGCCGAAGTCCTCGATGCGCGCGGGTCTCGCGTCCGGACCGAGGTGGATCCAGACGCTGTCCGCCTCCACGCTGCCGCCCGCGTCGCCGCGCACGGAGAGCCGCCGCCCGGCTGCGAGCGGCGCCAGGGCGCTGCACCAGGTGACGAGCTCGACCTCGCGGTCGGCGCGCAGGGGGCGGATGACCTCGACCTGGATGGAGCGCAGCACCCACAGGTGCTCCGGCGCGCCCCAGCCCGTCTCGTCCACGTCGTCGATGGCCACGTCTTGCAGATAGCGGGCGAGCGCGTCGAGCCGGACGCGCCCGTCCGCGTCCCGGTCTGCGAGCCGGATCCGGCGCACGGAGGAGAACGTCCGGCCGCTCGCGGGAAGCGGGACTCGCTCGACGATGCGCTGCGCCTCCACGAGTGCGTCAGCCTACGGCGCGGCGCCGCCGGCGGGAGCGCCCTCCGAGCGCTCAGGGCAGCCGGGGAGCGAGGGCAGCGCCGAGGACACCCGCGAGCACGAGCAGCCCCGCCGCGACGGCGACGAGGAGGAAGGTGACCTCGCTCTCGCCCGGCTCGCGGCCGAGGCGCGAGCCGAGGTTCTCGTAGGCGGACTCGAGCGCCTCCGCCGTGCGTGCCTCGGAGAACTCGCCGCCCGTCAGCTCGGCGATCGCCCGCAGCGTCTCCGGGTCGGGCGGCACGGGGATCAGCTCGCCCTGGCCGGGCGGGCCGAACCCGAACGACCCGCGCTCGATCACCCCCTCCGGCGTGCCGAGGGCGATCGTGAAGACGGGGATGCATGCCTCGCGGGCGAGCGCGGCGCCCTCGAGCGGCTGCAGGATGCCGCGCGTCTGCGAGCCGTCGGAGAGGAAGAGGATCGAGACCGGGCCCTCGTCGTCACACCCGACCGGAGCCTGCGCGAGGCTCCGGGTCGCCTGGGGACGGCTGGGCTCGAAGGAGATCTCCTGGCCGCGCGCGCGCTGCTCGTTCGTCACGCGGCGCCCGAGCTCGACCGCGGCCTGCAGGGCGTCGCCGATCGCCGTGCCGCCGAAGATGAGGAAGCTGTCGATCTGATCGACGGACGTGCGCACGAGGTCGTGGTCGCGCGTCGGCGGCGTCGCCACCTGCGCCTCGCCGGCGAAGACCACGAGCCCGACCCGCAGCTTCCCCGGCACCTGGTCGAGGAACGTGCGCACGGCCTCCTGCGCCGCGGCCAGGCGCGTGGGCTGCACGTCGCGCGCCTGCATCGAGCGCGAGGTGTCCATGACGAGGATCACCGTCGCACGCTCCTTGAGCAGCATGCGCGAGACGTGCGGGCGCGAGAGCGAGACGAGGAGCAGCGCGAGCGCGAGCGCGAAGAGAACCGGCGGGACG
>DATLYU010000015.1:0-10581 GCA_035574435.1 Gaiellaceae bacterium | reverse complement strand
CTCGCCGCGGGGGAGGACGCCCGGGCGCGCGTGTGTGCGCGCGCCGTCGCGGGCGATCCCTTCGTGCGTCCCGGGGCGGCCTGCCGCACGGCGACGCTGCGCGGGCTCCGCTCGACCACCGTCGAGGTGCCCCGGCCGGCGGGCGCGGCGCGGCGCCTGCTCGTGGACGTCGAGCTCAGGGCGGAGGCGAACCCCGCCCGGCGCAGCCGCCTGCTGCAGACGACGCCGCTCGTCGCGCCCTGGCCTTGACCTCGAACACGTGTTCGCATACCATGCGAACGCATGTTCGCACGGGTGGCCATCGTGCTCGCCGTCTCGGCGCTCCTGTGGGCGGTGTTCGCGCACGACACGGGAGCCGGCGGGCCGAAGCGCCAGTACGTCGTGCGTCCCGGCGACACCCTGTGGTCGATCGCGCTCCGGCACCACGGCGGGGACCCGCGCGAGGGCGTGTGGGAGCTGCAGCGCCGCAACGCCCTGCGGAGCGCGACGATCGTCCCCGGGCAGCGGCTCCTCCTACCCTGAGCGGCCGCGCCTGGTAAGAACTCGCTTCAGAGTGAGCGGCCATGTCGAGTGTGCGGCGCTGGAGAGCACGAGGCTGCGTCCTCAGTCGCGCCCATATCGGCTTGATATGTGCGCTCCCTGCGTCCTTGCCTCACGCCCTCCAGCATCCGCCTCTCGACGGGCACCCATCCTGAAACGAGTTCCAAGAACGCGGCGACGAACGACGAAAGGAGAGGGATGGCTTCCGAGCGCATCCTCGAGCTCATGCGCCGGCCGGTGGACCCCGACGAGTACGCGGAGATCCGCGAGCTCTGGAAAGCGCATTCGATCGCCGAGGACAACCGCGACCTGCCGGGGCTGATCGCGACGCTGACCGAGGACTGCGTGTACGAGGTCGCGGGCACCGGCGCCCGCTGGGAGGGCCACGAGGGGGCCGCGCGCTTCTACACGGAGCTCCTGACCGCCTTCCCGGACATCCACTTCGACCTCGAGTACATCGTCATCGGACCCCAGGGCGTCTGCGAGGAGGCGCGCGTGACCGCGACGCACCGGGGCCGCTGGCTGGAGCACGAGCCGAACGGCGAGCGGCTCGAGTGGAGGAACGCCATCTTCTTCCCCTGGGACCCCGAGCGGCGGAAGTTCAAGGGCGAGCTGGTGTACACGGACCTCGTCCTCGGCGGAGCGGACGGTCGGGCGAGCGCGCGCTAGACGACCGCCACGGCCGCGGTCGGCGTCTCGGGCGGGAGGATCTCCGCCGGGCGGCGCTTGGCCACCGTCCAGAACGCGTCCACGACCGCCGGATTGAACTGCTTGCCGCGTCCGGAGCGGATCTGCAGCATGGCGTCGTTCAGGTCGAGGGCAACCGCGTACGGGCGGTCGGTCGTCATCGCGTCCCACGCGTCCGCGAGCGCGATGATGGACGCCTCGAGCGGGATCTCCTCGGCGCTCAGCCCGTCCGGGTAGCCGAGCCCGTCCCAGCGCTCGTGGTGGTGGCGGATCGCGGGCACCGACTCCTGCAGCGAGGAGATGCGGGACACGATCTCGGCGCCGCGCACGACGTGCTCGCGCATGACGGCGGCCTCCGCCGGGGAGAGCGGCCCGGGCTTGGTGAGGATGGAGTCGGGCATCCCGATCTTCCCGATGTCGTGGAAGAGCGCAGCCGTGCCGAGGATCCCCAGGTGCTTCGCCGAGAGCCCGAGCTCGCGACCGATCGCGAGCGAGACGCGGCGAACGCGCTGCGAGTGCCCGGCGGTGTACGGGTCGCGCGCCTCGACCGCCGCGTTCAGCGTCTCGATCGTCTCCAGGAGCGTGGCCTCGAGCTCGCGGGCCGAGTCGGTCAGCTCGCGCGAGCGGAAGGCGAGCTCCTCGTTCTGCCGGCGGAGCTGGGAGGAGGCGCTGCGGACGAGCAGCGCGAGCACGAGCCAGAGGACGCCGAACACCACCGCCACGGCCACCCAGACCGTCTGCGTCGAGGATGCGGTCGTGTCCGCGAGCACGCGGCCCGCGAGCGTCACGTCGAGTCCGCCCACCGTGCGGCCGGACTCGGAGCGGAGCGGGACGCGCGCCCTCACCACCGCGGGCGCCTTGCCGGCCGGATCCACGTACGCCGCGCTCGGCTGGCCGGTCTGGAGGACGGTCCGGAGCTCCTCGGGCGCGCGGCGCCGCGGCGGGCGCGCGGGTCGCCTGCTCGAGAAGACGAGGCGGCCGTCGGCCGCGTACACGTCGAAGCCGAGCGCGTCCGCGGGGAGGCGGACCGAGCCGCGCAGGCGACGGAGGGCGCTCCGCCGGAGGACGAGGCGGTCTCCGCGCACGAGCCGCGGAGCGAGGACCGAGTCCACGTAGGCCTGCACGTCGCGCGCGTTGTCGGCCAGGGCCGACTCGCGGATGTCCGTCGAGAGGGCGCGCGAGAGCGTGATCGCCCCGGCGGCGAGGATGACCGCGGAGGCGAGCAGGAACGTGCGCAGCAGGGTGAGCGAGCGCAGGAGGCCCCGCGAGCGGTAGGCCGGCACGGACCGCATAGGTCAGGTATCGGGCCGCACGAAGGGCCGCTTTAGGGCGATCGGGAGCGCGGATCGGACGGAAGTAGAATCGGCGCCCGTGGACCTCGACCTGGTCTTCCTGGGGACGGCGGGGTCCACCCCGACGGCCCGCCGGGGCCTGCCTGCGACGCTCCTGCGCCGGGGCGGCGAGCGGCTGCTCGTGGATTGCGGGGAGGGGACGCAGCGCCAGCTCCTGCGCTGCGACGTCGGCCTGCTGGAGCTCGAGGAGATCTTCCTCACGCACTACCACGCCGACCATTACCTGGGCCTGCCCGGCCTCCTGAAGACCTACGCGCTGCGCGGCCGCGAGCTCCCGCTCACCGTGTACGGGCCGGCCGGCCTACGCGAGCTGCTGACCACGCTGCGGCGCGTGTTCGGCCGGCTCCCGTACCCGCTCGACGCGGTCGAGCTCGACCCCGGCGACGAGCTGTCGCGCGCCGGCTACCGGCTGCGGGCCTTCCCGGTCGCGCACGGCGTGAGCGCGATCGGCTACGCGCTCGTCGAGGACGAGCGACCGGGCCGCTTCGACGTCGAGCGCGCGGACGAGCTCCGCGTGCCCGACGGGCCCGAGCGCGGGCGGCTGCAGCGAGGGGAGGCGGTCGTGCTCGCGGACGGGCGCACGGTGACGCCGGGCGAGGTGCTCGGCCCCGCACGGCCCGGCCGCAGGGTCGTCCTGAGCGGCGACACGGCGCCCGCCGCCTCCGTGGTCGAGGCGGCCGCCGGCGCCGACGTCCTCGTGCACGAGGCCACGTTCCTGGCCGACGAGCGAGCGCGGGCGCGGGAGACGCTGCACTCGACGGCCGGCGAGGCGGCCCTGGCGGCGCGGGAGGCGGGCGTGCGCCTGCTCGCGCTCACGCACCTGTCCACGCGCTACGTCGGCCACCAGGCGGTGGAGGAGGCGCGCGCCCTCTTCCCGCAGACGGTCGTGCCGCGCGACTTCGACATCGTCGTGGTGCCGTTCCCCGAGCGGGGGGCGCCGGCGCTCGTCCGCGACGGCGCACGGGCGGCGAGGGCTGCGCTAGGGTCCGCCCCGATGACGAGGCTCGTGCAGATCGCCGTGGCCGGCGACGTGGCGGAGGCCGAGCAGCTCCGCGACCTCCTCTCCGAGGCCGGCATCGACTCGGAGCTCGAGATGGCCGCCGAGCACGAGCCGGGCGCGCTCGACGACCCGCCGCTCAAGATCCTCGTCCCCGAGGGGGACGTGGACGCGGCTCGCGACGCGATCGAGGCGCTGAGCGAGCCCGAGGACACGGCCGAGCCGTAGCCGGGCCCGCCGTCGCCGGCTGCCGCTAGACTCCCGCGAGTCCTTTAAGCCCGGTCCAGCGAGGCCGGAAAGGAGCGAGATGGAAACGCACGCCCCCGAGCGCGCCGCGCGCGCCGTCCTCCTCGACGCCGACGCGATCGCGCGCTCGCTCTCCCGCATCGCGCACGAGCTGATCGAGCGGACCGACGAGCTCGACCGCCTCGCGCTCGTCGGGATCCAGACGCGCGGCGTCCCGCTCGCCGCCCGGCTGCGGCGGCTCGTCGCGGAGCGGAGCGGGACGGAGCTGCCGGTCGGCGAGCTCGACATCACCTTCCACCGCGACGACGTCCACCTGCGCGACGGCGCGCCTGCGCCCGAGCGACGGCCCGTCGTGCGGGCGACCCGGATCCCGTTCCCGATCGAGGGCCGGACGGTCGTTCTCGTGGACGACGTCCTCTTCACCGGCCGCACGGTGCGGGCGGCGATCGACGCGCTGCTCGAGTTCGGCCGCCCCGCGCGCGTGCAGCTCGCGGTGCTCGTCGACCGCGGCCACCGCGAGCTCCCGATCCGGCCCGACTACGTGGGCAAGAACGTTCCGAGCGCGCCCGAGGAGCGGGTCCAGGTCGAGCTCGTGGAGGTGGACGAGGTCGACCGCGTGCGGCTCGTCCGCGGCCGGGAGCGGGGGAGATGAGCGAGCTGCGGCTGCCCGCCCCGCCGCGCCGGCACCTGCTCGCGGTCGCGGACCTGACCCGCGCGGATGTGGAGCGCATCCTGGAGACGGCGGCCGGCATGGCCGCCGCCGTGGGGAGGGAGGTGAAGAAGCTCCCGACCCTGCGCGGGCGGACGGTCGTGAATCTCTTCTTCGAGGCGTCCACGCGCACGCTCGCGAGCTTCGAGCTCGCGGCCAAGCGGCTCTCCGCGGACACCATGTCGCTTCGCTCGTCGGGCTCGTCCGTGGACAAGGGCGAGTCGCTCAAGGACACGGCGCTCACGCTCGCGGCCTACGACCCGGACGTGATCGTCGTCCGTCACCCGGCGGTCGGCGCCGCGCAGCTCGTCGCCTCCGTCACCGACGCGCACGTGGTGAACGCCGGGGACGGCACGCACCAGCACCCGACGCAGGCGCTCCTCGACCTGTACGCGATGCGGGAGGCGCTCGGCCGCCTGGACGGGCTGCACGTCGCGATCGTCGGCGACGTCGCCCACTCCCGGGTCGCGCGCTCCCTCCTGCAGGCGCTCGGGCTCGTGGGCGCGCGCGCCACGCTCGTCGCGCCCCCAACGCTCCTCCCGCGCGGGATCGAAGCCCTCGGCTGCGCGACGAGCGCCGACCTCGCCGTCATCGCCGACGCGGACGTCGTGTACGTGCTGCGCATGCAGCGCGAGCGAATGGGCGTCTCCTACGTTCCCTCCCTGCGCGAGTACGCCGCCCGCTACGGCATCACCCCGGAGCGCCTGCGGCCGGGACAGGTGGTCATGCATCCCGGCCCGCTCAACCGCGGGGTCGAGATCGACGCCCGCGTCGCGGACTCGCCCGCGTCGCTCGTCGGCGCCCAGGTGCGGGCGGGGCTCGCCGTGCGCATGGCCGTCCTCTACGACCTGCTCGCCGTGTCCGCGAACGCGGCGCCCGTCGAGGAACGCGTCGCCGAGGAGGCGCTCGCGTGATCCTCGCCTGCGCGAACGGCCGCGCGGACTCGCTCGTCCTCGAGGGCCGCGTGCTCGCCCCCGCCCAGGGCATCGACGAGTGCCTGCGCATCACGGTCAGGGACGGGGTGATCGCCGCTCTCGAGCCGGCACCCGCCGGCCCGCTCGTCGTCGTACCCGCGTTCGTGGACGTCCACGCGCACCTGCGCACGCCCGGCCGCGAGGACGAGGAGACGATCCGCTCCGGCACCGAGGCCGCGGCGGCGGGCGGCTACTGCGTCCTCCTGGCCATGCCCAACACGGACCCCGTCGTGGACTGCGTCTCCGTCCTCGGCTCGCTCGTCGCGCGCGCCCGCGAGGAGGCGCTCGTCCCCACCGGCTTCCTGGCGGCGATCAGCAAGGGGCAGCGTGGGGAAGACCTGACCGAGATGCTCGACCTGGCCGGGGCGGGAGCGGCGGGGTTCTCGGACGACGGGCGCCCGGTCGTCTCCGCCGGCCTGCTCCGGCGCGCGCTGCAGTACGCCGGCCCGACCGGCCGCCCGCTCGCGCTCCACTGCGAGGAGCCCACGCTCTCCCGCGGGGGGCAGATGCACGAGGGCCCGGTCTCCGCCGAGCTCGGCCTCGGCCCCTACCCATCCGCCGCGGAGAGCGTGATGGTCGAGCGCGACCTCTCCCTCGCCGCGTACGAGGGCCGGTCGCTGCACCTGCAGCACCTCTCCGCGCGCGAGTCGGTGGACGCGCTGCGGCGGGCGCGCGCCGCGGGCGTGCGCGCGAGCGGCGAGGTGACGCCGCACCACCTGTGCCTGACCGACGAGGCCGTGCGCTCCCTCGACCCGAACCTGAAGATGAACCCGCCGCTCCGCTCCGGGGCCGATCGCGCCGCGCTCCTGGACGCGGTGCGGGAGGGGACGATCGAGGCGATCGCGACCGACCACGCGCCGCACGCCCGCGAGGAGAAGGAGGCGCCCTTCGAGGAGGCGCCGTTCGGCGTCACCGGGCTGGAGACGGCCTTCGCCGCCCTCCACACGCACCTCGTCCTGCCCGGCCTGCTGTCGCTGGAGACGCTGCTCGAGCGCCTCTCCAGCGGCCCGGCGCGGCTCTTCGGGCTGCCCGAGCCGCGAGTCGAGGTGGGCGCCCGCGCGAACCTCGCCGTCCTCGACCTGGACGCGGAGTGGGAGGTGCGCGCGGACGGGTTCCGCTCGCGCTCGGCGAACTCCTGGCTCCTCGGAGCGCGGCTGCGCGGCCGTGTCGTGCGCACGCTCGCCGACGGGCGGGAGGTGTTCGCGGCGTGAGCGCGGGCTACCTGCTGCTCGAGGACGGGACGGCGTTCCCGGGACGCTCCGTGGGGGCGCCGGGCGTGGCCTTCGGGGAGGCGGTCTTCACGACCGCGATGACCGGCTACCAGGAGACCGTCACCGACCCGAGCTACGAGGGCCAGCTCGTGTGCTTCAGCGCCCCCATGATCGGGAACTACGGCGTCTCCCCGGAACGCTGCGAGGCCGAGCGGCCGTACGCGGCCGGCGTCCTCATGCGGCGCCTCGGCGGGCGCGCGTGGGCGGACTGGCTCGCCGGCCACGGTCTCGTCGCGCTCGACGAGCTGGACACGCGCGCGCTCGTCCTGCACCTGCGCGACGAGGGGGCGAAGCGGGCGGTGGCGGTCGCGGATGCGTCCGCGTTGCCGGTGGAGGAGGCGCTCGCCGCGGTGCGCGCACAGCCTCCGATGGCGGGACAGGCGCTCGTCGCGGCGGTCTCGACGGCGGCGCCGTACGTGTTCGCCGAGCGCGGCCGGGTGCGCGTCGCGGTCGTGGACTACGGGACGAAGCGCTCCATCCTCCGCCGTCTCGCCGCCGCGGGCGCGTCCGTGACCGTGTTCCCGCACACGGCGCAGCCGGGCGAGCTCGCGGGCTTCGACGGCGTCGTCCTCTCCAACGGCCCCGGCGACCCGGAGCCGCTGCACGCGGAGGTGGACGCGGTGCGCGGCCTCCTCGGGCGCGTGCCCGTGCTCGGGATCTGCCTCGGGCACCAGCTCCTCGGCCTCGCCACCGGGCATGAGACGTTCAAGCTCCCCTTCGGCCACCGCGGCGCCAACCACCCGGTGCTCGAGCGTCCGCGCGGCCGCGTGCTCGTGACTAGCCAGAACCACGGCTTCGCGGTGCGGCCGGCGGAGGGACGGGAGGCGACGCACGTCTCGCTGTACGACGGGACGGTCGAGGGCTTCGACTTCCCCGACCTGCGCGCTCGCTCCGTCCAGTTCCACCCGGAGGCCGGCCCGGGCCCGCACGACGCCTGGCCGATCCTCGAGTCGTGGGTGCAGGAGCTGGCCGCCTGATGCCGGCGCGCCGCGACCTGGAGACGATCTGCGTGATCGGCTCGGGGCCGATCGTGATCGGGCAGGCGTGCGAGTTCGACTACGCGGGCTGCCAGGCGCTCAAGGTGCTGCGCGAGGACGGTTACCGCACGGTGGTGGTGAACTCGAACCCGGCCACGATCATGACCGACCCGGGCTTCGCCGACCGCACCTATATCGAGCCGCTGGACCTGGAGGGGGTGGCTTCGGTGCTGGAGCGGGAGCGCCCGGATGCGCTGCTGCCGACGCTGGGCGGGCAGACGGCGCTCAACCTGGCGGTCGCGCTGGCGGAGGGCGGCGTGCTCGCGGAGCTGGGGGTGGAGCTGATCGGCGCCTCCCCGGAGGTGATCCGCCGCGCGGAGGACCGGGAGGCGTTCAAGCGCGCCGTGGAGTCGTGCGGGCTGCAGGTGCCGGCCTCGCGGATCGTCACCTCCCCGGGGGAGCTCGAGGGGGTGCGCGTGCCGGCGGTGGTGCGCCCGGCGTTCACGTTGGGTGGTCACGGGGGCGGTTTCGCGGAGACGGAGGAGGCGTTGCGCGCCCAGGTGGAGCGGGGCCTGGCCGAGTCGCCGATCGGGCAGGTGCTGGTGGAGGAGTCGGTGCGCGGCTGGGACGAGTTCGAGCTCGAGGTGATCCGCGACCGGGCGGACAACGTGGTCGTCGTCTGCTCGATCGAGAACCTCGACCCGATGGGGGTGCACACGGGCGACTCGGTCACGGTGGCGCCGCAGATGACGCTCTCCGACGAGGCCTACCAGGAGCTCCGCGACGCGGCCGCGGCGATCATCCGCGCGGTCGGGGTGGAGACGGGCGGGTCGAACATCCAGTTCGCGCGCGACCGGGAGAGCGGCGAGCTGCGGGTGATCGAGATGAACCCGCGCGTGTCGCGCTCCTCGGCGCTCGCCTCCAAGGCGACCGGCTACCCGATCGCCAAGGTGGCGGCCAAGCTGGCCGTCGGGTACACGCTCGACGAGATCCCGAACGACCTGACCAAGACCACCCCGGCCAGCTTCGAGCCGACGCTCGACTACGTGGTGGTCAAGTTCCCGCGCTTCGCCTTCGAGAAGTTCCCGGGCGCCGATCGCGCCCTGGGCACGCAGATGAAGTCGGTGGGGGAGGCGATGGGCATCGGGCGCACCTTCTCCGAGGCCTTCCTCAAGGCGTACCGCTCGCGCGAGCTCGAGCCCGGGGCGCCCTCCCCCTGGCCCGGCCTGGAGGACGACGACCTGCCCGAGGGGCTGCATCCCTGGTTCCGGGAGCAGCTCGCGCGCGCCCGGGAGGCCCTCGCCTCCGGCGACCTGCGCGCGGCGAAGCGCGCCGGCTGGGGCGACGAGGACGTCGCCGCGCGGCTCGGCGTCTCCCCCGAGGAGGTGCGCCGCCGCCGGCTCCGGCTCGGCCTGCGCCCCGTCTTCCGGCGCGTGGACTCCTGCGCCGGCGAGGTCGAGGCCGCCTCCAGCTACCTGTACTCCACCTGGGGGGAGGCGGACGAGGCCCCGCCGGCGGGCGGGCGCCCGCGCGTCGTCATCGTCGGTTCCGGCCCCAACCGCATCGGGCAGGGCATCGAGTTCGACTACTGCTGCGTGCACGCCGCCCGGACCTTCCGGGCGCTCGGCTACGAGGCGGTGATGGTCAACTGCAACCCGGAGACGGTCTCCACCGACTACGACACCTCCGACCGCCTGTACTTCGAGCCGCTCACCCCCGAGCACCTGCTCGCCGTCCTCGACCGCGAGCAGCCGGCCGGGGTGGTCACCCAGTTCGGCGGCCAGACCCCGCTCAAGCTGGCCCGCCACGTGGAGGCGGCGGGCTACCGCATCCTCGGCACCCCGCACGCGGCCATCGACCTGGCCGAGGACCGCGAGCGCTTCGGCCGGCTCGCGGCCGAGCTCGGCCTGCGCTGCCCCGAGTGGGCGATCGTCTCCGATCCGGCCGAGGCCCGGGCGGCCGCCGCCCGCATCGGCTACCCGGTGCTCGTCCGGCCCTCCTACGTCCTCGGCGGCCGCGCCATGCGCATCTGCTACGACGAGGTGCAGCTCGAGCAGGCCATGGCCGCCGTGCACGGCCCCGTGCTCCTCGACCGCTTCCTCGAGCACGCCATCGAGCTCGACGTGGACGCCCTGTGCGACGGCGAGGAGGTGTACGTGGGCGCCGTCATGCAGCACGTCGAGGAGGCCGGCATCCACTCCGGGGACTCGACCTGCGTCCTGCCCGCCCCGTCGCTGACCCTGGCCGCCGCGCTCGAGGTGGAGCACCTCGTCCGCCGCCTCGGGCCGGCGCTCGGCGTGGTCGGGCTCCTGAACGTGCAGCTCGCCATCGTGGACGGCGCCGTGCACGTGCTCGAGGCGAACCCGCGCGCCTCGCGGACCGTCCCCTTCGCGAGCAAGGCGATCGGGGTCAACCTCGTCGAGGCCGCCTGTCGGCTCGCGGCCGGGGAGACGCTCGCCGACCTCGAGCTGCCCGCCCCGCGCCCGGCGCAGGTGAGCGTGAAGGCGGCGGTGCTCCCCTTCGCGCGCTTCCCCGGCGCCGACCCCGTGCTCGGGCCCGAGATGCGCTCCACCGGCGAGGTGATGGCGAGCGCAGGCGACCTGCCGACCGCGCTTGCCAAGGCCGAGCGCGCCGCCGGGCGGCCGCTCCCCACCTCCGGCACCGCCTTCCTCTCCGTGCGCGACGAGGACAAGCCCGCGCTCGTGCCGATCGCGGCCGCCCTGGCCGGGCTCGGCTTCGCGCTCGTGGCGACGGAGGGCACGGCCCGGACGCTGCGCGCGGCCGGGCTCGCCGTCCGCGAGGTGGCGAAGGTGGCGGACGCCCGCGGC
>DATLYU010000014.1:0-9469 GCA_035574435.1 Gaiellaceae bacterium | reverse complement strand
GGCTCGCGCCGCTCGCCCGCACGATGAGGGCGACGGAGACGAGCACGGCCCCGCCCGCGAGCGCCATCTGCAGCGTCAGCTCCTCGCCGAGGAGGAGCCAGCCGAGGGCGACGGCGACGATCGGGTTCGCGTACGCGTACGTGGCGACGAGGGAGATGGGCGCCGCGCGCAGCAGCCAGACGTACGCGCTCATGCCGACCAGGCTGCCCACGACGACCATGTACGCGATCGCGAGCACGGCGTCGAGCGTCAGGCGCACGTCGTCCCACTCGCCCGCGCCGAGCGACGCGACGAGGAGGAGCGCGCCCCCGCAGAGCGAGGCCAGCCCGGCCGAGACGAGCGGCTGGCGCGGCAACGCGGCCCCGCGCGAGTAGAGCGACCCACCCGCCCAGGCGAGCGCTCCCACCACGACGACGGCCGCGCCGACACGATCGACGGCACCCTCCCCGAGCGGGTCGAAGAGCACGGCCAGGCCGGCGAAGCCGAGCACGAAGCCGGCGTACGCGGAGCGGCGCAGGCGGCGGCCGTACAGCACGCGGTCGAGCGCCGCCATCCAGAGCGGGATCGTGCCTGCGAGCAGCGCCGCCACCCCCGCCGGCACCGTCTGCTGCGCCCAGGCGAGCCCGCCGTGGCTGACGAGGAAGAAGAGGCCGCCGGCCACGAAGCCCGAGAGCACCTGCGGGCGGCCGAGGCGGGCACCCTCCGCCCTCGCCCGCGGGAGTGCGAGCCCGAGCAGGAGCGCGCCCGCGGTCAGGTGCCGCATGGTCATCGCGAGCAGCGGCGGGAGGTCGCGCACGGCGACGGAGAGCGCGACGAACGTCGACCCCCAGACCACGTACACGGTGAGCAGGGCAGCCCACACGCGCGCGCCGTGCCGCGCTGCCATCGCGACAGAATTGCGTTCGCGCCCAATCAGCTCAAGTCGAGCTCGCGCGCGCTTCCATCACCCGTCCTGATCGAGGGCGGAGCCCGCGGCGCCCAGCCCGCCTGCCGGAGGCCGCGGCGCCGTGCGGGAAAGCCCCACCCGGGCTCCGCACGCACCCCGATGCCGCCGGACGCGCCGGCGCCGAGGGTGTGATCGTGGCCACGCGGGGCATCATCGACGGGAACGAGGCGGCGGCCTGGGTCGCCTACCGGCTGAGCGAGGTGGTCGCCATCTACCCGATCACCCCCGCGACGCCGATGGGGGAGCTCGCGGACGCCTGGGCTGCGGCGGGCGTGCCCAACCTGTGGGGTGCGGTCCCCGAGATCGTCGAGATGCAGAGCGAGGGCGGCGCGGCCGGCGCGGTGCACGGCGCGCTCCAGGCCGGCTCGCTCGCGACCACCTTCACGAGCTCGCAGGGCCTCCTCCTGATGCTGCCGAACATGCTCAAGATCGCCGGCGAGCTGACGCCGGCCGTCTTCCACGTGGCCTCGCGCGCGCTCGCCACGCACGCGCTCTCGATCTTCGGCGACCACTCCGACGTCATGGCCGCGCGCGGGACGGGGTTCGCGCTCCTCGCCTCCTCGTCCGTCCAGGAGGCGCAGGACCTGGCCGCGGTGGCACATGCGGCCACGCTGCGCACGCGCGTGCCCTTCCTCCACTTCTTCGACGGCTTCCGCACCTCGCACGAGCTCGCGACCGTCGAGCGGCTGACCGAGGACGACCTGCGGGCGCTCGTGGACGAGGAGCTCGTCGCCGCCCACCGCGCCCGGGCGCTGAGCCCCGACCACCCGGTGCTGCGCGGGTCGGCCCAGAACCCCGACGTGTTCTTCCAGTCGCGCGAGGCCGCGAACCCGTACTACGCCGCCGTGCCGGCGGCCGTCGTCCGCGAGCTCGACCGCCTGGCCGAGCGTACCGGGCGCCGCTACCGCCTCTTCGACTACGTCGGCCACCCCGAGGCCGAGCGCGTGCTCGTCCTCATGGGCTCGGCGGCGGGAGCGGCCGAGGAGGCGGTGGAGCGCCTGCAGGCCGAGGGCGAGCGGGTCGGGCTCGTCGTCTGCCGCCTCTTCCGACCGTTCGACGCCGCCGCCTTCGTGGCGTCGTTGCCGGCGACCGTGCGCGCGCTCGCCGTGCTCGACCGCTCCAAGGACCCGGCCGGGCAGGGCGAGCCGCTCTTCCAGGACGTGGTGACCGCGCTCGCCGAGCGCGGCGGCGAGCTACCGCTCGTCACCGGTGGCCGCTACGGGCTCTCGTCCAAGGAGTTCACGCCGGCGATGGCCGCCGCCGCCCTGCGCGAGCTCGCCGCCGAGCGCCCCCGGCGCCGCTTCACGGTCGGGATCACGGACGACGTGACGCGCCTCTCGCTCGACGTGGACGCGGCGTTCACGACCGAGCCGGAGGACGTCTTCCAGGCGGTCTTCTACGGGCTCGGCTCGGACGGCACCGTGGGCGCGAACCGCAACTCCATCCGCATCATCGGGGAGACCGGCCTCGAGGCGCAGGGCTACTTCGTGCTCGACTCGAAGAAGGCCGGGTCGCTGACCGTGTCCCACCTGCGCTTCGGGAAGCGCCCCATCCGCTCAACGTACCTCGTGCAGCGCGCCGACTTCGTCGCCTGCCACCAGTTCGGCCTGCTCGAGCGCGTGGACGTGCTCGAGCGGGCGGCGCCCGGCGCCACCTTCCTGCTCAACTCGCCGCACGGCCCGGACGAGGTCTGGGAGCGCCTGCCCCGCCGCGTCCAGGAGCGCATCCTCGAGCTCGGGCTCCGCCTCTTCGTGGTGGACGCGAGCCGGGTCGCGCGCGAGGCCGGGCTCGGCAAGCGGGTGAACACGGTGCTGCAGACGTGCTTCTTCGCCCTCGCCGACGTCCTCCCTCACGAGGAGGCGATCGCCCGCATCAAGGAGGCGATCGCGCGGACGTACGCGAAGCGCGGCGAGGAGGTGCTGGCGCGCAACTTCGCGGCCGTGGACGCCGCGCTCGCCGGCCTGCGCGAGGTCGACCTCGCGGAGCGCTCGCCGTCGGCCCCCCTGGACAACGGCCACGTTCCCGAGCACGTCCCCGACTTCGTGCGCTCGGTGACGCTGCCGCTGATCGCGGGGCGGGGCGACGAGCTGCCGGTCAGCCTGCTGCCCGCGGACGGGACCTTCCCCACGGGCACGGCCGCCTACGAGAAGCGCTCGCTCGCGGCCGAGATCCCGATCTGGGACCCGAGCATCTGCATCGACTGCGCGAAGTGCACGCTCGTCTGCCCGCACGCGGCGCTCCGGATGAAGGTGTTCCCGCCGGAGGCGCTCCGGGACGCGCCCGCCGGCTTCCCCGCCAAGGACTGGAAGGCACGCGACCTGCCCGGGATGCGCATGACCATCCAGGTGGCGCCCGACGACTGCACCGGCTGCGGGATCTGCGTGGACACGTGCCCCGCGCACGCGAAGGACGACCCGAGCCACAGGTCGCTCGACCTCGCCCCCAAGGAGGAGCACCTGGAGGTCGAGCGCGAGCGCTTCGCGTTCTTCCTCGCCATCCCCGAGATCGACCGCACGCTCGTCGAGCCGGCGACCGTCAAGGGCTCCCAGATGCTGCAGCCGCTCTTCGAGTACTCGAGCGCCTGCGAGGGCTGCGGCGAGACGCCGTACCTCAAGCTCCTCACGCAGCTCTTCGGCGACCGCATGCTCGTCGCGAACGCGACCGGCTGCTCCTCGATCTACGGCGGCAACCTGCCCACCACTCCGTGGTGCTTCGACGCCCACGGCCGCGGGCCCGCGTGGTCGAACTCGCTCTTCGAGGACAACGCGGAGTTCGGGCTCGGCATGCGCGTCGCGCTCGACCAGCAGGCGGCCGCCGCGCGCGCGCTGCTCGCCGAGGTCGCGCCCGACCTCGCGCCCGCCATCCTCGAGGCCGACCAGACGACTGAGCGCGGCCTCGCCGACCAGCGTGCCCGCGTGGCGGAGCTCGAGCGCCGCTGCCGTGGGCTGGGCACGCCCGAGGCGCACCGGCTGCTCGCGCTCTCCGGCGCCCTCGTCCGCAAGACGGTGTGGATCGTGGGCGGCGACGGCTGGGCGTACGACATCGGCTTCGGCGGGCTCGACCACGTGCTCGCCTCCGGACGCGACGTAAACGTGCTCGTCCTCGACACGGAGGTGTACTCGAACACGGGCGGCCAGGCCTCCAAGGCGACGCCGCGGGGAGCGGTCGCGAAGTTCGCGTCCGGCGGCAAGCGGACGCGGAAGAAGGACCTGGGCCTGATCGCCTCGACCTACGGAGACGTGTACGTGGCGCAGGTGGCCATGGGCGCCGACAACCCCCAGACGGTAAAGGCGCTCGCCGAGGCGGACGCCTACCCGGGGCCCTCCCTCGTGATCGCGTACAGCCACTGCATCGCCCACGGGCTCGAGATGAAGACCGGCATGCGGGAGCACAAGCTGGCCGTGGACACGGGCTACTGGCCGCTCTTCCGCTACGACCCCCGCCGCGCCGCGCCAGGCGAGCATCCGCTCCGCCTCGACTCGCGCGCGCCCAAGCTGCCGGTCGCCGAGCTCCTCAGCCGCGAGAGCCGCTTCGCGCAGCGCACGCGCGCTCGCCCGCGGGAGGCCGCCGAGCTCGCCGAGGTCGTCCAGCACGACGTGGACGAGCGCTGGCACCTCTACGAGCAGCTCGCGCAGGTCGAGCACGCCGTGCCCGCGGCCGGCGCGCCCCCAGCGGGAGAGGACGCTCGGGCCGACTCCGCTGAGCCCTGCTGAGAGGTGCCGGCCGCTCGCCGGGGAGCGGGCGAGGGGGCTCTCGCTTCGGAAAGGGCGAGCGGAGCCCCTCGTTAGAATCGGTCACGGATGAGCGAGCTCGCGCACACCTCGCGGCGCCTGCCCCGCGGCTGGGGCCACCTCGCCCTCCAGCTCCTCATCTGGCTGGGCTTCTACGCCGTGTACCAGGTGGCCCGCGGCGCGGCCGACCGCAGCGTGTACGAGGCCTTCCAGAACGGCGAGTGGGTCGTCCGCACCGAGCGCGAGCTGGGCGCGCTCTTCGAGCCGGCGCTGCAGCGGGTGGTGGACACGTCGTCCCTCCTCGTCACGCTCACCTCCTACACGTACTGGCTCTCGCAGTTCGCGGTCGTCGGGATCACGCTGCTCTGGGTGTACTTCCGCCGCCACGAGCGCTTCGCCGGCTTCCGCAATTGGCTGATCGCGGCGAACCTCGTCGGACTCGTGGGCTACGTGCTGGTGCCGACCGCGCCGCCGCGCATGTTCCCGGAGTGGGGCTTCATGGACACGCTCGCGCAGTACTCCTCGATCAACCACGACAGCGGCCTCATCGCCTGGGGCTCGAACCCGTACGCCGCCATGCCGAGCCTGCACGCCATGGACGCCTTCATCGTCGGCCTCGTCATGTTCGCCGTCGTCCGCTCGCGGCTCGCGAAGGCGCTCTGGCTCGCCTGGCCGGCGTGGGTCGCCTTCGCGGTCATGTCCACGGGCAACCACTACTGGCTCGACATCGTGGCCGGGATCGCGATCGCGGCCGCGACCGGAGTGGCGCTCCGCCGCCTCCCGGCCCTGCGCCCGCGGCGCGCATGACCGAAGGACCGGCGCGCGACCCGCGCCCGGACGCGCGCGTCAGCCAGCTCGACCGGGTCAAGCAGGAGTACACGCAGGCGGCCAGGGAGATCCTCGCGCGCTCGCTCCGCGGCGTCGCGAAGACGAAGCTCACCCCGGACATGCTCACGCTCGCGGGCGTGGCCCTGTGCCTCGCCGGCGCGGTGCTCGTGGGCTTCGAGAGCCGGAACGAGAAGCTCTTCTTCTGGCTCGGCGGCGTGCTCTTCGTCGTGGGCTCGATCGCGGACATCCTGGACGGCGCGCTCGCGCGCGCCGCGAGCAAGGGGACGGTGTTCGGAGCGTTCCTCGACTCGACCTTCGACCGGCTGGGCGAGTCGGCCATGCTGGCCGCGGTCGGTCTCGCGCTCATGCGCGACTCGAACGAGACGGCCGTGGTCGCCACGTTCGCCGCGGTGACGGGCTCCTTCCTCGTCTCCTACACGCGGGCCAAGGCGGAGGCGCTCGGCCTGCGCGGCGACGTGGGCTTCGGCTCCCGCGTCGAGCGCGTCGTCCTCGTGTCGGTCGCGCTCGGGCTGGCGCCCTGGGGCTGGCTGCAGTGGCCCGTGTACCTGCTCGCCGCGATGGCGTGGATCACGGTCGCCCAGCGCATCCTGTTCGTGCGCCGCCAGCTGCGCGAGCTGGCGGAAGCCACAAGCTAGCGGCGAGGCAGGGGCGCCTCACAGCGGGCGGCCGCCGTGGCTTGGCCGACCAATCCGGGGTCCGCTACGCTGATAGCACTTTGGCAGCTAGCAATTCAGAGCGCACGAGCATTCTCGTGCGCATGCCTTCTCACCTGAAGGGTGCCCTCGTGCGCGAGGCGGCGCGCCGTGGCGCGAACGTCAACGACGTCGCCGCGAGCCTGCTCGCCGAGGAGTTCGGCGTCCCCTACACCCCCACGGGACGCCGTCGCAAAGTGCTAGCAGGATCCAGTCCCGTCCTCCTGCTCCGCGTTCCGCAGGAGCTGAAGGAGGAGATCCGTGCGGAAGCGTCGCGCCGGGACGCGAACGCGAACGACGTCATCCTCGCCGCGCTCGCTGACGGGCTCGGCGTCCCGACCCACGGCAAGGAGAGGACTTCCATGGCGACCACGAACAGCTCCAAGAACGGCAAGCGCGCACAGGACAAGGTGCGCGTCGCGATCATCGGCGTGGGCAACTGCGCCAACTCCCTCCTGCAGGGCGTCGAGTACTACAAGGACGTTTCGCCGGAGGACACCGTGCCCGGGCTCATGCACGTCGACCTGGGCGGCTACCACATCTCGGACATCGAGTTCGTGGCCGCCTTCGACGTGGTCAAGGGAAAGGTCGGCGCGGACCTGGCGGACGCCATCTGGGCCCACCCGAACGACACGATCAAGTTCGCGGACGTCCCCAAGACCGGCGTCAAGGTCTCCCGCGGGATGACCCACGACGGCCTCGGCAAGTACCTCTCGCAGGTCGTCGAGAAGGCGCCCGGCCAGACGGACGACGTGGTCGGGATCCTGAAGGAGACGGGCGCCGACGTGGTCGTCAACTACCTGCCGGTCGGCTCGGAGGCCGCGACCAAGTGGTACACGGAGCAGATCCTGGAGGCGGGCGTCGCGATGGTGAACTGCATGCCCGTCTTCATCGCGCGCGAGCCGTACTGGCAGAAGCGCTTCCGCGACGCGGGCGTCCCGATCATCGGCGACGACATCAAGTCCCAGGTCGGGGCGACGATCACGCACCGCGTCCTGACCACGCTCTTCCAGGATCGCGGCGTCCACCTCGACCGGACGATGCAGCTCAACGTGGGCGGCAACTCCGACTTCCGCAACATGCTGGAGCGGGAGCGCCTCGAGTCGAAGAAGATCTCGAAGACGAACGCGGTCACCTCGATGCTCGACTACGACATCGGCGAGGACAACGTCCACGTCGGCCCCTCCGACTTCGTGCCGTGGCTCACCGACCGCAAGTGGGCGTACATCCGCATGGAGGGCTCGTCCTTCGGCGACGTGCCGCTGAACATCGAGCTCAAGCTCGAGGTCTGGGACTCGCCCAACTCGGCCGGCATCGTCATCGACGCCGTACGGCTGGCCAAGCTGGCCCTGAACAACGGCATCTCCGGGGCGCTGGAGGCGCCGAGCGCATACCTCATGAAGTCGCCGCCGAAGCAGATCCGCGACGACGAGGCGCGCGAGCAGATCGAGCGCTTCATCGTCAAGAACGCGCGCACGAAGGCCAAGGCGGCGCCGAAGGCATGAGCGGCATCCGGCTCGGCCGGATCTTCTGGCTGGGCGCGGCGACGATCCTCGTCGCCGCCGCGGCCGTCGCCCTCGCCGCCATCGTGCGCGGCGACTTCTCCGACACCGACGTGCGCATCCTGGGCACGCTCGCCGCCCTCTTGTACACGGGCGGGACGGGCCTCGCCGGGCTCGCGCTCGTCGACCGCGGCGTCGCGCGACCGCTGGGCTGGCTCGTCGCCGCCGCCGCGCCCGTGTGTCTCGCCGTCGTCGTGTGGGCGATCTGGAACTTCGTCTTCGACGGCAGCAGCGAGACGGAGGCGCGCGTCGCCTGGTCCTCGGTCCTCCTCCTGCTCGCCGGCCTGGTGGCCGTGACGGCGCTCCTCTTCGCCCGCCGCCCGGCGCTTCGCCGCCTCGCTGGCGCCGCCGGCGCCCTCGCCGGCCTCGCCGCGACCCTGTCCGCGATCGGCGTCTGGACGGAGCCCGAGAGCGACGGCTACGTCAAGGCGCTGGCCGTCCTCTGGGTGCTGGCCGGGCTCGCGTACTTCCTCGTGCCGGTTCTCCAGCGCTTCACGAGCGCGGGCGAGCGGGCGAGCGTGCGCGTCCTCGGGGAGCTCGACGGGATCGAGCTCGTCGCCGTCCGCGGGCCGGTCGAGGGCGTGCCGGTGTCCGGGCCCGCCCCGGGCGAGAGGCTCCTGCTCCGCCGCCGCGGCTAGCGCTCGAGCGCGACGCGCGGCGCGGTGTCGTCGGCCACGAAGCCGACGCGGCGGTGGCTCTTGTCGCAGAAGGGTTTCGTGCGCGAGTGCCCGCAGCGGCAGAGGGCGACCGCGGTTCCCTCCGGGAGCACGAACTCGTTGCCCTCGGCGTCCACGAGGCGGAACGGCCCTTCCACCTTGTACGGCCCGTTCGCACGCGCCTTGATCGTCACGTCCGGCATGCGGCCACCGTACAGCTTGTACCGTGCGGCCGGTGGGGCTCCGCATCTGCTTCGTCACGCCGTTCGCCTGGTCGCAGCCGCACGAGGTGAACGACCACGTCGCCGGCGCGGCTGCCGCGCTGCGCCGGCGCGGGCACGAGGTGACCGTGCTCGCGCCCTCCACCCGCGCGCGCGACCTGCTCGCCGGCCGGCGGGCGCTGCAGCGAGGGCTCGTCACGGACGTGCTGGCCATCGGGCCGGCCGTCCCGCTCTCGCGGCGCACGCACGTGGGCGTCCCGGTCGGCGTGCGCGCGAACCTCGCGCTCGCGCTCGCACACGGGCGCTTCGACGTCGTCCACGGGTTCGAGCCCGGGCTGCCGAGCCTCTCGTACCTCGCGCTCACGGCGAGCGAGACGCTCACCGCCGCGACGTTCCTCTCCGCGGAGCGCCTCACCTACCCTCCCCGCCGCTCGCGGCGGGACCGGCTGCGCGCGCGCGTGGACGCCCTGCTCGCGACCTCGCCCGCGGTCGCGCGAGCGGCCGCCGAGCGCTTCCCCGGCGACGTCGAGCTCGTCCCCGTCGGAGTGGACACGGAGCTCTTCCGCCCGGGCCGCAAGCGCGAGCTCCTCGTCGCCGAGCTGGACGCGGCCACGAGGCCGGCGGTCCGCGCGCTCGCACGCCTGCTGGCCGACTTCCCGGACTGGGAGCTCGTGCTGCTGCACGCGCAGCCGCTTGCCGTGCGCCCCAGCGTGCCGCGCCGGCTGCGCGCGCGCGTCCACGTGCGCTTCGCGCGCCGGGCCGAGCAGCGTGCGGCCCTCTTCACCGGCGCGGCGGTCTTCCTCCCGGCCCCA
>DATLYU010000013.1:0-13683 GCA_035574435.1 Gaiellaceae bacterium | reverse complement strand
CCGGCGCCGGGGCGGGCGGCTGGACGAGCGCGATCGGCTGGGGCGCGGCCTCGGCGGCCGGCTCCGACACGGGCGGGAGGTCCCACAGCGGCCGCCCGACGACGGCGCGCTCGCGCAGCGCTGCGCGCCGCAGCTTGCCGTGCGCGCCCGTCGCAGGCAGCTCGTCCACGAACTCGATCTCGCGCGGCACCTGGTGCGCCGGCAGCGACTCCGCCGCGAAGTGCCGAAGCTCCGCCTCGAGCTGCTGCGAGGCCTCGAGGTGCGGAGCGACGACCACGAACGCGCGCACGAAGTGGCCTCCGCGCTGCAGGTCGCGCACGCCCACGACGGCGCACTCGGCGACCGCCTCGTGCGAGCGCAGGACGCGCTCGGCCTCGAGCGGCCCGAACGTGCGCCCGCCGCTCGCGATCACGTCGTCGGCGCGCGCGACGAACCAGAAGAAGCCGTCCTCGTCGGCCGTGGCCACGTCGCCCGTCAGGTACCAGTCTCCCCGGAACGCGGACCTCGTCTCCTCCGGCGCCTCCCAGTACCCCACGAAGAGCGTCGGCGGGCGGCCGCGGACGGCGAGGTTGCCCTCGATGCCCGTCGGCAGCTCGTTGCCCTGGTCGTCCACCACGGCGAGCTCGTGCCCGGGGAGGGGAAGACCGAGCGAGCCCGCGCGGTAGCCCGCGTCCGAGCCGGCCGCGACCACGATCCCCGTCTCCGCCTGGCCGTAGCCGTCGTGGACGGTCAGCCCCCACGCCTGCTCGAAGACGCGGACGACGTCGCCGTCGAGCGCGTCGCCCGTGGCCACGAGCCGGCGCAGATGCGGCGGGCGGTAGCGCGCCAGGTCGCGCCGGCCGGCGAGCGCCCGGTACTCGGCCGGGCTCTGGCAGAGGACGGTGGCGCCGAGGCGGAAGACGAGCTCCAGGCGCTCCTCGGGATCGAAGTCGCCGTCGTGGAGGACGACCTGGGCGCCCCGCGCCCACGCGCCGAACACGTGCCAGAGCGCCTGCGGCGTGCTGCCGGGGAACGTGCACCAGACCGCGTCGCCCGGGCCCAGGTCGAGCCAGTGCTCGGCGGCGACCCGGGCGGCGAAGGTCGAGCCGTGCGTGTGCGCGACGAGCTTGGGGGCGCCGCCGGTGCCCACGGTCGCGACCAGGTAGGCCACGTCCTTGGCGGCCGTGTCCTCCGTGGGAGCGAGCTCCTGCGCCCCGCCGCCGCGGCGGCGCGGCGCCTCCTCCAGGTAGTGGACGTGCGCCGGGCCGGAGACCCGCTGGAGCTCCGGCTCGCCGGCCGGGTCGGCGAGCACGACCGCCGCGCCCGTAACCGCGAGCAGGTCCTCCACCTCGTCGCCGCGGACGGGCATCCGGCCGGCGACGGCCACCGCGCCCGCCTTCAGGCAGCCGAGCAGGGCCTCGAGCCAGAGCGGGCCGGTGCGTGCGTGCACGAGCACGCGCTCGCCGGGCCGCACGCCCTGCTCGCGCAGGACGGTGGCCCAGCGCGTCGCGCCTTCGGCGAGCTGCAGGAACGTGCGCGGCTCGATGACGCCGTCGGGGCCGAGGAAGGTGAGCGCCGGCCGCTTGGGGTCGGCGGCCAGCGCTTCGACCACGTCGCGGGCGAAGTTGAACCGTCCGGGGACCTGCCAGCGTCCCTCGGCGAGCGCAGGGGCGAGCGCCCGCTCGAGCGGAGACGAGGACTCGGCGCGGCCGCGCTTGCGGCCGATGCGGACCCCTAGCACGACACCCATTATCGTCCTCTCGAGGGGGTGAACTGAACCCCCGTTCTCGGATCGGCCCCGGAAGGCTCGTCGTGCCGGGCTACCCGAGGCCCAGCGCGACCGCGAACGGCGGTGCGTCCGGGAGCCGCTCGGGGACCCGGAAGCCGCCCGCCTCCTCGAGCGCCGCGATCCGCGCGGCGAGCGGCGGATGCGTGTTGAAGAGGCTCGAAAGCGCGCTCACCCCGGCTCGCTCGGCCTGCACGCGGTCGGTCGGGCTCTCCACCCACAGGTGGGCCGTGGACCCGTCCGCGTAGCGCACGGTCGTCGGGTCCTGCTCCAGCCTGCGCAGCGCGAGCGCCATCGCCTCCGGGTCGTTGAGGATCTCGGCCGCGCTCGCGTCGGCCAGGAGCTCCCGGCGGCGCGAGAGGCTCAGCCGGAGGAGGAGCGCGGCGTAGGGAGCGAGCAGGAAGCCGAGCACGGCCGCCACCAGCACGAGCGGCCCCGCCTTGCGCGAGCGACCGCCGTAGGCCAGGGAGCGGAACCCGAGGTCGGCGATGAGCGCGATCACGCCCGCGAAGACCACGGCCATGGTCATGAGGTACGTGTCCCGGTTGCGGATGTGCGCGACCTCGTGGGCGAGCACGGCCTCGAGCTCGCGCTTCGGCATCGTCTCGAGCAGGCCGGTCGTCACGCCCACGTAGCTGCGCTCCGGGCGCAGCCCGGCGGCGAACGCGTTCGGGGCGGGGTCGCGCACGAGGCGGAGCTCCGGCGTGACCGGGAGCCCCGCGGCGATGGAGACGTTCTCGAGCAGGCGGCGGAGCGGCCGCAGCTCCCCCTCCGGGACGGGCTCGGCTCCCGTCAGCCGCGCGACCGCGCTGCGGGAGCGGGCGAGCGCGACGAGCGCATACACGAGCGCGAAGACGAGCGCCGCCACGCCCAGCGAGACGTCGAGGACGAGGCCGACGATCGCGGCCAGGACGAGCAGGAGGAGGGCGAAGCCGAGGACGACGATCGCGCTGCGCAGCCGGTTGCCGCGGATCTGCTCCTGCAGCGTCACGTGCCGGAGCCGGAGAACGTCACCTGCGGTACGCCGGTGTCGCCCTCGGCGGAGAAGAACTCGCGCGCGCGGAAGCCGAGCGGGCGGGCGAGCAGGAGCCACGGGATGGTCTGCACCGCCGTGTTGAAGCGCAGCACGGTCGCGTTGTAGTAGCGGCGCGCGGCGCTGATCTTGTCCTCCGTGTCCGTGAGGTCCGCCTGCAGCTGCAGGAAGCTCTCCGAGGCCTTCAGTTCGGGGTACGCCTCGGCGACCGCGAACAGGCGCCCGAGCGCGCCGGCGAGGCCCTCGTACGCCTCGGCCGCCGCGTGGGGCCCGGCGGCCTCGCGGAGCGCGGCGCGGGCCCGCGTCACCTCCTCGAACACGGCTCGCTCGTGCGCCGCGTAGCCGCGCACCGTCTCCACGAGGTTCGGGATCAGGTCGGCCCGGCGCTCGAGCTGCACCTCGATGTTCGCCCAGCCCGTGTCCACCTCGTTTCGCAGGCGGACGAGGCGGTTGTAGCCGAGCACCGCGACCAGGAGGACGAGCGCGGCGAGCGCGAGCAGGATCCAGAGCCACACGGCTGGGGCCGGAGTGTAGAGCTACGCCGCAGCGAGCGCCGCGGCGAGCGCCTCGCGCGCGTCCGCGAGGACGGGCTCGCCGTGGGAGACGAGGATCCGCTCCACCGGGAGGTCGAGCAGCGGCCGCAGCGACTCCGCGAGCGCCGCCCTCGTCGCGTTCGCCGGCAGCCAGCTCTCGGGGCACAGGCGAACACCGCCGCCCTCGGCGCCGAGGAGGACGTCGCCCGGGACGAGCGTGCGCTGCTCGGGGAGCCAGTACACGACCTCGGTCGCTCGCGCCGTGCGCTGCGCGACGATGCCTCCGGGCAGCGAGTCGCCGGGGCGGAACGCGTCCGTCACCGTCCCCGCGCGCCGCGCCACCGCGGCGCGCCCCCGCGCGGGCGCCCACACGCGGGCGCCGTAGCGCTCGACCAGAGCGGCCGTGTCCCGGACGTGCCAGAACACGGTGACGAGCACGTGGACCGGGCCGCCCGCACGGCGGACGTCGCGGTCGAGCGCGTCCAGGAAGCGCTGCTCGTCCTCGGGCGGGACGAGCGGGTCGATGAGGACGACGCCGTCGGGTGTCTCGCAGTACGTGCAGCCGACCTCGGCGCCCCACTCCGCGTGCCAGCCCGTCCAGCGCCACAGGCCGGGGTCGATCCGGGACACGTCCACCCGGGCACGCTACCCCGAACCGGACGGACGCCGACGGCGTACCCTGCGGGCGAGCGAGAGGAAGGAGCCGACATGACGAGACGGACGACCGCGGCGCTGCTGACCGTGATCGCGCTCCTCGCCGCCGGCTGCGGCGGCGGCGACGAGGAGGGGGCGGGCGGCGAGGACACGACCACCACGGAGACGACCGCGACCGAGACGGACACGGGCGGAGAGGCCGCCGGGACCGTCCTGCGCGGCACGGTCGGGCCGGGCTTCACGATCGAGCTGACGACGGCCGACGGCCAGCCGGTCGAGACGCTCCCCCCGGGCAGCTACACCGTCGAGGTGGACGACCGGGCGCCCGACCACAACTTCCACCTCACGGGCCCCGGCGTGGACGTGCAGACGGACGTCCCCGAGGAGGGCGCGGAGTCGTTCGACGTGCAGCTCCAGGCAGGCGAGTACACGTTCGTCTGCGACCCGCACGCCTCCTCGATGCGGGGGAGCTTCGAGGTCTCCGGCTAGCCCGCGAGCGCGACCGGAGCGCCTTCCACCGCCGAGCGGTGGAGGGCCTGCAGCGCGCGCGCCTGCGCGATCGCGTCCTCGCGCCCGAGGAGGAGCGGCGCCTCGCCCGCGATCGCGTCCGCGAGGTTCTCGAGCTCGAGCCGGTACGAGTCCACGGGCTCGAGCTCGATCCGCTCCGTCTCGCCGTCGCGGCGGACCTCGATGACCGGCCGGCGGCAGTGCCAGGGGTCGTCGAGGAAGAGCGAGCCCTCGGTGCCGATCGCCTCCAGCTCGTCGCGGTCGGTCAGCGCCGTGCCGCAGTCGAACGTCGCGAGCACGTCGCCCGGGAAGCGGAGCGTGCCCGCGAACACCCAGTCCGTCCCGGTCGGCCCCACGAAGGCCTCGCCGAACGCGCGCTCGGGCTCGCCGGCGAGCAGGCGCGAGCCGCTGACGCAGTAGCAGCCGACATCCATGAGCGCGCCGCCCTCGACCTCGGGGCGCAGCCGGATGTTCTCCGGGTCGAAGAGCGCGTAGCTGAACGCCGAGCGCACGAGCCGCAGCTCGCCGACCGCTCCCTCGCGAACGAGCTCCACGAGGCGCGCGGTCTGCGGGTTGTGGCGGTACATGAAGGCCTCGCTGACGAGGCGGCCGGCGCGCTCCGCCGCGTCGAAGACCGCTGCCACCGCCTCCGGGTCGCGTGCGAACGGCTTCTCGCAGAGGACGTGCTTGCCCGCCTCCACGGCCCTGACCGACCACTCGCAGTGCAGGGTGTTGGGGAGCGAGATGTAGACGGCGTCGAGGTCCGGGTCGGCGAGCAGCTCCTCGTAGGAGCCGTACGCCCGCGGGATCTCCCAGCGCCGCGCGTACTCCTCCGCCCGCGCGCGGTCGCGGCTCGCGACGGCGAGGAGCTCGACCTTGTCGGAGGCGTGCGCCTGCGGGATGAGCAGGCGGTTGATGTGCGCCGTGGAGACGATCCCGAGCCGCATCAACCCCACGAGGGCTCCTTCATCGGCCGCAGGGCGGTCTCCAGGATGCGGAAGCCGCGCGGGCGGGTGAGCGTGAAGAGGACGACCTCGGCCACGTCCTCCGCCGACATCATCCCCGCGAGCACGTCCGGCGTCCGCCCGTACCCCTCCCCGAGCGCGAAGTCCGTGGCCACGCCGCCCGGGCAGATGCTCGTGGCGCGGATGCCGTGCTCGCGCAGCTCGTGGTCGAGCGCACGCGTGAGGCCGACCTGGCCGAACTTGGACGCGCAGTAGACCGCCTCGCCGGGCAGGCCGCGCCGACCGGCCTCGGAGGCGATCGTGATCACGTCCCCTCCGCCCGCCGCCAGCAGGTGGGGGATGCACGCCCGGATCGCGTAGATCGTCCCTTTCAGGTTGACGTCGATCATCTCCTCGATGTGCTCGGCGGGCGTGTCCACGAGCGTGTGGTAGGAGCCGATGCCCGCGTTCGCGATGCACACGTCGAGCCGGCCGAAGCGCTCCACCGTCCGTGCGACCGCGTCCTCCACCTGCGCGCGGTCGCGGACGTCGCAGACGAGGCCGAGCGCGTCCTCGAGCCCGAGGTCGTCGCCGCTGCGCGAGGCGAGCCCGACCGCGGCTCCGCGCGCTGCGAGCGCGCGCGAGACGGCGGCCCCGATCCCGCGGCTCGCGCCGGTGACGAACGCGACCTTCCCCTGCAGCTCGTTCATCGCTCCTCCACTCCTCGTAGGGCCGGGTACAGCGCGCGGAAGCGAGCGTATCCCTCCTCGTACGCGGCCGCCCAGGCAGCGTTCGGCTCCACCGTCTCGCGGACGCGCACGCATGCCTGCACGGCCGCCCGGGCGTCCGGGAACGCGCCCGCGGCCACTCCCGCGAGCAGCGCCGCGCCGTACGCCGAGCCCTCCTCGACCGCGGTCAGCTCGAGCGGCAGCCCGAGCACGGAGGCGACGATCTCGAGCCAGAGGCGGCTGCGCGCGCCTCCTCCGGACGCCCGCGCGCGCTCGGGGGAGACGCCGAGCGCGCGCAGGAGCTCGAGCGAGTCGCGCAGGCCGTAGGCGACGCCCTCGAGCACCGCGCGCACGAGGGCGCCGCGGTCGTGGCGCAGGGAGAGCCCGGCGAACGCGCCGCGCGCGTCCGGGTCGGCGTGCGGCGTCCGCTCGCCCTGCAGGTAGGGGAGGAACGTCAGGCCTTCGGCGCCGGGAGGCCAGCGCACGGCCTCGGCCGTGAGCTCGTCGTAGGCCGTGCCGGGGGCGGCCGCGTCGCGGAACCAGCGCAGCGCTCCCGCGGCGTTCAGCATCACGCCCATCGCCTCCCACGTGTCGGGCAGCGCGTGGCAGAACGCGTGCACGCGCCCGGCCGGGTCGTGGGCGTACGCGGGCAGCGCGGAGAAGACGACGCCGGAGGTGCCGAGGACGACGGACAGCGTGCCGGGCTCGACGGCGCCGACCCCCAGGGCGGCGGCCTGCTGGTCGCCCGCGCCGGCGACCTCCGTGGACTCCCGCACGGGCGGGAGCCACGCCCCCGGAAGCTCGAGCGCGGCGAGCACCTCCGCGCTCCAGCGACGCCCCGCCACGTCGAAGAGGAGCGTGCCGGAGGCGTCCGCCGCGTCCGTCGCCCACTCGCCCGTGAGGCGCAGCCGGACGTAGTCCTTGGGCAGGGTGATCCGGCGGATGCGGGCGTACACGTCCGGCTCGTGGCGGCGCAGCCACAGGAGCTTCGGCGCCGTGAAGCCCGGCAGCGCCCGGTTGCCGGTGAGCGCGACGAGGCGCTCCAGTCCGATCCGCTCCTCGATCGCCGCGCACTCTGCGCCCGTGCGCTGGTCGTTCCAGAGGATCGCCGGCCGCAGCACCCGGTCGCGCTCGTCGAGGCAGACGAGCCCGTGCATCTGGCCGGAGAAGCCGAGCGCCGAGGGCTCGAGCGCGAGCGCGGCGAGCGCCCGCTCGGCCGCGCGCGCCCAGTCGTCGGGGTCCTGCTCCGACCAGCCCGGTTGCGGGGTGGAGAGCGGGTAACCCTCCTCCGCGGAGGCGAGCACGGCGCCGTCCGGGCCGAGCGCGAGCGCCTTGACCCCGGTGGTGCCGACGTCGAGCCCGACGAGCGCCGTCACTCGCCGCCGAGCGCCGCGTACACGAGCTCGTACGCGCGCACGGCGTCCTTGCGCTGCTGGGCCTCGCGCAGGGCGGCGTCGTCGATGCGCGCCGCCACCGTGTCGAGGAAGCGCCACTGCAGCACGCTCCGCCGCACCGCTGCGACCGCGTCCTCCGTGTACGGGTAGAGGTCGAACCCGAGCCGCTCGCCGTTCTCCCCGTAGCCGGCCCGGCGCAGCTCGACGGCGAGCTCGAGGGTCTCCATGAACGCGGTCGCCCCGACCATGTTGTCGTCGTCGAACGTGCCCCAACCGGAGTTCGCGTGCTGGTGGCCGAGCAGGCCCTCCGCGGCGAGCATGGCCGCGTACTCCGCGAGGCTCTCGCCGTTCATGAGCAGGTGCTGCCAGTCCATGTTCACCTTCACGTTGTCGAGGCCCTGCGCGCGCAGCTTGTGGATCACGTGCAGCGTCATGCCCACGTTGCGCATGAGGATCTTCATCGCCGGCTCGGAGTTCTTGTGCTCCAGGAAGAGGAGGACGCCGTGGTCGCGGCAGACCTGTGCGGCCTGGCCGACGCCCTCCAGGAACCACGCCCAGCTCTCGCGGTAGGGCGTCTGAAAGGGGTAGTTGTAGCCCTCGATCCCCGGCCAGACGATGAAGTGCGCGCCCAGGCGGCCGGCGAAGTCGGCGGCCGCGACCGTCCGCCGCACGGCCTCCGCGCGCACGTCCGGGTCGGGCGAGACCAGCCCGCCGCGCCCGAACAGGGGATCGAGGTGCAATCCGGTCGCGATGCAGTACACGTCGTGCCCGCCGAGCGCCTCCCGCACCTCGCCCAGGTTCTCCTCCGACAGCTCCTGCGGGTAGTGGAACTCGTAGCCGTCGATCAGCTCGCCGAGCCCCTCCACCGCGCGCCGGACCCGCTGCGCCGTCGTCTCGTGCGCGTGCTCGGGCTGGTAGCCCCCGGGCACGAAGCGCGTGACCATGGGGCCGAGCGCCCAGATGCCGAGCGACGTCTTCACCCGGAGGACGCTACCGCCCGGCGCGCTCGAGACGCCGGCGCGAGACCGTGTCCAGCGTGACCGCGGCCAGGAGGATCGCGCCCGTGACCATGTACTTGATCGCCGAGCTGTAGCCGAGCAGGTCGATGCCGTTCCCGACCGTGGAGATGACGAGGGCGCCCATGAGCGCGCTGATCACGCGGCCGCGCCCGCCGAAGAGGCTCGTGCCGCCGATGACCGCGGCCGAGATCGCGTCCAGGAGGAGCGTCCCGCCGCCCGCGTTCAGGTCGACGGAGTTCAGGCGCGCGGCGAAGATGACGCCGCCGAACCCGGCCATGAGGCCGGAGATCATGAACACCTGGACGCGGATGCGGCGGACGTTGATGCCCGCCCGGCGCGCGGCCTCCGCGTTCCCGCCCACGGCGTACACGTGGCGTCCAAACGTCGTGCGCTCCGCCACCCACGTCCAGAAGACGAGGAAGACGATGACGAGCAGGAACGCGAGCGGGAAGCCGCGCTCCTTGTTCGCGTACACGACCGCCCCGAAGATGACGGCGGCGAAGACTGCGAGCTTGGCGAGCACGAGGACGAGGTTGTCGGTGCGGATCCCGTGCCGGCGCCGGCTCCACACGCCCGCGAGCGTGGCGAGCGCGTACAGGGCGGTCGCGCCGCCGGCGATGAGCAGCCCGGCCCGGTCGGAGAAGAAGTAGTTCGCGACGTTGTTGATCGTCGAGTCCTCGATGATGATCACGCCGGTCTCGCCGATCTGGTACAGGATCACCCCCTGCCAGAAGAGCAGCCCGGCCAGGGTGACCACGAAGGATGGAATCCCGATCAGGGCCACGAACGACCCCTGCAGGGCGCCGATGAGCGCGGTCAGGCCGACGGCGACCGCGATCGCGAAGACGCCTTTCACCTCCCAGCTTCCGTCGGGCACCTGCAGCTCCGCCACGATCACCCCGGCCACGCCCGAGACGTAGGCGATCGAGAGGTCGATCTCGCCGAGCAGGAGCACGAACACGACCCCGATGGCGATGGTCGTCACCCCGGCCATCTGCGTCATCAGGTTCGTGAAGTTGCCGGGATCGTCGAAGTTCTCGTTCTTCCAGCGGAAGAACGCGACGATGAGGGCGAGCCCGACGATGATCGGCAGGATCCCCACGTCGCCTGCCTTGAGCGCCTCCCAGCGCCGGCGGGCGATGGCGGCGAGGCTGTTGTCGGCGGCCGGGATTGCCTCCTCGACGTGAGCGGGCACGCTCGTCACGCCTGGGTGTCCTCGATCCCCGCCACCTTGGTCGGGACGCCCGCGGTGATGGCGTGGACGACCTCCTGCTGCGTCGTGTGCGCGCGCTCGTAGACGGCGACGTTGCGCCCGAGCCGCAGCACCGTGATGCGGTCGGCCACCTCGAAGATGTCGTGCAGGTTGTGCGAGATGAGGACGACGGCGAGGCCCTGGTCGGCGAGCTGCCGCACCAGCTCGAGCACCTGCGCCGTCTGCGCCACGCCGAGCGCGGCCGTCGGCTCGTCCAGGATGACGACTCGCGAGTTCCACATCACGGCGCGGCCGATCGCGACCGACTGGCGCTGGCCGCCGGAGAGGCTGGCCACCGGCTGGCGGATGGAGCTGATCGTGGTGACGCGCAGCCCGCGCAGCGTGTCCGCCGTGCGGGCCTCCATCGGGGCCTCCTTCAGCCGTCCGATGAAGTCGCGGATCTCGCGGCCGAGGAACATGTTCTGGACGACGTCCAGGTTGTCGCAGAGCGCGAGGTCCTGGTAGACGACCTCGATCCCCAGGCGGGCGGCGTCCTTGGGCCCGCTGATCGAGACCTTCTGCCCGTCGAAGTAGACGTCGCCCTCGTCGAGCGAGTACGTCCCGGCGATGCACTTGATGAGCGTGGACTTGCCGGCCCCGTTGTCGCCGACGAGCGCCATCACCTCGCCCGCACGGACCTCGAAGTCGACGTCCTTCAAGGCCTGGACGGGGCCGAAGCTCTTGGACACCCCGCGCGTCTCGAGCAACGGGGTCACGTGCGCGGTGGGGACGGGAGTCGGGACGGCGACGGCTTCGGTCACGCGGCTGGCACCTCCGGGGAGAGCGGTGAGGGCGCTCCGGGGAGCGCCCTCACGGCTGACCTGCTCCTACTTGCAGTACTTCGCGTACTCGCCGCGGCAGACGTTCGACCTCTTCAGGTACCCAGCGGTGAAGAGGACCTTGTAGTTCGCCTTGTCGATGTACTGCGGCGGGATGATGAACGCCGGCAGGCGCTTGCCCTTGTTCGGCACCGTCCCCGTCGTCTTCGGCTTCTGACCCTTGAGGAAGGCGACCGCGGCCGCCACGGAGGCCGTGGCCAGCTTGCGGGTGTCCTTCCACACGGTCATGGTCTGCCAGCCGGAGATGATGTTCTGGACGCCGAGCTCGGTCGCGTCCTGGCCGGAGAGCGGGATCGGCTTCAGCTTCTTCGCCTTCAGCGCCGTCACGACGGCGTTCGCGAGCCCGTCGTTGGCGGCGGCGACGGCGTCGATCTTGTTGCCGGTCCGCACGAGCATCTGCTCGAAGATCGTGCGCGCCTTCTGGTTGTCCCAGCCCGGGACGAACTGGCTCGGGCCGGCCACGAAGGTGCCGTTCTTGAACAGCGGGTTCAGCACCGAGTCGTACCCGCTCTTGAAGAGGTACGAGTTGTTGTCGGTCGGCCCGCCGTTCAGGCGCGCGACCACCGGCTTGTCGTCGTAGCGCCCGTTCGCCTTCAACCCGCGCACGACGCCCGTGCCCTGCAGGACGCCGACGCGCTTGCCGTCGAACGAGATGTAGATGTCGCCGACGCCGCCCACCACCTGGCGGTCGTACTCGATGACGCGTGCGCCCTTCGCCTTCGCCGCCCGCTCGATCGCGATCGAGGAGCCGAAGTCGAGGGACACGAGGATGACGACCTTCGCGCCGTTCGCGAGGCACTGGTCGGCCTGCGAGCGCTGCTTCTGCGGATCGCCGTCGGCGTTGGTGATGACGTAGGAGATCTTGGCCTTCTTGGCCGCGGCGATGAACGCCGGCCGGTCCTGCGTCTCCCAGCGGACCGACGTCTTCGGGTCGGGAAGCAGGAAGCACACGTCGGCTGTCTGCCCGGCCCCGCTGCTCGTCGCCGACGCCCCGCCCACGGTCAGCCCCACCGCGAGCGCGGCTACGACGAGCGTGATGACGAATCTCTTCACCCGGATGCCCTCCTTGGCTCTCGATTCGCCGCGGAAGCTACAACCTCGCAGGCCGGAGTTCAAACGCGGCCCGTCCCGCTCTCAACGAGCGCCGGCGCCCGCGCGCACGAGCCGGTCCGCGCGGACGTCCCGTAGCACGGCCCTCCTGCCGTCGGGGTAGGCAACGCGCAGCTCGCGCACGCGCGTGGCCGCTCCGAGGCCGAGGTGCACGCGCGGGTCCTCGGAGGAGAGGTAGCTGCTCCCCGCCTGCGCGTACCGGACGAGCCTGCGGCCGTCCGGGAGGAGGGCGGCCACGACCGTGCCGGGCGCGAAGCGCGGGAGCGCGACCGAGAGCCAGTGGCCGTGCGCGCCCTCCGAGCGCAGGAGCAGCAGCCGCCCGCCGATCGCGTTGACCGCCAGGTCGAGGTCGCCGTCGTTGTCGTAGTCCGCCGCGGCGAGGCCGCGGCCGTTGACCGCCGGCGCGGCCGGTGCCCTGGCGGCGGCGGCGAACGTCCCCGGGCGGCGCTCGGCCAGGTTCTCCACGACCTGGACACGCTCCGCGCTGCGGGCGAGGCGAGTGATCGGGATGGCGCCGTTGGCGAGGGCGAGGTCGAGGTCGCCGTCCAGGTCGAGGTCGGCGAAGGACGCGCCCCAGCCCGTGTGGGAGCTTCCGAGCGCCGGGACGAGCGCCGGGCGCGCGTCGGCGAAGGCCGGCCCGTGCGCGCCGCGGCGGCTGCGGTAGGCGGCGTGCAGCTGCCCGCGCGCGTTCGTGACCAGGAGGTCCGGCCGGCCGTCGCCGCTGAAGTCGGCCGCCGCGATCCCCATGCCCGCGTTCGGGTCGTCCACGCCCGCGGCGCGCGCGACCTCCTCGAGCCGGAAGCCGAGCCCCTGCGGGTCGGCGGCGGCGCCGCCCGGCCAGGCCACGTTGCGGTACAGGCGGTTCGGGTCCGCGTCGTTCGCCACGTACAGGTCGAGACGGCGGTCGCCGTCCACGTCCACGAGCACGGCGCCCAGACCGTGCTCGCGGCGCCCGGCCTCGAGCCCGGCCGCGCGGCCCACCTCGCGGAACCGCGGCCGACCGTCCGGGCCCTCGCCGGCGTTCAGGTACAGGAGGTCGCGCTCCCCTCGGTGGTCGCTCGGGAAGCCGGCGGCCGAGCCGGGGATGGGCGTGCTCGCGTCCGTGTACCCCGCGACCACGAGGTCGGGGCGGCCGTCCCCGTTCACGTCGCCCGCCGCGGCGCCGGCGTGCCAGCCGGGCACGGTCACGCCCGCCGCCCTCGCGCCCTCCCTGAACGTGCCGTCGCCCTCGTTCCAGAGCAACGCGTCGTAGCCGTCGGTCGCGACGTTGTACCCGGCGGTGGTCACGAACAGGTCCGTGTGGCCGTCCCCGTCCAGGTCGGCGGCCACGCACCCGCTTCCGCGCACCGGCAGGTCGGCGCGCGCCTCGCGGCTGACGTCGCGGAAGCGCCCGCGCTCGTTGCGGAAGAGCGCCGTCCGCGGCAGGCCGCCCCGCGCCTCGTAGGCGAGGAGGTCGCTGTCCGCGTAGGAGTTGACGACGAAGAGGTCGAGCCAGCCGTCGGAGTCGTAGTCGAGCCAGCAGAGCCCGCCGCCCATCATCGCCTGCTCGTCGCCCGAGACGCCGAAGCGGAAGGCGCCGTGTCGGAAGTCGAGCCCGGCCTGCGCGGCCACGTCCTCGAGCCGGACGCCGCCCAGGTCGCTCCCGCGCGGCACCGCCGCCGGCGCCGCGGCGGGCACGCCGCCGATCGAGGACGCGATCAGGTGCCGGCCCCGTTCCACCACGAGCTCGACCGTGCGGGTGAACGCGACCGGCTCGCGCACGCTGCGCGGCCGGGCCGCGCCGGGCTCGTACGTCGCCACCGCGACCGAGCCCGCGAGGCGCGCGAGGACGCGCGGCGGGCCCTGCCCCTCGGCGGGGAGGAGCGTGACCCGCATCCGTCGGACCCGGTACGCCGGCACGTCGAG
>DATLYU010000012.1:0-7811 GCA_035574435.1 Gaiellaceae bacterium | reverse complement strand
GCACCCCCGCCGGGACGACCACGGCCCCCGCGGCCACGTCTCCGCCGCGGCCTCGCACGTGCGCTCCCGGGCGCGCGGCCGCGAGCTCGACGACGCCGTTCCGCTCGACCGCCTCCTCCACCGGCACGACCGCGTCTGCGCCCTCCGGGACCACGCCGCCCGTGGCGATCGCGGCCGCGGCGCGCGCAGGCAGGGGAGCAGGCGCGGGTGCGCCTGCGGCGACTCGGAACGCGATGGGCAGCGTGCCCGGCGTCTCCGCGGCGCGCACCGCGAAGCCGTCCATCGCGGAGCTCGGGAAGGGGGGCAGGTCGGTCCTGGCCGTGGCCGGCTCGGCGAGGACGCGACCCAGGGCGTGCTCGAGCGGCACGTCCTCCGCCGGCAGAGGCCGCGCGCGTGCGAGAACGGCGGCGAGCGCCTCCTCGACGGTGGCGAGCGCGCGCACGCTACGGGCGGCCGGGGGTGACCGGCTCCCGCGGCGGTCGCGAGGGAGCGGGCTCGCGCGGCGGCCCCTCGGTCGTCTCCTCGGTCTCCGTCTCGGTCGCGCTCGGGTCGTAGGCGAGCGCGTACTCGCCCCGCGCCCACGGCTTCCACTCCGGCCAGCGCGCCGGCTCCGGGAACTCCGACGGCTCCGTCCCCTCGAGCGCGCCCTCCATGAAGCGACGCCAGATCTCGGCCGGGAAGCTGCCGCCGGTGACGGCGATCCCGTGCACGTTCTCCATCGGGATCTCACCCCGCGTGTAGCCGATCCAGACCGTGGTCGCGAGCTCGGGCGTGTAGCCGGCGAACCAGGCGTCGGCGTGCTCCTCGTTCGTCCCCGTCTTGCCGGCGGCGGGCCGACCGAACGCAGCGCGGGTGCCGGTGCCGGATTGGATGTTCTGCTCGAGGATGCGCGTCACGATCGCGGCCGTCCCCTCCGAGATTGCCCGCCGGCGTCTCGGCACCCCCCAGCCGGCCTCCTCGTCCTCCCGCCCGTCCGCGAGCACGACGCGGCGGATGGCCATCGGCTCCGCGTAGATCCCGCCGGCGGCGAGCGTGGCGTAGGCCGAGGCGAGGTCGAGCGGGGACACGGCGATCGAGCCGAGGCCGATGGAGGGCACGTACGCGCCCCGCACGTCGAGCGGCGAGCGGACGCCCATCCGGCGCGCGACCTCGGCCACCCGCTCCGGCGTGACGTCGAGCGTGAGCTGTGCGTAGACGGCGTTGTCGGAGCGGAGCGTGGCACTGCGGATCGAGCTCCACCCGTAGTAATCGTTCGCGTACGTGTGCACGCACCACCAGCTCCCATCCTCGCAGTTGCCGGCGGGGTGCACCTTGTAGACGAACGGGGCCGAGACGTAGTAGGTCGAGTCCGGGTTGACCCCGAGCTCGACGGCCGCCGCGAGCACGAACGTCTTGAACGTGGAGCCGGGCTGGCGCCGTGCCTGCGAGAGGAGGTTGAACTCGTTCTTCGGCCGTCGCGGCGTAACGGCGGCCATGGCCCGGATGGCGCCCGTGCCGGGCGTGATGGAGATCAGCGCGGCCGCCGGGTCGTCCGGCTCGTCGAGGGTCTCCCGGATCGCCTGCTCGGCGAGCCGCTGGTAGCGCGGGACGATGGTCGTGTACACGCGCAGCCCGCCGGAGCGCACGGTGCTCGCCCCGTACACCTCGATCAGGCGGTCGCGCACGTAGCCGAAGAAGTACGGCTCGCGGATCTCCTTGAAGAGCCTCCCGGGACGCAGCCCGAGCTCGCTCGAGGTCGCGCGCTGGTAGTCGCGCTCGGTCAGGTAGCCGATCTCCCGCATCGCGCTCAGCACCTCGCCGCGGCGTGCAAGCGCCCGCTGGGGCGAGGTGAACGGGTCGTACAGCGACGGTGCCTTCGTCAGGCCGGCGAGCAGCGCCGACTCCGCGATCGTGAGCCTGCTCGCCGGCTTCGAGAAGTACGTCTGCGCCGCTGCCTCGATCCCGTACGCCTGGTTCCCGTAGAAGACGCCGTTCAGGTAGGCGGTGAGGATGCGGTGCTTCGACCACGCACGGTCGAGCTTCGTGGCCAGGCACGCCTCGGTCAGCTTCCGCTGCACCGTCCGCTCGCGCGAGATGTACAGGTTGCGGACGAGCTGCTGCGTGATCGTGGAGCCGCCCTCCACGATCCGGCTCTCGCGGAGGTTCGTCAGCGCGGCCCGGGCGATGCCCTCCACGTCGAGCCCGCCGTGCTCGAAGAAGCGGCGGTCCTCGATCGCGATCGTCGCCTTGCGCACCCAGTGCGACATCGCGCCCTCGGCGATCACCTCGCGGTTCCGCTCCGCCGGGATGACGCCGAGGAGGCTGCCGTTCGCCGCGTACACGAACGAGCTCTGGCCGATCGGGATCTCGTGCAGGGAGTCGAGGTCGCAGGAGGAGCCGTACGCGAACACGGCCGCGCCGCCGGCCAGCGCGGCTGCCGCGCCGAGCAGCGCCACCGACACGAGCGTGACCACAGCGGCACGGCGGCGGCGGCGGCGGCGCTGGGCACGCTGGCGGCGATGCCGCGCAAGGAGCTGCTCGGGCTCGAGCTGCGGACGCCGCTGGCGGCGCGGGCTCACGGCTTGATGCTAGCCCCCATGCGAATCGGTTCGCCGCCCGCCGGCCGCTTCCTCAGACCTTCCGCCCCGGCACGTGCTGGAATCCCGGGATGCCCGCGCAGCCTGCCGTCTCCCACGGGCGTCTCCGGCTCGCGCTCTGGCTGCTGCTCGTCCTCCTGCTCAGCGCCGCCCAGTACGCGGGGCGGTCCGGGGACGGGAGCGACCTGCCCGAGGACGTCGCCTACCGCTACGACTACGCGGCGGCGAACGCGGTCGGCTTCGCCGTTCTCCTCGGACTCGTCCTGCTCATCGCCTGGGGCCTGCCGAAGCGGGAGGCCTTCGCCCTCCGCCGCCCCGAGAGCTGGCGGCGCGCGCTCGGGCTCGTGGCCGCAGGCTTCGTCTCCATCCTCGTGCTGAGCGCGGCGCTGAGCCCGTTCCTCGACGCAGGTGAGGAGCAGGGCCTGCTGCCCGAGGAGTGGGACTCGAGCCGGCTCGGCCCTTACGTCGCCTTCAGCGTGCTCGCCGTCGTCGGGGCGCCCATCGTCGAGGAGTCCATGTACCGCGGGCTCGGGTTCACGCTCGCCGCGCGCTACGGCACGTGGGCGGCGATCGTGGTCACCGCGGTGCTGTTCGGCGCCGCGCACGGGCTCGTCGCCGGCCTCCCCGTGCTCGTCGTCTTCGGGCTGCTGCTCGCGTACCTGCGCGCGAGGACGAGCAGCATCTTCCCCTGCATGCTGCTGCACGCCGCGTTCAACCTCGTCGGCGTGCTCTCGGTGCCGCTGCTCGCCGGGGCGAACGGGCCCTAGGCGGGCTCGTCCTCCTCCGACTCCTCCTCCTCGTCGTCCTCCTGCAGCTCCTGGAGGCTGGAGGCGAACTCCTCCACCGTGACGTTCTCGAGGAACCTCCGGAACTCCTCGGGGTCGAGGTCGGAGAGGGACGAGGCTCGCACGAGGTTCGCCTGATCGTCGGCGTCGGCCTGGAACTCGATCGCCGACTCCTCGATCACGTCGTCGGAGGCGAAGATCTGCGCGTCGCAGCGAACGGCGAGCGCGATCGCGTCCGATGGGCGCGAGTCGACCTCCACCTCACGGCCGTCCTGGACGATCGTGATGCGCGCGTAGAACGTGTTCTCGCGCAGCTCCGTGACCGTGACCCGCACGACCTCGCCCTGCAGCTCGGAGATGAGGTCGGTCATGAGGTCGTGCGTCATCGGGCGCGGGGGGGCGGCGCCCTGGAGCTTGATCAGGATGGCCGCCGCCTCCGGGTGGCCGATCCAGATGGGCAAGAACTTGTCCTCGTCCGCGGTCTTGAGCAGGACGATCGGCTGCTTGCCGATCGGCTCGAAGCTCACCCCGTAGACGGTCATCTCGCGCATGGCCCGGCCCACGCCCATCTTAGACGGGAGGGGGTGCGCTAGAGTTGCTGCCGCTCCGGGCGATTAGCTCAGTCGGTTAGAGCGCCGCTCTGATAAGGCGGAGGTCCCTGGTTCGAGTCCAGGATCGCCCACCTCTTCTTGCGCGGACCGCCGAAGCGGGGCGGCATGGGTCGAGCCGGCCCGGACGCGCCGTCCGCGGTCAGCGCGCCTTCCTCAGCCCGGTGGCGCGGCCGCCTCGAGCGCCTCGACGAGCTCGGCGAGACGCGTCTCGTCCTCGAAGCGCACGTGCAGGGCGCCGTCGGCAACCCGCGCGGGAAGCCCGGTCAGGCGCTCGGCGGCTGCACGAGCCCGGTCGGCGAGGGCGGGATCGACGGCAGCGGCGCGGCGCGGGCGGCGGCGTGCGCCTCCGTCGCGAGCGGCGCGCTCGGCGCCGCGGACGGTCATCCCCTCCTTGGCGATCCTCCGGGCCAGGCGGCGGCGGGAGTCGTCGTCCGGCAGCGAGAGGACCGCACGTGCGTGCCCCTCGGTCAGGTCGCCGCGGGCGAGCATCCAGAGCACCTCCTCCGGCAGCTCGAGCAGGCGCAGCCGGTTGGAGACCGAGGACTTGGAGCGCCCGACGCGCTCGGCGATGTCGCCGAGCGGGAGCTCGAACTCGTCCACGAGCGACGCGTAGGCGCGCGCCTCCTCGACGGCGGAGAGCTGCTCCCTGGCCACGTTCTCGATCAGCCCGAGCAGGAGCGAGTCCCGGTCGTCGACGTTGCGGACGAGCGCCGGCAGCGTCGCCATCCCGGCCGCCCGCGCCGCGCGCCAGCGGCGCTCGCCGGCGATCAACTCGTAGCCGCCCTCGGCCCGCGGGCGGACGACGATCGGTTGGACGACGCCCTGGTGGCTGATCGACGCGGCCAGGCCGGCCGCAGCCTCCGGCTCGAAGCGCCGGCGCGGCTGCCGGGGGTTCGGGTGGATCGTCTCCACCGGCAGGTGCACGAGCTCCGGCTGCCCGGCGTCGCCGAGCAGAACCTCGAGGCCGCGGCCCAGCCCGCGGCGCTCCCTCGCCGTGCTCGACTCCCTAGGAACGCTCGACAAGCTCCATCGCCACCTTCCAGTAGGCCTGCGCGCCGCGCGAGCGGCGGTCGTAGGCGATCGCGGGGAGCCCATGGCTCGGCGCCTCGGCCAGGCGCACGGAGCGGGGCACGGTCGTGGTGAAGACGAGCGAGCCGAAGTGGCGGCGCAGCTCGGCCTCCACGTCGGCGGCGAGACGCGTGCGGCCGTCCGCCATGGTCAGGAGCACCCCAGCGAGCGAGAGCTCGGGGTTGAGGCGCGCCTTCACGAGGTTGACGGTCCCGAGGAGCTGCGAGAGGCCCTCGAGGGCGAAGTACTCGGCCTGCACCGGCACGAGGACGCGGTCCGCCGCGGCGAGGGCGTTCACGGTCAACGGGCCGAACGAGGGCGGGCAGTCGAGGAACACGAAGCCGTAGCCGTCGAGCCGGCCCTCGAGGGCGTCCGCGAGGTACCGCTCGCCGCCCGCGCGCGTCGCCAGGTCCACGGCCGCGGCAGCGAGGTCGCTCTTCGCCATGACCACGTCCAGGTTGGGCAGCCCGGACGGCTTCGCCAGCGACGCCAGCGGCACGCCGTCGAGCAGCTCGTGGGTGGAGGCGCCGTTCGCGCGCATCCCGAGCCCCGACGTCGCGTTCGCCTGCGGATCGAGGTCGATCAGCAGCACGCGTTCGCCCGCCTCCGCGAGGCAGGCGCTGACGTTGATGGCGGTCGTCGTCTTCCCGACGCCGCCCTTCTGGTTCGCGACCGCGTAGACCCTGGCGGGCACACGCACAGTCTCGCGAGCGCTTCGGACGCCCTTCGCTAGCGTGGCGGAGTGGACGAGGAGCTCGAGGCGGCGAAGGAGGGCGCGTGGCGCGAGCTCGCCGCGATCGATGCAGCGTACGCGCGGGGAAAGCTCGACGACGAGGGCTGGCATGCCGCGGCCGCGGAGCTCGTCGTGCCGGCGTACCTCGCCGCGGCGACGCCGGAGGGCGGGTCCGGGTCGAGCCGCGATACCGCAGGCTGGGAGTACGCCCGCTCGCTTCTCGCCGACGCGCTCCGCCCGGGGCAGACGCTCCTGGACGTCGGATGCGCGAACGGGCACCTCATGGACTCGCTCGCCCGCTGGGCGGGTGTGGAGCCCTTCGGCGTGGACATCTCGCCCGAGCTGGCGCAGCTCGCCCGCGAGCGCCTTCCGCGCTGGGCCGACCGCATCTGGGTCGGCAACGCGCTCCTCTGGACCCCGCCCCGCCGGTTCGACGTCGTCCGCACGAACCTCGACTACGTGCCGCGCCCCCGACGCAGCGAGCTCGTCGCACACCTTGCCTCCTTCTGCGACCGCCTGCTCGTGGGCGTCTTCAACGAGGAGCGCGAGGACCGGCGGCTGGAGGACGAGGTCGCGAGCTGGGGCTACGCGGTCGCCGGGCGCACCGAGCGACCCCATCCCCACCCACGGCTCGCCTACCGGGCGTTCTGGATCGACGCGGCGGCCGGCTAGGCCAGCGGGCGCTTCTTCGCCCGGCCCGGGCGCCGGGGGAAACCGGGCGGGGTCGGACCGATCTTGCGCAGCACGAGCAGGCCTGGCGGGCCCGGCTCGAGCGCGCCGGCCAGCCGGGCGGCGGCGACCGCGACACGCTCGGCGTCCGCGCTCCGTCCCACCCACAGGACGGCCAGCCCGCCTGGCCGCACGAGCGGCAGGCAGAGCTCCGCCGCGACCGGCGGCTGCGCGAGGGCCTTCGCCAGCGCGACGCCGAAGCGCTCGCCCGCCTGCTCCTCGGCGCGCCCCCAGACGACGTCCACGTTGGGCAGCTCGGCGGCGTGTCGCTCCAGGAAGGCGCACTTCCGCCGCTCCGCCTCGAGCAGGGTGAAGCGGAGCTCGGGGTGCGCGACCGCGAGCGGGATCCCGGGCGATCCGCCTCCGGAGCCGACGTCCACCACCGGGCCCGCGCACCCGCGCAGGAGGGGAGAGGCGCGAAGCGCGTCCTCGAGGAGCACCCTGCGCGCCTCTGCGGGGTCGCGGAGCGCCGTCAGCCCCGGCGTCGCGAGCACGCCCTCGAGCCAGCGCTCGAGGAGCGCCCTCTCCACGTCAGGCCGTGTGGGCGCGCGGGACGACGACCACGTAGCGATGGGGCTCGGAGCCCTCGCTCCGCGTCTCCACCTCGGGATCGTCCTTGAGCGTCTCGTGCACGATCCTGCGCTCCACGGCCGTCATGGGCTCGAGCTCGACCCGCCGCCCGGTGCCCGCGGCCCGCTCGGCGGCCCTCCGCGCGGTCGCCTCGAGCGTCGCCGTACGGCGGGCGCGGTATCCGGCCGCGTCCACGATGACGGCGTGCTCCTGCCCTGTGGCGCGGGCGATCGCATTCGCCAGGTACTGGATGGCATCGATCGTCTGCCCGTGCTTGCCGATCAGGAGCCCGAGGTCGGCGCCGCTGCAGGTGACCGTGACGACCCCCTCGCGCTCCACGGCGGTCACCGTCACGTCGGCGCCGATCGCAGCGGCGACCCGCTCCACGAACGCGCGGGCCGAGGCGCTGGCCGCGCTCTCCGGATCGCCGCCAGCGGGCTCGGGGGCGCGGGCGAGGACGCGCGCGGGCGTGTAGCCGACGCCGAGGAGGCCGCGCTCGCCCTCCGCGAGCACCTCGAACTCCACCGCCTCGCGGTCGAGATCGGGAACGAGGCTCTCGAGCTCGCGCAGCGCGGCCCACTTCGCCTCGCCGACGGTCTCGCCGGTCGCCTCGACGACGATGCCCGGCTGCTCGCTCACCGCTTCGGGCGGCCGCCTCTCTTGCGCTTGACGCGCCGGGGCGGCCCCGAGCGGGACGGCGCGGCGCGGCCCGCGTGCGCCGCCGCCGGCTCGGCGGGGG
>DATLYU010000011.1:0-20753 GCA_035574435.1 Gaiellaceae bacterium | reverse complement strand
GCGGCGCTCGCCGCGGGACGCATCGTCGTCGCGGGCGGCGTGACCGCGGGAGGCAGGCTCGCCCGCAACGCGCTCGCCCTCGACCTGCGGACGCGGCGCTGGTCGGTCGTGCCCGGCCCGGCGCCGCGCGAGCACCTCGGCGTCACGGGCTACCGGGGCGTCGTGTACGCCGTCGCCGGCCGGACGGCCGGCCTGGACACGAACCTGCCCCGCTTCGAGTCCTACCGTCCCGGAGAGCGGCGCTGGCGCCCCCTCCGGCCCGTGCCCGACGCCCGCGGCGGGACGGGTGCGGCCGCGCTGCGCGGCCTCGTCGTCTCCGTGGGCGGCGAGGAGCCCGGGGGCACGATCGGGGAGGTGCTCGCCTACCGGATCGCCGAGCGGCGCTGGATCCGGCTGGACGACCTGCCTACGCCCCGCCACGGGCTCGGCGTGGTCGCCCTCGGCGACCGGGTCTACGCCCTCGCCGGTGGGCCCGAGCCGGGCCTCACGGTCAGCGCGGCCAACGAGGCCCTCACCGTCGGCGGGTGAGGCTCAAGCTCACCCTCGAGTACGACGGGACGGGCTTCCACGGCTGGGCCCGCCAGCCCGGGCTGCGCACGGTCGAGGGGACGCTGCGCGCGGCGCTGGACGAGGTCTTTCCCGCGTGGGCCGAGCTTGCGGTGGCGGGGCGAACGGACGCGGGCGTGCACGCGACCGGGCAGGTCGCCAGCGTCGAGGTCGGGGGCGGCCCCCCGCCCGAGCGGACGGCCGAGGCGCTGAACGCCGCGCTGCCGGACGACGTCGCGGTCCTGTGCGCGGAGCCCGCCGCCCCCGACTTCCACGCGCGCTTCTCCGCCCGCGCGCGCGCCTACCGCTACCGCGTGCTCGCCCGCCGCACGCCCTCGCCGCTCGAGGCGCGGCGCGCGCTCTGGTGGCCGCGCCCGGTCTTCCCCGACGCGCTCGCCGAATCCGCGGCCCGCCTCGTCGGCGAGCACGACTTCCGAGCCTTTACCCCCACCGAGACGCAGCACGAGGTGTTCCGGCGCGAGGTGCGCGCCGCCGCCTGGGAGGCGGACGGGGAGCGCCTCGAGCTCACGATCGCCGCGGACGGCTTCCTGCGCCACATGGTGCGGACGCTCGTCGGGACGATGCTGGAGGCGGGCGCGGATGCGCCCGAGCGGATCCGGAGCCTCCTCGCCGGGCGTCCGCGCGCGGAGGCGGGCCTCACCGCGCCGCCCTGGGGCCTCTACCTGGAGCGCGTCGAGTACTGACGACTAGCATCGGCTCGTGCGCTATCCCGTCGTCCTCTTCGACCTCGACGGTACGCTGATCGACTCCGGGCCGATCATCCTCGCCTCCATGCAGCACGCGGCCCGGACCGTGCTCGGGCGCGAGATCGCCTACGAGGAGCTCGCCGCGACGGTGGGCGGGCAGGGGCTCGTCGCGCAGATGCGCGAGCTCGACGCCGACCGCGTGGACGAGCTCGTCGAGGCGTACCGCCTGCACAACGACCCGCTGCACGACACGCTCGAGGCGTTCGACGAGCTCCTCGACGTGCTCCCGGAGCTGCGCGCGCAGGGCCGGCGGCTGGGCATCGTGACCGCCAAGCGGCACCGCACGGTGCAGCTCGCGCTCGACCGCTTCCCGCAGCTCGGCGAGCTCTTCGAGGTCGTCGTGGGCCACGAGGACACGCAGCGGCACAAGCCGGACCCGGAGCCGGTGCTGTTCGCCCTCGAGCAGCTCGGCGCGACCGCCGCGGAGGCGGCGTACGTCGGCGACTCGCCGTTCGACATCCGCGCGGCCAAGGCGGCCGGCGCGTTCGCGGTCGCCGTCGCCTGGGGCGGGATCCACGCGGACGAGACGCTGCGCGCCGAGGAGCCGGACGCGTTCGTGCGCGAGCCGCGGGAGCTGCTCGATGTCGTCTAGGACGCAGTCGCCGGCGGCGCGGGCGGCCGAGCTGCGCGACCTCCTGACGCGGGCCTCGCTCGCGTACTACGTGGACGACGAGCCGATCATGCCGGACGCCGAGTTCGACCGGCTGTACGACGAGCTCGAGGCCCTGGAGGCAGAGCACCCCGAGCTCGTCACCCCGGACTCGCCGACCCAGCGCGTCGGCGCGGCGCCCTCCGACCGCTTCCGCAAGGTCGAGCACCTGGCGCCCATGGGCTCGCTGGACAAGGTGTCCAGCGACGAGGCGCTCCGCAAGTGGGCGGACGACGTCCGCAAGCGCCTGGGCAACGACGAGCCGGTCGCGTACGTGGTCGAGCCGAAGATCGACGGGCTCGCCGTCTCGCTCGTGTACGAGCGCGGCGTGCTCGTGCGCGGAGCCACCCGGGGCGACGGGGAGCGCGGGGAGGACGTCACGCCGAACCTGCGCACGGTGCGCGCCATCCCCCTGGCGCTGGCCGCCGCCGACGGCGAGCAGCCGCCTGCGCTGCTCGAGGTGCGCGGCGAGGTGTACATGCCGCTCTCCGGCTTCCACGCCTTCAACGAGCGGCAGCTCGCGGAGGGCCGCAAGCCGGCGCCGAACCCGCGCAACGCCGCCGCCGGCTCCGTGCGGCAGCTCGACCCGGCGATCACGGCCCAGCGCCCGCTCTCGATCTGGTTCTACGGGGTCGGGCACGTCGAGGGCGTCTCCTTCGCGAGCCAGTGGGAGACCCTGCAGTGGCTGCGCGCGCACGGGTTCCGCACGAACCCGCACGCGCGACGGCTGGAGTCGATCGAGGAGGTGGCCGCGGCCGCGGCGGAGTGGGAACGTCGGCGCGGCGACCTCGACTACGAGATCGACGGGCTCGTGATCAAGGTCGACGACCTCGACCAGCAGCGGCGTCTCGGCGCCCTGCACGGGCGCCCGCGCTGGGCGCGCGCCTACAAGTGGGCGCCGACGACCGCGCAGACGACCCTGCGCAGGATCCACGTCCGCGTCGGGCGGACCGGCGCGCTCAACCCCTGGGCGGAGCTCGAGCCCGTGCAGGTCGGGGGCGTGACCGTCTCCACGGCGACGCTGCACAACGAGGAGGACATCACCCGCAAGGACCTGCGCGAGGGCGACACCGTCATCGTCCAGCGGGCCGGAGACGTGATCCCGCAGGTCGTGGGGCCGGTCCTCCCGCATCCCCCGGGGTCGAAGCCGTTCCGCATGCCGAAGACCTGCCCGCTGTGCGGAGCGGACGTGGTCAAGCCCGAGGGCGAGGTGATGCACCGCTGCCCGAACCGCGCCTGCCCGTCGCGCGGCCTGGAGACGCTCATCCACTGGGTGCAGGCGGCCATGGACGTCGAGGGCGTCGGCGAGCAGTTCGTGCGCCGCCTCTGGGACCGCGGGCTGCTGCGCTCGCTGCCCGATCTCTACCGCCTCACGCCGGAGCAGCTGCAGGAGCTGGAGGGCTACGGGGAGGTCTCCGCCCGGAAGGCGGTGGAGGCGATCGCGGCCTCGAAGTCGCAGCCCTTCTCCCGGGTGCTCTTCGGGCTCAACATCCCGAAGGTGGGCTGGGTGCTCGCCCGCAACCTGGCCGCCCACTTCGGCTCGGTGGACGCGCTCATGGCGGCCTCCCAGGAGGAGCTCGAGCAGGTGGAGGGCTTCGGGCCGGACCGCGCCGAGCTCGTGGCCGAGTGGTTCGCCGACCCGGAGAACCGCCGGCTGGTGGAGGAGCTGCGCGCTCTCGGCCTGCGGCTCTCCTCCGGCGAGGCCGACCGGCCGGTGGAGGGCCCGCTGAGCGGGCGGCAGTACGTCCTCACGGGCACGCTCGAAGGCTTCACCCGCGAGGAGGCGAAGGCGGCCCTCGAGGCGCTGGGGGCGAAGGTGTCCGACTCGGTGTCGAAACGGACGACCGGCGTGGTCGCGGGCGAGAGCCCGGGCTCGAAGCTCGCCAAGGCGCAGCGGTTGGGCGTGCCGGTGCTCTCCGAGCAGGACCTGCGCGCGCTGCTCGCGGCCGGCGGTTAGCGCTCGCGCGCGAGCAGCGTCACGAAGCGGTCCTGGGCGATCCTGGCCGGCCAGTACGGCACCGGGAAGCCGTTGTGCAGGACGGCGAACGCGTAGCGCCGTCCGACGAAGCCGGCGAGCGCGCAGGAGCGGTTGGTGGTGCCGGTCTTGGCCAGGACGCGCCCGCGCGTCGGGCGCGCGCCGAGCCTCGTGCGCAGCGTCCCCGAGACGCCCGCCACCGCCAGCGAGGCGCGGAACGGCTCACGCAGCTGCGGGTCGGCGGCCGCCGCGCGCAGGATTCCGACTACGGCCTGCGCCGAGAGCCGGTCGAGCGTCGAGAGCCCCGAGCCGTCGGCGATCCTCAGCCCCGCGACGGGGACGCCTGCCTCGGCTAGGACGCGGCGGACGACCGTCGCGCCCGCCCGCGTCGAGCCCCGCTCGGCGACCGTCGTGCCGAGGGTCTTGAGCAGCAGCTCGGCGGCCAGGTTGTCGCTCTCCCGGTTGAGGAGCCCGACCACGACGCGAAGCGGCGGCGAGTGGTCGCGCGCGAGCCGGACGGCTGCGGCGGGCGCCAGCCCCGCCCGCGCGGCGTGGGAAACGGTCACGCCCGCACCGCGCAGCGCGCGCACGAACGCCTCGGCCGCGGCGCGGGCGGATCCGTCCGCGGTCCGCACCTCGCTTCCGCCCAGGGCGAGCGCGGAGAGCGGCGGCGACTCGATCCCGAGGAAGCTCGGCTTCCAGCCCGGCGCGTCCCGGCGGCTGTCGAAGTGGCTGTCGTCGCCGACGACGCGGCCGGTCACATGCCGGATGCCGCTCCAGGCGATCCGCCGGGCGAGATGGCGCAGGTCGCGAGGCCTGAGGGTCGGATCGCCCCGGCCGACGAGGTACAGGTTCCCGTGCCAGACCGTGCCCGAGCGGAAGCCCGTTCCCGCCACGTCGGTCACGAAGCGGTGCTCCGGCCCGAGCACGCGCAGCGCGGCGAACGAGACGGCGAGCTTCTCGAGCGACGCGGGCGCGAGCGGCCGGCGCTCGTTGGCCGCGAGCACGGTCTCGCCCGTCCGCAGGTCGACGACGAGCGCCGCCGTCGAGTGGGGGTCCACCCCGGGCGCCGCGAGCGCGGCTCGGAGGGCGGACGCGAGCCCGGGCGAGGCCGCAGGCGACGCTGCGGGAGCTGCGGTCCCGCCGGCGACGGCGGCCGCGAGGGCCAACCAGACGAGGACGGCGCGGGCGCGCACGGCTAGATGTAAGCGCGCGGGCCTGACGAGCGCGTGGGGGTCAGCGGTAGACCGTGATCGTGACCGTGCGCCGTCCCCACGTGCGCGCGGCCTTCGTGCTCGGCATCCACAGGTCGATGATCCGGCCCTTGATCGCCGTGCCCACGTCGGCTGCGACCGCCGGCCCGTAGCCGGGCACGTGCATCCGCGTGAGGAGCGGGATCACCCTGGGGTCCACGGCCACGATGCCCTTGCCCACCGGCAGGCCGCTGGCCGTCCGCCCGGGCAGGTGGTACGCGACCGCGTCCACCTTCAGGCGGTAGGACCCCACGCTCGGGGAGCTGCCGGCTCGCGCGCCGCTCGTGTGAGCGACTCCGAGCGCGACGATCCCGATCAGGACCGCGAAGAGCAGCGGCCCCCACCTCCGTGTTCCCCTGCACACGAGGGCGCGACCTTACCACAGTCCTGGTTTGTGCGCGCCTGGATTAGCCCGCTTTGCAGAGATTTTGGCTCTGTTGCGGGTTGCAGGCGTCCGCAGAGGCTGGTAGGCTCCCCGACTTGTGACGGGCCAGACCGCCACCGGCGGGTCTGTCCGAAGTCGCCGCAGGGCCCCCTTGGCGGGCGCGGCCACCGGATGGACGCCGATCGTCGTGCTTCTCGCGGCGCTCGCCGCGGCGCTCGCTCTTGCCGTGGGACCGGCCGCCGCCGACCCGATCCAGTCCAAGGAGGCGGAGGCGCAAGCGGTCCTCGCGCAGGTGCAGGAGCTGCGCTCGAACCTCGAGAAGACGATCGAGGCCTGGAACTACGCGAACATCCGCCTGGAGGAGCTCGATCGCGAGCTCGCCTCCAACGGCCGCCACCTCGTCGCCGCGCGCAAGAGCCTCGGCTCCGCGCAGCGGCGCATCGCCGAGCGGCTGCGCGACCTGTACGTGAACGGCGAGGGCGACTCCACGCTCGAGGTCATCCTCGGCTCCCGGAGCCTCGACGACATCATCGCGCGGCTGGACGCGATCCAGCGCGTCTCGAGCCAGGATGCGCAGATCCTCGACGCGGTCAAGCGCTACCGGCGAGAGGTCGAGACGCGTCGCGTGCGGCTGCGCGAGGCACGGGCCGAGCAGGCGCGCGTCGTCGCGGAGCGCGCGGCTCAGCGCCAGTCGATCGAGAGCCAGATCGCGGAGCAGAACCGCCTGCTCGCCTCCATCAAGGACGAGATCGCCCGCCTCGAGGAGCAGGAACGCCGCCGCCAGGCAGCGCTCGCCGCTCAGGCGCGGGCGCGCGCCCAGGCCGCGCAGGCGGCCGCCGCGGCGGCCGCGCAGGCCCAGACGGTGCAGGAGACGTACGCGCAGGCGGTCCCCGACGGGGAGCAGTACAGCGGCACGTTGCCCGCCCCTCGCTACGGGCACGTCGTCGGCATCGCGCTCCAGTACCTCGGCGTGCCGTACGTGTGGGGAGGCGCGAGCCCGTCCACCGGCTTCGACTGCTCCGGCTTCATCATGTACGTGTTCGCGCAGGTCGGCGTCTCGCTCCCGCACCACGCCGCCTCCCAGTACAACTACGGGACGCCCGTCCCGCGCGACCAGCTCGCAGCCGGCGACCTCGTCTTCTTCGACGGCCTCGGCCACGCGGGCATCTACATCGGCGGCGGCCAGTTCGTCCACGCGCCGCACACCGGCGACGTGGTCAAGATCTCGAGCATCTACGACTCCTGGTACGCCTCCACCTGGGTCGGCGCCCGGCGTCTCTGACGCCGCGGGCCGCCCCTGCGACGTCAGCGAGCTGACGCGTCTGGCCGCGTTCGGCTTTCGCCGGGCGCTGACGCAGCCGAGCCCGGCTCCTCCGCGTAGAGCGCGTCGATCTCGGCCGCGAAGTGCTCCATCGCCGCGCGGCGGCGGAGCTTCAGCGTCGGCGTGATCTCGCCTTCCTCGGCGCTGAAGTCGCGCGGGAGGATGGCGAAGCGCTTGATCTGCTCGTAGCGCGAGCGGTCGCGGTTGGCCTCGTCCACGACGCCCTGGACGAGGTCGCGCACGCGCGCGTCGCGGGCGAGCGCCGCCAGGTCGCCGTCGAGGCCGTGCTCGGCCGCCCAGGGGCGGAGGGCCTCGGAGTCGAGCGTGATCAGCGCGGCCACGAACGGCCGGCGGTCGCCGACGACGAGCGCCTGCGAAACGAACGGGGAGGTCTTGAGGTCGTTCTCCAGGTTCTGCGGGGCGACGTTCTTGCCTCCCGCGGTGACGATGATGTCCTTCTTGCGGTCGGTGATGCGGAGGAACCCGTCCTCGTCCAGGGTGCCGACGTCGCCGGTGCGCAGCCAGCCGTCCTCGGTGAGCACGGCCGCGGTCGCCTCCGGGTCCTTGAAGTAGCCCTGGAACACGGTCTCGCTGCGCACCTCGATCTCGCCGTCGTCCGCGATCCGGATCTCGAAGCCGGGGAGCGCGCGCCCGACGGTCCCGAAGCGGTACCGGTCCGGCCGGTTCGTGCTGCACGCGGTCGTGCACTCGGTGAGGCCGTAGCCCTCGACGATGCGGAGCCCGACCGCGTCGAAGAACTCCGCGATCTCCTGGGCGAGCGGGGCGCCACCCGAGATGGCGATCCGCAGCCGGCCTCCCAGCCGCGCCTTCACCTTCGAGAACACGAGCCGGTCGGCGAGCCGGTGCCGGACGGCGAGCGAGCGCGGCACGGGCTCGCCCTCGGCCTGGAGCCGGCTCACCTCGCGGCCGAGTGGCAGCGCCCAGTCGATCAGCCGCCTCCGCACGCCCGTCGCCGCCGCGAGGCGCGCCTGCACGGCGGCGTGGATCTTCTCGTACACGCGCGGGACGCTGGGCAGGACCGTGGGTCGTACCTCGAGCAACGCCTCGGCCACGCGCAGCGGCTCGGGGAGGAGGGCGATCGTGTAGCCCACGTAGGCGCCGCCAAGGCACATCAGCCGGCCGAAGTTGTGCGCGAGCGGGAGGTAGAGGAGCATGACGTCGTCGCTGCGGTAGAAGCTCTCCATCGAGTCGGCGACGCTCGCCATCGCGTAGTAGTTGCGGTGGCTGATCATGCAGCCCTTGGGGGGCCCGGTCGTCCCGGACGTGTAGATGATCGTGAAGAGGTCCTCCTCGTCGATGGCGGCGGACGCCTCGTCCAGCGCGTCGGGGTGCTCGGCGGCGTACGTCCTACCCTCCGCGGCGAGCGCCTCCAGGTCTCCGAACGTGAGCACGTGGCGGAGCGCGGGCAGCCCGCCCGCGGCCGCCGCCTCCTCGACCTTCGCGCGCTGCTCCTCGTCCTCGCACACGACGCCGACCGCCTCCGAGTGCTCGAGCAGGTAGCCGACGTCCCGCGGCGCGCCCGAGGCGTAGATCGGGATCCCCACCACGCCGATGCGGCCGAACGCGAAGTCGAGGAGCGCCCACTGGAGGGCGTTGCGAGCGAGCAGCCCGACGGCCTCGCCCTTGCGCACGCCGCGGGCGAGCAGCCCGTTCGCATACGCCGCGACGAGCTCGTCGGCCTCGGTCCAGGAGACCTCGCGCCAGCCGCCTTCCCCGTCCTCGACCAGGTAGGCGGGCCGCTGCCTGCGGGCGGCAACCGCGTCGTTCCACAGGCGCGCGATCGTGCGCGGCCTCGCGCCGCGCGAGTGCGTCGCCCGAGCCGCCGCCGCCGTCTCCGTCACGATCAGAGCTTACTCGGGCCCGGCGCAGGGGATCCCCGTCCGACGGCGAAGCCCGGGGGTCCCTACAGTTCGCGACATGCGCACCACCTGGAACGGATCCCTCAGCTTCGGCCTCGTCTCCATCCCCGTCGGCCTGGCGCCGGCGACGAAGCCGGCCGCCCGCCAGTCGGACGTCTCCTTCCGGCTGCTGCACCGTGTGTGCGGGACGCCGATCAAGCAGAAGCGGTGGTGTCCGACGCACGATCGGGAGGTGAGCCAGGACGAGCTCGTCCGCGGCTTCGAGATCGCGAAGGGCCAGTACGTGGTCGTGGAGGACGCCGACCTGGAGGCGATCGAGCGCTCCGACGACTCGCGCGCGATCGAGGTGACGCGCTTCGTGCCGGTGGGCTCGGTCGATCCCATCTACTTCGACCGCACGTACTTCCTCGTGCCGGCCGCCGGCCCGGCTCAGCGCCGCCCATACGTCCTGTTGCTCGAGGCGATGCGCCAGACCGGGACGGCCGCGCTCGGGCGCTTCGTGCGCGCCGGCCGCGAGAGCCTGTGCCTGATCCGCGCCAAGGACGACGCGCTCGCGCTCGAGACGCTCTTCCTCGCCGAGGACGTGTACTCCCAGGCCGAGATCTCCGAGGCGGTCGCGGGCACGGAGGTGCGCGAGGCCGAGCTGGAGCTCGCCCGGCAGGTGATCGAGTCCCTGGCCGGCGACTTCGAGCCGGACGCGCTCGTCAGCGAGTACCGCCGGGACCTGCGCGCGCTGCTCGAGGCGAAGCTGCGCGGGGAGGAGCTCGTCGCGCCCGAGCCTGTGCCGGAAGCGCCGGTCGTCGACCTCATGGAGGCGCTGCGGGCGAGCGTCGCCGCGGCGAAGCAGCGCACCGATCCGGAGCAGGCCAAGCCCGCGCGGCGGCGGGCGGCGGGCAGCCGCGCGCGTTCCTGAGATCCGCGAGCTCCCCGATGCCCGCCCGCCGCGGGACCTGTGAAGTGCATCGCCGGCGCAGCGTCCTCGCGGGGACGGGGCTCGCGCTGGCCGGCCGGCGGCGGGAACCCGAGCGGCGGCGGGGCTAGCTGCGGGAGGAGGAGCCGGCCGTCCCGACGGCCTCGAGCGACGCCTGGAAGAGGGTCTTGTCGATCTTCCCGTGGTAGATCGGAATGCCCTCCTCGAGGCAGATGCGGATGACCTCCTCGCGGTCGATCCCCATCTCCTTGGCGAGCTCGTCGGGCGTCAGGTGATTGGCCATCGCGTCCTCCTCGGCATCAAAAAAGCCCGCTCGCGCGGCCGGCGCGGTCGGGCTTCGAGATCACTCGCTCTCCCGGCGGGTCACGCAGCCCGCCTCGTCGGAGCTTCCATCACCGTCTGAGCATACTCGCGCCGCGGAAGGCTGCGCAACGACCTGTCCGGGGCTCCGCCGGTCGCCCGAAGGCGCTACCCTTGTCCGCGCTCGGGGTGTGGCGCAGCCTGGTAGCGCGCTCCGTTCGGGTCGGAGAGGTCCCCAGTTCAAATCTGGGCACCCCGACTTCTTCGCGCAAGACCGGCAATCCGCGGGAGCGGATTGCCGGTCGCGCGGGAGACCCCTGCAGCGCGGCCGCGGAGCGGCCGCTGGTCGTGGCGTTCGTCCGTGCCGCGGCGCCTCGTCCCAGGTCGAGAGCCGCTATAGCCTTCCGCGCATGCCTCTCGTGTGCCCGCGATGCGGGGAGGAGAATCCCGACCGGGCGCGCTTCTGCATGGCGTGCACGGAGCCGCTCGGCCCGGCCGCGGCGCCCGCCGAGGAGCGGAAGGTCGTCTCGGTCCTCTTCGCCGACCTGGTCGGGCATACGGCGGCCTCGGACCGAGCGGACCCAGAGGACGTCCGTGCCCGCCTGAGCACGTACCACGCGAGGGCGAAGGCGGAGATCGAGCGTTTCGGCGGCACGGTGGAGAAGTTCGTCGGCGACGCGGTCATGGCGGTCTTCGGCGCGCCCGTCGCGCACGAGGACGACGCCGAGCGCGCGGTTCGCGCCGGGCTGGCGATCCTCGAGGCCATGGACGAGCTCGCGCTCCCGGTGCGGGCGGCCGTCAACACGGGGGAGGCCGTCGTCGCGCTCGGCGCCCGGCCCGAGCTCGGCGAGGGCATCGTCACCGGCGACGTGGTCAACACGGCCGCGCGGCTGCAGGCCTTCGCTCCTGCCGGCGGGCTCGTCGCCGGGGAGCAGACCTACTGGGCGACCCGCCACGTGATCGAGTACGAGGAGCTCGCCGCCGTCTCCGCCAAGGGCAAGGCCGAGCCGATCGCCCTCTGGCGCGCCGTCCAGGCCAGGAGCCGGTTCGGGGTCGACCTCGAGCCCGGCCGGGCCGCGCCCCTCGTCGGCCGGGAGGACGAGCTCGCGCTGCTGCGGCAGGCGTACGGGCGCACGCTGCGCGAGTCGTCGTGCCACCTCGTCACCCTGACCGGAGAAGCCGGCATCGGGAAGAGCCGGCTGGTCGCGGAGCTGCGCGCGTACGTGGACGCCCGCGAGGAGATCGTCTTCTGGCGCCAGGGTCGCTGCCTGCCCTACGGGGAGGGGATCGCCTTCTGGGCCCTGGGCGAGATCGTCAAGGCGCACGCGGGCGTCCTCGAGTCGGACGAGCCGGAGGCCGTGCGCGACAAGCTCCGCGAGGCCGTCGAGCCTCTCGCGCTGACGCCCGACGAGCGAACCTGGCTCGCGGGCGCGCTCGGCCGCCTCGCCGGAGTGGCCGACGAGGGCTCCGAGCCGGCCACTCGGGACGAGTCCTTCGCCGCGTGGCGCGCGTTCCTCGAGGGCGTCGCCGCGCAGCGCCCGCTCGTGCTCGTCGTCGAGGACCTGCACTGGGCGGACGCCGCCTTCCTCGCCTTCCTGCAGCAGCTCGCCGCGTGGGCGACCGACGTACCCCTGCTCGTCGTCTGCACCGCACGGCCGGAGCTCTACGAGCTGCATCCCGCCTGGGGCGGAGGGCTGCGCAACGCGACCACTATCTCGCTCACCCCGCTCTCGACCGACGAGACCGCCCGGCTCGTCGCCGCCCTGCTCGAGCAGTCGGTGCTCCCCGCCGAGCTCCAGCAGCAGCTGCTCGTGCGAGCCGGAGGCAATCCGCTGTACGCGGAGCAGTTCGTGCGCATGCTGCGCGAGCGCGGGCGGGCCGAGGAGATCGCCGTCCCGGAGACCGTGCACGCGCTCATCGCCGCTCGGCTCGACACGCTCGGGCCGGAGCGCAAGGCGCTCCTGCAGGCCGCCGCGGTCGTGGGGAAGGTGTTCTGGTCGGGGGCGCTCGCCTCCATGGGCGGCCTCGGCGAGGACGCCGTGCGGGAAGGGCTGCACGAGCTCGTCCTGCGCGAGCTCGTGCGGCCGGCCCGCAGGTCCTCGGTCGAGGGACAGGCGGAGTACGCCTTCGGTCACGCGCTCGTCCGCGACGTCGCGTACGCGCAGATCCCGCGCGCGGCCCGCGCGGAGAAGCACGAGGCGGCCGCACGCTGGATCGAGAGCACGATAGGCGACCGCGTCGCCGAGCACGCGGAGCTCCTCGCCTACCACTACCGCGAGGCGCTCGCGCTCTCCCGCGCCGCGGGGCTCGAGGCGCGCGAGCTCGAGGACCAGGCCAGGCGCGTGCTCGTGCTCGCCGCCGAGCGGGCCTGCTGGTTCGACCGCACGCGGGCCGCGACCCTCTTCGGCGAGGCGCTCGCGCTCGCGCCGCCCGGCCACCGCGAGCGCGGGCGCATCGTGGTGAGCGCGATCGAGTTCGGCGTCGTCGACGTCCTCGAGGAGAACGATCCCGTCGCCGCGCTCGAAGCGGCCCTGGCCGAGCTCCGTGCCGCAGGCGACGAGCTCGGCGTGGGGAAGGGGATGCTCGTCCTGTCGCACCTGCTCTGGGTCGGCGGCGAGGCCGAGGCGAGCGGGCGCCTGCTCGACGACGCGGTCGCGCTGCTCGAGCGGCACCCGCCCGGGGCCGAGCTGGCACACGCGTACGCGCTCTGCGCGGGCCGAGACGCGATCGGCGGCCGGCCCGAGGCCGCGCTCGCGTGGGCCGCCAAGACGACGGAGCTCGCCGAGCGGCTCGGCCTGGAGCACTACGTGCAGCGCGCGGCGCAGTTCCGCGGCATCGCCCGCTGCGGCCTGGGCGACCTGGGGGGCCTCGAGGACCTGGAGCGCGCGCTCCGCGTGAGCCTCGAGCGTGGTCTCACGCGCGAGGCGCGCGTGGGCTTCAACAACTACGCCTCCTGGCTCTGGCTCACGTCCGGCGCGGAGTCGGCGGCGGGCGTCTACCGGGAGGCGATCGAGTTCAACGAGCAGCGCGGCGGCACGGAGAGCGCGATGTGGACGCGCGGCGAGCTCACCTGGACGCTCTTCGATCTCGGGCTCTGGGACGAGCTGCTCGAGACCTCCGCGCTCGTCGAGCAGTTCGCAGCCGAGCACCGCGGGAGCCAGCCCGAGCTGATGGTGCTGACGGCGAAAGGGCGGGTGCTCTACTACCGCGGCCACGAGGCCGAGGCGCGGGCGCTCGCGGCGTCCGTCCTGCCGCGTGCGCGTGCGGTCGGCGACCCGCAGATCGTGTTGCCGGCCCTCTCCCTGGCGGCGCTCCTCGAGCGCGACGGCCGGGCGGCGCTCGCCCTCGTCGAGGAGATGCTCGCCGTCGACGCGCCGGAGAACCCCCTGTACCCGGACTCGGCGCGGGTCTGCCTCGCGCACGGCGCCCCGGAGCTGGCGGAGAAGATGATCCGCGCGGACGAACGCGCGGCGCCCCGTGCGCGCCACGTCGGCGTGGCGGTCGCCGCGCTCCTCGCGGAGGCGCGCGGCGAGCCCGAGGCGGAGTCTCTCTACCTGCAGGCGGCCGCGCGCTGGAGCGAGTACCCCTTCGTGCTCGAGCGAGCGCTCGCCCTCCTCGGCGCCGCCCGCACGGGATCGGGTCCTTCCCTGGCCGAGGAGGCCCGCGGGCTCTTCGCCTCGCTCGGCGCCGCTCCGCTCGAGCGTGAGGCGGCGGCCTGAAGGGCTTCGGCATGCTGCGGGCCGTCCTCTTCGACGTCGACTTCACGCTCTTCCGGCCGGGCCCCGAGCTCGGCCCCGAGGGCTACCGGCGTCTCGGCGAGCGGCACGGGCTCTCCCTCGACCCGGCGCGCTACGAGCAGGCGCGCGCACAGGCGATCGAGTCGCTCCAGGGGGAGCGCGAGCTCGTGCACGACGACGAGGTATGGGTCGCGTTCACGGAGCGCATCGTGCTCGGCATGGGCGGGGACGCGGCCGGCGCCCGCGCGTGCGCGGTCGAGATGGTGGGTCTCTGGGAGCGGCACGAGAACTTCGCGCTCTACGACGACGCACTCCCCGCTCTGGAGGCGCTCCGCGGGCACGGTCTGCGCATCGGCCTCGTCTCGAACGGCCAGCGCGATCTCGAGGAGTTCGCCGCCCACCACGGGCTTCGCGTGGACGCGCTCGTGGGCTCGCGCGCACACGGGCGCGTGAAGCCGCACCCGTCGATCTTCGAGTCCGCCCTGTCCGCTCTGGGCACGGCCGCCGAGGAGACGGCCATGGTGGGCGACTCCTACGAGGACGACATCAAAGGCGCGCGCGCGCTCGGGATGCGGGCGATCCTGCTCGACCGCGACGGCCGCCGGCCCGAGGAGCCCGATCGCATCGAGACCCTGCTCGCGCTGCCGGCCGCGCTCGGGCTCGGGCCGGCCTGAGGTCAGCCCAGGCCGAGCTCGCGGCGCCAGGCTGCGGTGTGCGCCCCGAGGGGGACCGGCTCCGGTCCCGGGGGCCGCCCGGCTGCCGGGCCGAGCTCCGCTGCCGCCTCCGCCCGCGTGAAGACCGGCCCGGCGCACACGTCCTCGCCGTCGAAGAGCTCGAGCCACTCGGCGAGCGTCCGCGTGCCGAGGACGGCCTGCAGCTCCGTCGCGAGCGCCTCCTGGTCGGCGTCGTAGTGGCGCGCGACGAGATCCTCCCGGCCGAGGAGCTCGCACAGTCGCGCGAAGAACTTCGGCTCGAGCGCGGCGACCGTCAGATGCCGCCCGTCGGCGGTGTCGTAGATCCGGTAGCAGGCGAGACCGCCCGTGAGCAGCCGCGGCACCGGCTCTCCGCCCAGGCGGTGCGCGACGAGGTCGTGGGAGCGGTGGGTCATGGAGACGACGAGGCGCGCCCCCGCGCCGGTGCGGGCGCGCGCGACGAGGGCGGCGAGGACCTGGACGACCGCGCCCAGCGCACCGGCCGCGAGGTCTGCGATCTGCACCGGCGGGAGCGCCGGCGCGGTGTCCTCGAGGACGCCGGCCCAGCCGAGGTAGTTGAGGTCGTGACCCGCGCGCCGGGCGTGGCGCTCGTCGGCTCCGAAGCCCGTCAAGGAGCAGTACACGACCCCCTCGGGCACGTCCTGCGGGCCGATCCCGAGCCGGGCCGCGACGCCGGGGCGGAAGCCTTCGAGGACGACGTCCGCGCGCGCGCAGAGCGCGCGTGCGAAGCCGGGGTCCGCCTTCAGGTCGCAGGTCACCGACTCCGTTCCGGCGCGCAGGGCGGCATCCCAGGCGGATGCGGTGCTGCGCATGGGGTCACCGTCCGGGGACTCGACGCGGACGACCCGGGCCCCGAGCCGCGCGAGCTCCCGGCTGGCGTACGCACCGGGCAGCAGGCGGGTGAAGTCGACGACCAGGATGTCCGCGAGCGCTTGCACCGGCTCGGAGCCTAGCTCTATCCTCGGGTGCGTTGACTGACCGGTCAATCGCCACCCAGGAGAAGCGTGCGCGGATCCTCGAGGCCGCGGTGCGCGTCTTCGCCGACCACGGCTACCACGATGCCCGCGTCAGCGACGTCGCCCAGCTCGCCGGGGTCGCCCATGGCCTCGTCTACCACTACTTCGCTTCCAAGGAAGATCTCCTGCAGACGATCTTCGCCGAGAACTGGGGCGAGCTCATCCGCCGGTTCCGCGACGTGGAGGCGGCGGACGAGCCGGCGCCGGACAAGCTCGCCGGAGTCGCCAAGATCCTCCTCCGAACGTGGCGGAACGACCCGGCGCTGGTGACGGTCATGGTCCGGGAGGTCGCGCGCAGCCGCCATCTGCAGGCTCAGGTCGGGGAGGTTCGCGAGGCGTTCGCGATCGTGCGCCGGATCGTCGAGCAGGGACAGGCGGACGGCGACTTCCGGCGGGACGTGGACGCGCGCCTCGCGAGCTGGATCCTGTACGGGGGCCTGGAGGAGCTGCTCACCGGCTGGGTGCTCGGGCAGCTTCCCGACGGGGAGGACGCGGTCGCGCGCGCCGAGCGGACGGCGATCGACCTGGCGCTGCGCGGGCTCGCGGTCTAAGGTCGCCGGCGTGGAGGTCTTCAACCTCAACGGCGACGTCTGGGATCGCGAAGAGGAGCGGCCGGGCTGGCGCAGCCGCGACGCCTGGGTGGGAGCGCGGATCGGCTCAGAGCTCATCGGGGGCAGCATGTACGAGCTCGAGCCGGGCGACCGCCTGTGGCCGTACCACACTCACCACGCGAACGAGGAGTGGCTGATCGTGCTCAGGGGCCGACCGACGCTCCGCACGCCGGAGGGCGAGCGCGAGCTGGCCGAGGGCGACGTGGTCTGCTTCCCGCGCGGGGCGGCGGGGGCACATCAGGTCCGCAACGACACCGGGTCGGCGCTTCGCGTCCTGATGCTGTCCACCCTCGTGTCGCCCGACGTGATCGAGTACCTCGACAGCGGGAAGGTGGCTGCCACGCAGGCGAGCGGGGAGCGCCTCTTCCGCATGCGCCGCGGTCCCGACGCGGAGTACTGGGAAGGCGAGGGCTGAGCTCCTCCCACCTGGCGGTCGACGGGCGAGCGCGGCACGCGCCCCAGCGGTTAGCGGAACGCGTTCTGTCCGGTGAGCGCCTCGCCCACGACGAGCGTGTGCACCTCGTGGGTGCCCTCGTACGTGAGCACGGACTCGAGGTTGTTGACGTGGCGGATGACCGGGTACTCGAGCGTGACGCCGTTCGCGCCGAGGATCGTGCGCGCCGCGCGGGCGACCTCGATCGCGCCCCGCACATTCCCCATCTTCCCGAGGCTGACGTGCTCGGGTCGCAGCGTCCCCTGGTCCTTCATGCGGCCGAGGTGAAGGGCGACGAGCGCCGCCCGGTTGAGCTCGAGGGCCATCTCGGCGAGCTTCTGCTGCGTGAGCTGGTAGCCGGCGATCGGCTTGCCGAACACGATTCTCTCCTTGGCGTACTCGAGTGCCGCCTCGAAACACGCTCGCCCCGCGCCGACCGATCCCCACACGATCCCGAAGCGCGCTTCGTTGAGGCACGAGAGCGGGCCCCGCAGCGTGCTCGACCCCGGAAGCAGGTTCTCCTCGGGCACGCGGACGTCCTGCAGGACGAGCTCCGACGTGACAGAGGCACGCAGCGAGAGCTTGCGGTGGATCTCCGGCGCGGAGAACCCAGGCATCCCCTTCTCGACGAGAAAGCCGCGGATCGCCCCATCGTCCGTACGGGCCCAGACGACGGCGACGTCGGCGATGGTGCCGTTCGTGATCCACATCTTGGCGCCGTTCAGGATCCAGTCGCCTCCGTCGCGGCGGGCGTGCGTGCGCATCGAGCCCGGATCGGACCCCGCGTCGGGCTCCGTCAAGCCGAAGCAGCCGATCACGTCGCCGGCGTGCATGGACGGGAGCCAGCGCTCCTTCTGCTCCTCGGAGCCCCAGCGCCAGATGGCGTACATGGCGAGCGAGCCCTGAACGGAGACGGCGCTGCGAACCCCGGCGTCGCCGGCCTCGAGCTCCAGACACGTGAGACCGTAGGCGACCGCGCTGGCCCCGGGGAGGCCGTAGCCGTCCAGGTGCATGCCGTAGAGCCCGAGCTTGCCGAGCTCGGCCAGGAGCTCGCGCGGAAGGATCCCCCGCTCGAACCAGTCGCCGACCTCCGGCAGGACGTGCTGGCGAACGAACTGCCGCACCGTGTCGCGGATGGCGCGCTCCTCGTCGTCGAGGAGTGCGTCCACGCCCAGGAAGTCGAGAGGATCGAGCGCGGGCAGCTCGGTGGTGGTCGCGGTCACGGGCACATCCTAGGCCGAGCCGCTTGACCCTCGTCGGAGCGGCGCCCTAGACTACGTTGACTGACGCGTCAATCGAAGAAGGAGAGCCTCGCATGTCCGCGGTCGAAACGGAGGTTGCAGGCGGCGTCTCGTTTGCGCTGACGCCGGAGCAGCGGGAGCTCCGCGCGCTCGCCCGCGAGTTCGCGGAGAAGGAGATCCGGCCCAAGGCGGCCGAGTACGACGAGCACGCCACGCACCCGGCCGACGTGATCGCGAAGGCCCACGAGCTCGGCCTCATGAACCTGCACGTTCCCGAGGCGCTCGGCGGGCCGGGCCTCTCGGCCTTCGAGGGCATGCTCGTAGGCGAGGAGCTGAACTGGGGCTGCTCGGGCATCGCGACGTCGATCCTCGCCAACGGCCTCGGCGCGGCGCCCGTCCTCCTGGCCGGCAGCGAGGAGCAGCGCGCACGCTGGCTCCCGCCGCTGCTCGACGAGCCGATCCTGTGCTCGTTCGGACTCTCGGAGCCCGACGCGGGCTCGGACGTCGCGCGCATGAAGACGCACGCGGTCAGGCGGGGGAGCGAGTACGTGCTCAACGGGTCGAAGACGTTCATCACGAACGCAGGCCAGGCGGCCTGGACGGTCGTGTTCGCGAAGACCGACCCGAGCAAGGGACACCGTGGGATCTCGGCCTTCGTCGTCCCCATGGACGCTCCCGGCGTCCAGGTCGAGAAGCACCTCGACAAGATGGGGCAGCGTGCCACCGATACGTCGGCGTTCGCGCTCACGGATGTCGTCGTGCCGGCGGAGAACCGTCTCGGGGCCGAGGGCGACGGCTTCAAGATCGCCATGCAGACGCTCGACTTCACCCGCCCGGGGACGGCGGCCGGCGCCGTGGGCGTCGCGCAGGCCGCGTACGAGTACGCGATCGAGTACGCCAAGGAGCGGGTCACCTTCGACGTCCCGATCGCGATGCACCAGGGCGTGAACTTCCTCATCGCCGACATGGCCGCGGAGATCGAGGCTGCGCGGCTGCTCACGTGGCAGGCGGCCTGGATGCTCGACCAGGGCTACGGGCGCCGGGCGACGCTCTACTCCTCGTTCGCGAAGCGCTTCTCGGCGGACACGGCCATGAAAGTCACGACCGACGCGGTCCAGATCTTCGGCGGCTACGGCTACATCAAGGAGTACCCGGTCGAGAAGCTGATGCGCGACGCGAAGCTCTTCCAGATCTACGAGGGCACGTCGCAGATCCAGCGGCTGGTCATCGCCAAGGAGATCTTCCTCCCGCGCGGCGAGTAGCACGCCGGGATACATTCGCTCCGTGGCCATCGAGATCGATCTCTCGGGTCGGGTCGCGCTCGTCACCGGCGGCTCCCGCGGGCTTGGCCGCGCGGACGCGCTCACGCTCGCCCGGGCGGGCGCGGACGTCGCGATCGCGGACATCCTCGTCGAGTCGGAGCTCACGGAGGAGACGGATCGCTACGGGGCGCTCGCGACGTTCGCGCGAACCCAGGGGCTCGTGCACACCGAGGAGACCGTCGAGGAGATCCGCGCGCTCGGTCGCCGGGCTCTGGCGGTGCGCTGCGACGTGACCGACCGCGAGCAGGTCGCAGCCGCCGTTGCCCGCACGGTGGAGGAGCTCGGCTCGGTCGACATCCTCGTCAACAACGCCGCGACGCTCGATCACGTCGGGCAGTTCCACCACCAGAGCCCTGAGCTCTGGGAGCGCGACCTGCGCGTGAACCTCACGGGCTCCTTCAACTGCGCGCAGGCCGTCTGGCCGCACATGAAGGAGCGTGGTTGGGGCCGCATCGTGAACATGGCCTCGGTTGCGGGCACGCTCGGCGGCTTCGGGCAGGCGAGCTACTCGACCACGAAGGCCGGCGTGCTCGGCTTGACCAAGACGCTCGCGATGGAGGGCGGACGGCACGGGATCACGTGCAACGCCATCGTGCCGGGGATCATCGGGACGGAGGCGTTCCACATGGCGAACCCGGAGATGAACGCGCGCATCGCCGCGCGCACGGTCTTCAAGCGTCCGGGGGAGCCCCAGGACATCGCGAACGCGGTCGCGTTCCTGTGCTCCGACCTCGCGGGGTACATCACCGGGGTCGGCCTGTACGTGTCCGGCGGGATCGAGTTGTTCGTCTTCTGAGTTTGCGCGCCGGCCGGCTCGGCCTGGCTGCTTCGGCCGCGCCTCGAGGGGCACCCCAGCCCACCACCCGCTGCCGATTCTACTGCGGAAGAACGCGCGTCTGTTGCACGAGGAGGCAACAAAGCTGCGACGATCGACGCCTGCCGCCGCCTGCCTGCCGCCGTGGGCGGAGCGTCGGCTCGCAGCTAGAGTTCCTCGTCCGGTGCGCGCCGACTCGCCCCTCTTCGCCTCTCGCGTGCACCGGCGCGGCCGCCGCCGTCCGGTGCTGCTCGCCCTCGGCCTCGGGGCTGCGGGGCTCGTGCTCGTCGCCGTCCTCGTCGGGCTCGCGTTCGCGGGCTCGCGGAGCGAGCTCGCAGAGGGCGCGCGGGTCGCGGGCGTGGACGTGGGCGGGCTCTCCCGCCGCGAGGCGCTTGCGCTGCTCGAGCGCCGCTTCCAGGCGGTCGCCGCGCAGCCCGTGATCTTCGTGGCGGACGGCGAGCGCTTCCCCTTCGCGGCGCGGCAGCTCGGCGTGGAGCCGGACTACCGGGGCGCCGTGCGCGCGGCCGCCGGGGCCGGCGACGGCTTCGGCCCCCTGCGTGGCTTCCGCAGGCTGCACACCCGCTTCTTCGGCGCGGAGGTGCTCCCCCGGGTCGCGGCCTCGAACGCGGCCCTCGAAGCCGCGCTCGACCGCATCGCCGCGGCCGTGGACGTCCCCGCGGAGAGTGCGGCGCTCGTCCGCCGCGGCCTCCGCATCGAGGTCCAGCCGGCACGGAGCGGGCTCCGGCTCGACCGGGACGCCGCCGCCGAGCTCCTCGTCCGCTCCCTCGGCGCGCTCGAGCGTACGCGCCAGGTGGAGCTCCCGCTCGTCCGCGAGCGGCCGGCGGTGACGGCGCCGATG
>DATLYU010000010.1:0-24166 GCA_035574435.1 Gaiellaceae bacterium | reverse complement strand
CTCGACGACGAGAACCGGGTGGGCGTGCTGCTCGCCGTCGGCTGGGCGGCGCTGCACGCGGCCATCCTCGGCCGGATCGTGCTCGAGGCCTTCCTGGACGCGTCCCGCGAGCGCCGCCGCATCCGGGCCGAGTGGCGCGCGGGGCGCGCCGACCGCCCGTCCAGCGTCCCGGCGGGCGCCCGCGTCACCCCCTGAAAGGAGAGCCAGGAGATGAAGTCGACCGCAGGACACGCACCGCTGCCACCGACGCTCGACGGGCGCGGCCCGGAGCCTCCAGCCGCGCGGGCGGTGGACGGCGGGCCGCCGCCGGACCCGGGCTCGCCGTTCCGGGAGGAGGTGGCAGCCGGCAGGCGCCGCACGGCCCAGTCGCCGCCGGACACCCAGCGGCTGCGCCTGTCTGCCCTCCGCGCCTGGCTCGTCGTTCTCGTCATCGTGGGCGCGGCAGTCTTCGCCGGGTACCGGCTGGCCGGCCGGCCTTTCCAGGAGGCGAGCGAGCTGCGCCTGAGCCGGGCCACGGTCGCCGCGACCGCGATCGGGGTGCCTGCCCCGGGGGACGGGCTCGTCGAGGAGGTGCTCGTCCGGCCGGCCGAGCCCGTGGAGCGAGGTGCGGCGCTGGCCGTCGTCTCCGAGACCGGCGAGGCGGGCGAGGCGGCCTCCCGCACGGTCGTGCGCACGCCGATCGCCGGCGTCGTGAGCGCCGTGCTCGTGCGCGAGGGCGGCGCGGTGCGGCGAGGCAGCCCCGTCGCCCAGATCTACGACCCCGCGAGCACGATGTTCGAGGTCCCGATCGACGGCGAGCTGCTCGGCGAGGTCGCCCGCGGCATGCGCGCGACGCTGACCAGCCCCGCGCTGGACGGCGAGCTCCGCGCGGTCGTGCACGGCGTCAAGCCCGCCCAGCCGCAGGCCGGGGCCCGGCAGCTCGCGCTCGAGCCGACGCCCGTGCTCGTCCTGCGCCCGCTCGACCCCGAGCGCGTGCGCGGCCTCGTCCCCGGCCTCGCGCTCGAGGCGACCATCGACCCGGAGTCGGTCCCCGAGCGCGCCCCGCGCGTTCTCGACGGCGAGCCGTGAGAGCAGCCGCGCTCGCAGCGCTCGCCCTCGTGCTCGCCGGGTGCTCTCCGCAGCGGGCGAGCGACCCCCGCGCGGAGGGGTGCGGCGACTCCACGGCCGGCCCGCTGACGGCGCCGACGCTGCGCGGCGAAGCGTCCCTGGCGCCCGAGCCTCCGCCGCAGAGCCGGCCCACGCGGACGCCCGCGCAGGCCGGCGAGGGGCTGCGCGGTCGCCCGCTCCCTACCGGCCAGTGGTGGACGTCCGCGCTCGTCGGGCCGTGGACGGAGCCGCTCGTCGCCGGCCCCGTCGCGGCGGACGTCTCCCCGGAGGGTGTGGCCCTGAGCTACCGGCCGCCACAGGCCCACCCGGACCATGTCGTCCAGCCGTTTTCCCCCGCGGTGCTCGCGGCGCTCCCGCTCGAGCGCGTCGAGGTGACCTGCTACGGCGCGTTCCACGTCGTGCTCGCGAGCCCGGTGCGCGGGGGCGGCGCGCTGCGCACGACGCTCGCCCAGGGAAGCCCGGTCGTCTGGCTCGAGCTCGAGGGCGTCGCCGACCCCCTCCTGCGCCTGATCGGGACGGTCGCAGACGTCCGCGTGGACGGCGCCCGGGCCCGCGCCGTCCTCGACGGGCGCCCGTGGGACCTCGCCGCCGGGGGCGGCTCGTGGAAGCGCGCAGAGGGCGGGCTGCGCCTGGCCGGAGCCGGCTCACGCACCGTCGTGGCCGTCGCCCCCGCGCCCGACGGCGCCTCCCCCGCCTGGCCCGACGTTGTCGCACAGGCCGCTCGCTCGCCGGTCGTGGGCAGCGCGGAGTCGCTCGCCTACGTGCCGGGCGAAGGCGTCGCCCGCCAGACGCTGCGGACGGTACGGCGCGGGGCGCGGGCCGGCCCGTGGGCCCTGACGCCGCTGCAGGCGGCGCACCTCTCCTCGCCGCGCGGCACCCGCAGGCTCGGGTCGTACGAGACGAGCAGCGGGCGCATGGTCGTGGTCGAGGCGGGCGCGGTGACCGCAGAGGTCCCCGCTCCCGGCTTCCTGCCGGCCGTCCCCCGCGTCCCGCTGCCCGAGCGCGCTCGCACGGCGGTCCGGAGCGCGCTGCGGGCCGACCTGGCCGCGCCCGCCGCCGGCGGAGGCAGCTACTTCGGCGCCAAGGAGCTGGCCCGGCTGGCGACGGTAGCCGAGGTCGCAGCCGCGCTCGGCGAGCGCCGCGCCCGGGCGCGCGCGCTCGCCCGCGTCCGCGCGGATCTCGCCGACTGGCTCGCCTACTCGGGCCCGCAGGACGCCCGCTACCTCGCCTACGACCGCGCCTGGGGCGGAGTCGTGGCCGTGCCCTCCGAGTTCGGCGCGCACGACTACAACGATCACCACCTGCAGTACGGCTACCTCGTGCGCGCGGCCGCCGTCCTGGCGGCCGCCGACCCCGGGTTCGCCCGGCGCTACGGGACGGCGGTGGACGCGGTCGTCCGGGACTTCGCCGGCGCCGTGCCCGGGCTGCCCGGCACCGGGCTGCCGACGGCGCGGGCCTGGAATCCCGGCGTCGGGCACTCGTGGGCGTCCGGGTACGGGCTCTTCGCCGACGGCCAGAACCAGGAGTCCTCCTCCGAGGCCGTCGCCGCCTGGGCCGCGCTCGCCCGCTGGGGGCTCGTCACCGGCCGCCCGGCGCTCGCCCGCCTCGGGCTCGCCCGCCACGCGTTCGAGGCGGCGGCCGCCCGCCGCTACTGGCTGGGCGAGGGAGACGCGCTCCCGAAGGGCTACCGGCACGAGGTGGTCGGCGTGCTCTGGGGCGCGAAGCTCGACCACGCGACCTGGTTCTCGCCCGATCCGGCGGCGGTGCACGGGATCCAGCTCCTCCCCGTGGGCTTCGACACGCTCACTCGCTGGGATCCGCGCGAGGCGAAGCGGCGCTTCCGCGCCCTCCTCGCCGCGAGCGGGGGCCGGCCGGCCATGTGGGCGAACGTCCTCGCCGTCGAGCAGGCCCTCTACGCGCCCGCGAGCGCCCGGCGGCTGCTGGACGGCCGGCTCCCGCGCCGGGAGCCGAGCACCGGGCGCGCGATCGTGCGCTACCTCGTGGAGACGCTGGCCGTGACCGGTCCGCCGCAGCCCCGCGTGCGCGCGGACGGGCCGTTCGGGCTCGCTTTCGGGCCCGTTGCCCACCCCACGTTCCTGACGGCCAACCCGACCGCGCACCCACGGACGGTCGTCTTCCGCCGCGGGGACGCGGTCCTCGGCCGGGTCCGCGTCCCCGCACGCGCTCCGAGCTAGCCTCGCTCGGCTCGCCCGGCCTGCGCCCTCGTGGCGTACGCTGCGCGGGCGATGAGCACGTCCGCAGAGCGGCAAACGGACCGGGCCGACCGCCTGCACCTGCTGATCGACGCCGGCATCGCGCTCAGCTCCGAGCTCTCGCTCGACGCGCTCCTGCAGCGGCTCGTGGAGACGGCTGCGCAGCTGACGGGCGCGCGCTACGCCGCGCTCGGGGTCATCGACCGCTCCGGCCAGTCGCTCGAGCGCTTCCTAACGCACGGCGTGGACGCCGAGACGCACTCCGCGATCGGCGAGCTTCCGCGTGGGCGCGGCATCCTCGGCGTGCTCATCCGCGAGGCCAAGCCGCTGCGGCTGCGCGACATCGCGGAGGACCCCCGCTCGGCGGGCCTCCCCCGCAACCACCCGCCGATGAAGACGTTCCTGGGGGTTCCGATCCTCCTGCGCGGCGTCGCCTACGGGAACCTCTACCTGGCGGAGAAGGCGGGCGGGGAGGAGTTCACCGAGGAGGACGAGGAGCTGACGACCCTGCTCGCGGCCCAGGCCGCGGTCGCGATCGAGAACGCCCGCCTGTACGAGTCGGCGATGCGCTGGCTCCGTCAGCTCGAGTCGCTGAACGAGATCGGGGCCGTGCTCGCCTCGGAGTTCGAGCTGGAGCCGCTGCTCGGGATCGTGGCGGAGCGCCTGCGCGAGCTCGTGGATGCGCGACTCGTCCTGATCGCGCTGCCGGACACGCCGGAGGCGCTGCGCGTGGCGGCGTTCGCCGGCGAGGCGAACGTCGACGTCACGGGCATGCAGCTCTCGCTCGGAGGCTCGAAGGTCGGCCGCGTCCTCGAGCGCGGCCGCAGCGAGCGCGTGGACTCGGTGCTCGACGACCCCGAGGTCGACCAGGCGGCCGCGCGGCGGCTCGGCGTGACCACGGCGCTATACGTGCCCCTGATCGTGGAGGGCCGGGCAATCGGCGTCGTGGTCGCGCACGACAAGCGCGGCCCCGACCCGCGCTTCACCGAGGACGACGCCCGCCTCGGCGAGTCGCTCACCGCGCGGGCGGCGACCGCCGTGGAGCTCTCCGAGCGGGTGAGCCGCGACGCGATGCGCCGGGTCCTGGAGGCCCAGGAGCTCGAGCGGCGGCGCCTGGCACGCGAGCTGCACGACGAGACCGGCCAGGCGCTGACCTCCATCCTGCTCGGCCTGCGCAGCCTGGAGCAGGCGCTCGAGGGCGAGGAGAGCCGCACGGCTGTCGCGTCGCTCCGCGAGCTCGTGGTCACGACGCTCCAGGACGTCCGTCGCCTGGCGGTCGAGCTGCGCCCGGCGGCGCTCGACGACTTCGGGCTCGCCCCGGCGCTCGAGCGCCTCGCCGAGCGGCACCGGCAGGATGACGCGCTCGCGATCGACCTCGAGCTGCAGCTCGCCGGCGAGCGGCTGCCGTCCGAGATCGAGACCACGCTCTACCGCGTCGTGCAGGAGGCGCTCACGAACATCGCGAAGCATGCGGGCGCGGAGCGCGTCAGCATCCTCGTCAGACGGACGGAGAGCACGGTGGCAGCGGTGATCGAGGACGACGGCAGGGGGTTCGAGCCGGCGGCGGTGGGGCCGGACAGCCTCGGCCTGGCCGGAATGCGGGAGCGAGCGGCGCTCGTGGGCGGTCGCTTCCGCGTGGAGTCCGAGCCCGGCCGCGGGACGACGATCGCGGTCGAGGTGCCGCTTCCGTGAGCATCCGCGTCCTCGTCGTGGACGACCACGCGGTCGTGCGCGCCGGGCTGCGCCGGGTGCTCGACGCGGAGAAGGACATCGAGACGGTCGCGGAGGCCCCGAGCGTCGAGCGGGCGATCTTCGAGGCGCTCGAGCAGAAGCCGGACGTGGTCCTGCTGGACGTGGTCATGCCGGGCAAGAGCGGCATCGAGGGCATGCCCTCGCTCCTGCAGGCGGTTCCCGAGGCGAAGATCCTCGTGCTCTCCATGCAGGACGACCCGCGCTACGTGCGCGAGGCCTTCGAGGCCGGGGCGAGCGGCTACGTCCTCAAGGAGGCGGCGGACACCGAGGTCGTGGACGCGGTCCGCGCCGTGGCCTCCGGCGAGCGCTACCTCCACCCCGCGCTCGGCGCCCGCCTCGTCGCCGCCGAGGCGGAGGAGCGCAAGCGCGCGCAGGCGGACCCGCTCTCCGACCGCGAGCGCGAGGTGCTGCAGCTCCTCGCCCTCGGACACACGAACCAGGAGATCGCGAGCAAGCTCTACATCTCGGTGCGCACGGCCGAGACGCACCGCGCGCACATCATGCAGAAGCTCGGGCTGACGAGCCGCGCCGAGCTCGTGCGCTACGCGCTCGACCACGGGCTCATCGAGCGCTGAGCCCGCTCAGCGCACGACGAGCACGTCGCAGGGCGCGCGCCCCACGACCTTCCTGCTGACCGAGCCGAGCTCCGAGCGGAGCGCCTCCTCGCCGCGCGTCCCGACGACGACGAGGTCGGCGTGCAGCTCCTCGGCCGCGTGCACGAGCTCGTCCGCCGGGTCGCCCAGGCGCATGAGGTAGGTGGCGAGGATCTGCCGCCGGAGAAGCAGGTCGCGCGCGGACGCGAGCGCCGCCGCCGGCTCCGGCCCGCCGTTGTAGCCGACCGCGACGACGGTGAGCTGCGACCCGTAGCCGACGAGCCCGGCGGCGGCCTCGAGCGCCCGCAGCGCCTGCTCGGAGCCGTCGAAGCCGACGACGATGCTGCGGGCGCGGGGCATGGCGGTGATGGTGGCGGCAGGGCTCATGGGGTACCTCGGGCTTGCACCGGATTCGCATCGTGGGGAACTACGCAGCGGAGGGGGCGGTCGGACCGCCCCCTCCGCCGGCTCCGGGAGGTCGGAGCGCTGCCTCCGACCCGGGATCGCCTCCCGCCTCTCCCGGATCAGCCGGCCGCGGTAGCGGTCGGCGCGCCCCGGAAGGAGGGCACCGCCGCGGGCTCGCGGCCGAACACTGCGAAGGCCAGGATCACGAGCCCGACGCCGGTGAGGAGCAGGGCGACCCCGACCACGATGCCGAAGATCGAGAGCTGCTCCGCCATGTAGCTCATGTTGAGCGCCGTCGTGAGCGCGGTCTCCGTCACCCACTGGTTGCGGAACCCGTTCGGGACGGGCTTGCCCGACTCGTCCTTGAGCGCGAGCGCCTCGTCGCTCGTGCCCTTCGGGTCGCTCGGGTCCTTGGCGAGCAGGTAGCGGCCCATCTGCGCGTACGTCAGGTGCTCCTTGTTCCACTCGGCGTTGAGCGTGTGGTAGCGCATGATCTGCGCGAACGCACGCGCCTGCTCGCCGGTGAGCAGCTGCTCGCCGGCCCACTTCTCCGCGTACAGCTTGACCGCGGGATCCTCGACCGAGCCGAACGTGATCTGCTCCTGCTTGAGGCTGTCGCGGACGGTGCTCCGCCCGTCGACGCCCATGTAGATGGCGACCGCCCCGAACGCGATCAGCACCGCGCCGGCGACGAACCCGCCGATCTCCCAGAACCTTCTGCCTCTCATCGCTCCACCTCCCGATGGACGTTGCGAAGTGTTGGCAGCAGCGTCGTCGCAGGAGGTCGGCGCGCCATCGGTGTCCGCCACCGGTACCGCTTCCGAGAAGCCGTGGGGTTCGTGCGGAGAAGTACGGAGCCGGTGCTACCAGGTCTTGGCGCGCGCGGGCGCCTCCGGCGGGCGGACGCGCACGCGCGCGTCCACGACCACGCACCGGTCGGGGAGCGCGAGCACCGGATTGAGGTCGAGCTCCGCCACCGCGGGGACGTCCTCGCCCAGGCGCGCGAGCCGGTGCACGAGGTCGGTCAGGGCCTCGACGCTCGCCGCCGGCGCGCCGCGGAAGCCGGCCACGAGCCGTCCAGCCTTCCCCTCGGTGACGAGCTCCTGCGCGTCCACGTCCGTGAGCGGGGCGATGCGGAAGGACGCCTCGCCGATGAGCTCCGCGAACACGCCGCCGGGGCCGAACGCCACCAGCGGGCCGAAGACCGGGTCCTGCACGACGCCGGCCAGAAGCTCGGCGCCGCCGCTCACCATCGGTTGGACGAGCACGGGCGGCCCGATCCGCTCCGCGGCCGCCCGCACGGCAGCCTCGTCCTCGAGCCGCAGCGCCACGCCGCCGGTCTCGGTCTTGTGGGCGCCCGGGAGCGCGGTCTTCACGACCGCCGGGTAGCCGAGCTCGGCGGCGGCTGCGACCGCTTCGTCCACGGTCGCCGCCACCCGCTCGGGCACGAGCGGGAGCCCGTAGGCAAGGAGGAGCTCGCGCGCCTCGGCGGGCTCGAGCCAGCCGTCGCCGCCGCGCGCGAGCGCGGCCTCGACGACGCGCTGCGCGGCGTCGCGCCGAAGGTCGCCCAGGGCGGGAACGGTCCCCTGCGGACGCCGCAGCCAGTCCGCGCGCACGGCCGCGTGCCCGAGCGCGCGCGCCGCCGACTCCGGGTAGCCGAAAGCGGCCACGTGCCGCGAGCCGCGCAGCACCGACGGGATCCCCTCCGCGGACATGATCACGGCCAGCACCGGCTTGGCGGCAGCGGCGTGGGCGGCCGCGCGCTCGACGGCCTCGGCCGCCTCCTCCGCGGTCGCGCTCACCGCGGGGACGAAGAGCACGATGACGGCGTCCACCGAGGGATCGGCGAGGAGCGGGGGGAGCGAAGCGGCGTAGGTCTCGGCGGTCGCGCCGCCGAGCATGTCCACCGGGTTGGCCACGCTCGCCTCGGCCGGCAGGCCGGCCCGCAGCGCGGCGGCCGTCTCCTCTGCGAGCGGCGGCAGCTCGAGCCCAACCGCCTCGCACGCGTCCGCGGCCAGGATCCCGAGCCCGCCCGCGTTGGTCAGGATCGCGACCGAGCGTCCGGCCAGGCGCGGCTGGCTGGAGAGCAGCGTGACCGCGTCCACGAGCTCCTCGAGCGAGGCGGCGCGCAGGACGCCCGCCTGCCGGAAGAGCGCGTCCACGGCCGCCTCCGAGCCCGCGAGCGCGGCGGTGTGCGAGCTCGCCGCCCGCTGCCCGCTGGCCGAGGTTCCGCTCTTGACGGCCAGGATGGGCTTGCGGCGGGCCACGCGGCGGGCGAGCCGCGCGAACCGGCGCGGGTTCCCGAACGACTCCACGTAGAGCAGGATCGCCTCGGTCTCGGGGTCGTCCTCCCACCACTCGAGGAGGTCGTTCGTGGACACGTCCGCCTTGTTGCCGATGGACACGAAGGCGGAGAGCCCGAGCCCGCGGGTGACCGCGGCCTCGAGCAGCGCGAGCCCGAGGGCGCCGCTCTGCGAGGAGAAGCCGATGTTGCCCTTGGGCGCCGCACGACCCGCGAAGGTGGCGTTCAGGCTCGGCCCGGCGACCGAGATGCCGAGGCAGTTGGGGCCGATCAGCCGTGCGCCGTGCGCGCGCACGAGCGCGAGGAGCTCCTCCTGCCGCTCCGCGCCCTCCCGGCCGGTCTCGGCGAAGCCGGCGGAGATGACGACGAGCGCTCGCACGCCCTTGCGCAGCGCCTCCTCGGCCGCTTCGAGCACGCTGGCGGCGGGCACGGCGATCACCGCCAGATCGACCTCGTCGGGCACCTCCGCGATCGAGCGGTACCCGCGCACGCCGGCGACCGGGCTCCCGTCGCGGTTCACCGGGTAGGCCGCCCCCGCGAAGTCCGCCTCCAGGACGTTGCGGAAGAGCTCGCCTCCGATCGAGCCCCGCCGCCGGGAGGCGCCGATGACGGCCACGGTCCGGGGCTCGAAGAACGGGCGCAGGGATGCCGTCACGGCGACGTGGTCGCGCTCGTCCACGCGCGCCTCGTAGCGCTCGGTGGTCGCGATGGGGAACTGGATCTCGACCTCGCCGCCCGCGAGCTCGCGCGTCAGCTCGAACCCGAGGGACTCGAAGACGCCGAGCATGTCGCGGTTGTCGGGCAGCACCTCGGCCACGAAGCGCTCGATCCCGACCCGCCCCGCGCGCTCGGCGAGCTGCTCCACGAGCCTCGTTCCGATCCCCCGCCGCTGGTAGGCGTCCGCGACCGCGAACGCGGCCTCCGCCACCGTCGGGTCGCGCAGTCGCTGGTAGTTGCCGACGGCCACGACGCGCTCCCGTCCGTCCTCGGCGAAGGTTCCCACGAGCGCGCCGCGCTCCGTCCAGTCCGGATCGAGCACCTGCTCCACGAGCTCCGGACCGACCCGCGGGAAGCCGTGGAAGCGCAGGTAGAGGCTGCGCTCCGAGAGGGCCCGGAAGAACTCGACGATCTCGCCCGCGTCCTCGCGGGTCGGGGGGCGGAGGCGGAGGGTGCTCCCGTCCCGGAGGATGACGTCGACGACGTCCGCGCTCACCGCGGCATTGTCCCTGCCCGGAGCCGCGCGCGTCGGGGCTACGCCGGCCGCAGGAGGACCTCGATCGCGGTCCCCTGGCCGGGCGCGCTGCGCAGGCTGAGGCTGCCGTCGATCGCCTCCGCCCGCCGGCGCATGCTCTCCAGCCCGAGGCCGGCGCTGGCGGCGTCCTGCTCGAAGCCGACGCCGTCATCGCGCACGGAGACGAGGCGGCGACCGTTCCGCTGCGCGATCCGCACCTCCACGTGCTGCGCGTCGGCGTGCCGGCGGGCGTTGCCCAGCCCTTCCTGGACGATCCGGAAGACCTCGATCTGCTCGTCGGGCGCCAGCCGCACCTGCGGGTCGACCTCGAGCTCGACGTCCAGCGCGCCGTCCGCGCTCAGCACCTCCACGTACCGCCGCAGCGCCGCGTCGAAGCGCGCCGTGCCGCCGGCCGAGGAGAGCGCGAGGACGGCGAAGCGGGCCTCCTGCTGCGCCGCGTTGGCGGCCCGCCTGAGCCGGGGGAGCACCTCCTCGAGCGGCGCGCCCGACTCGAGCATGCTCACCTGGGTCGAGACCGCGAACAGGTACTGCGCGAGCCCGTCGTGGATCTCGCGCGCGACGCGCGCCCGCTCGTCGGCCACGGCACGTCCGAACTCGGCCTCTGCGATTGCGCGCCAGACGCCGACGAGCAGGATCCCGAACGCGATCAGGCGCAGGAAGTCGCCCTGCAGGACGTAGTCGGAGGAGACGACCGGCGTCAGCGCCAGGTGCAGGTCGGCGAAGAGCGCGAGCGTGGCGGCGAGCGCCATCCAGCTGTCCAGGTCGCGTCCGTAGCGGCGGAAGCGGAGCGCGAAGCCGACGAGCGCGACGAGCCAGAGGACCGCGAGAGCCGAGGCGGCGACGACGACATCCGACCCCTCGAGGCGCTCGGTGCCGCCGGGCGGCCCGAGCGCCGCTCGCAACGAGACCACGAGCCCGAGGAGCAGCACCACGACCCACACCCCGGCCGTGAGCAGGAGGCCGCGGCGGATGGCGAGCCGGCGCGTCGCGTACGGCGCGACCGCGATCAGGCCCACGCCGAGGAAGCGGGAGCCGAGCAGCCCCCAGGCCTCGCTCGGCTCGAGCGTGCCCCCGCCCAGCACCGGCACCAGGCCGAATGCGGCCGTCCCGAAGGCGACGCTCCAGAAGCCCGCCGCCAGGAGCAGGTCGAGCAGGCGGCCCTCGACCAGGAAGCGGACGCTGACGAGGACCGAGACGATGCCCGCGACGACGCAGACGGCGGTGTCGAAGGCGAGCCGGACCTCCGGGAGCGCATACGAGGGCTCGAGCGACTCGCTGAGGGCGAAGAGCGCCGTCGCCGAGGCGAGCAGCCCGACGAGGAGCGCCTCCCCGACGAGCCAGGACGAGTAGCTCTGGGTACGGACGTCGTCCACGCTTCCTCTTTTCGGCAGACGAGGTGCTGCCGATAAGGAGGAGGTGCCCGAGCGCATCCTGATCGTGGACGACCACCCGCTGACGCGCGACGCGCTCTCCGGCCTGCTCGCGCAGCAGGGCTTCCAGATCGTGGGTGAGGCCGCGAGCGGCGGCGAGGCGGTCACGGAGGCACGCCGCCTGCAGCCCGACCTCGTGCTCCTCGACCTGACCATGCCCGGGATGGACGGCCTGTCCGCGCTCCCGCGCATCCGCGAGGAGGCGCCCGAGTGCGAGGTCGTGGTGCTCACCGCCTCGGACGCCGAGGAGAACCTCCTGGGCGCGATCCGCGGCGGCGCGGCCGGCTACCTGCTGAAGACCGAGCCGCCCGAGCAGATCGCCGTGTACCTGCGTGCGGTGGCGCGCGGCGAGGCGGCGCTGTCCGGGGGCGTGGCCCGCCGGCTGCTCGAGCGCGTGCGCGAGGGCGGGCGCCTGGGCGGGATCCCCGAGTCGATCGCGAGCGCGCTGTCCGCGCGCGAGGTCGAGGTGCTGCTCCTGCTCGACGAGCACCTGGCCACGGACGAGATCGCGCAGCGGCTCTTCATCTCGGAGCACACGGTGCGCTCGCACGTGAAGAGCGTGCTGCGCAAGCTCGGCGTCTCGTCCCGCCGCGAGGCGCTCGAGCGCCTCGCAGCCGCGCGCGGCTAGGCATCCAGACCGGAGCGGAACCCCTCGAGCGCGGCCGCGACGAGACCGGGCAGGGTCTCGAGGTTGTAGCCGCCCTCGAGCACGGCGGCGACGCGGGGGGCGAGCGCAGCGCAGCGGCGCGCCAGCTCGCGGAACCCGTCCGCGCTCACTTGCATGTCCGCGAGCGGATCGTCCACGTGGGCGTCGAAGCCGGCGGAGACGAGCACGACGTCGGGAGCGAAGGCGCGCACAGCCGGCTCCACCCAGCGCGCGAACGCCGCCAGGTACTCCTCGTCGCCGCAGCCGGCCGCGAGCGGCACGTTGACGGTGTGCTCGTCTCCCGTGCCCGGCCCGCCCGTGCCCGGGTAGAAGGGCCACTGGTGGAGCGAGACGAAGAGGACGGAGGGGTCGTCGCGGAAGGCGTCCTCGGTGCCGTTGCCGTGGTGGACGTCGAAGTCCACGATCGCGACCCTGGGCAGGCCCAGCGCCTGCTGAGCATGGCGCGCGGCGAGGGCGACGTTGTTGAGGATGCAGAAGCCCATGGCGCGTGCCGGCGAGGCGTGGTGTCCCGGGGGCCGCACGAGCGCGAACGCGCCTTCCTCGACGGCCTGCAGCGCACACCCGGCCGCGAGGCGCGCCGCCTCCCATGTGGTCGGGCCGGCGAACGTGTCCCCGTCGAGCCAGGTCTCGGCGCGGATCGCGTCCACGGCCGCCACGTAGCCGGGGTCGTGCACCCGCTCGACCTCCGCCCGCGTCGCCGCGCGCCCCTCGCGGAAGTCGGGGAAGCGCTCGTGCAGCGCGGCGAGGCGCTCCGGGCGCTCCGGATGCACGTGCTGGCCCGGCGGGTGCAGGTGCGCGAACGCCAAGTGGCTGATCACGTCCACGACGCCGCCTCGCGCAGCCGCCGGGCGAGCCCGCCCAGGCCGAGCTCCTCGGCCGCGGCCGCAGCCGCCTCCCAGTCCGGCGTGACGTCCGGCAGCGGGGGAAGCGGCGCGCTCCGGTCGAGCGTGGCCACGCGCCGGTACAGCCGGAGCGCGTCCGCCTCGGCGCCGAAGCGCCCGTCCGCGAGCAGCGCGTCCAGCGACCCGTAGCGCGCCAGGAGCTGCGCGGCGGTCTTCGGCCCCACCCCGCGCGCGCCCGGGATGCGGTCCGAGGGGTCCCCGCGCAGGGCGATGAAGTCCGGCACCTGAGCGGGCTCGACCGCGTAGCGCGCCCGCACCTCCGCCGAGCCGATGCGCGCCGGCGCCTCGCCGCGCACAGGCTGCAGGATCGTCGTCCGCTCGCTCGCGAGCTGGAACGCGTCGCGGTCCGAGGTCGCGACGAGCACGTGCCCGCCCGCCGCCTCCTCGGCGGCCGCGGCCGCGGCCAGGAAGTCGTCCGCCTCGTAGCCCGGGTGCTTGGCGGAGGCGAAGCCGGGCGAGGCGGCGAGCGCGGGCAGCAACGCGAGCTGCTCCAGCAGCGCGTCGTCGAAGACGCGGCCCGCCTGGTAGCCGGGGAGCTCGACGTGCCGGTACGTCGGGCTCTCCAGCGTGTCCCAGGCCACCAGCACGGTGCGCGGGCGCTCGGCGTCCCAGAGCCGGAGCAGCATGGTCATGAACCCGTAGAGCGCGTTCCCCGGCCGGCCTCCGGCGCGGGTGATCGTCTTCGGGAGCGCGTGGTAGGCGCGGTGCGCGAAGGAGTCGCCGTCCACCACGAGCAGCGGCCTGGTCACGCGAGCGAGCGCTCCAGCTCCTCGACCGCGGCGCGCAGGCGCTCGGTCGCGACCTGCGCGGCCTCCGCGCGCTCGAGCCTCTCCAGGTCCGAGAGGTCGAGCGCAGGCCCGTAGGCGACACGTAGCGGACCCAGCCGGGAGAGCCGCTCCGTGCCCGCCACCGCCGCAGGCACGAGCGGCACGCCCGCGTCGAGCGCGATGCGGGCGGCGCCGGTGCGCCAGCGGGCTTCGTGCTTCTTGCGCAGCCCCTTCCGCCTCCGCGTCCCCTCCGGGAACATGACGACCACGTGGCCCGCCCGGCAGAGCTCGACGGCCGTGGCGATCGCCTCCTCGTCGCGCTCGCCGCGGCGCACGCGGAACGCCCCGCCCGCCCGGATGATCGGCCCCAGGGGGAACCAGAAGAGCTCGGCCTTGGCCATGAAGCGCAGGAACCGGCGCGGGAAGAGCGGGAGCCCGAGCGGCCAGGGGTCGAAGTTCGACCAATGGTTGGCGGCGAGCACGTAGCCGCCGCTCGGTGGCACGTGCTCGAGCCCCCGCGCCCGCAGGCGGAACGGCCCTCGGAGCACCGGCCAGGAGAGGAGGGCGACGAGCGCGTACAGCCAGCTCGGGCGGGGCGTGTCGCTCACAGGGCGCAGTATCGCGGGGGTGGCGCGGGCGACGGCCGGCGCTAAGGTGTCCGGCCGATGTCGAAGCGCCTCGTCATCGTCGAGTCCCCGGCCAAGGCGCGCACGATCGCCGGCTTCCTCGGCCGCGAGTTCGCGGTCGAGTCGAGCGTCGGGCACGTCCGCGACCTCCCGGACCGCGCGTCCGACGTCCCGGAGGCGAAGCGCAAGCGCTTCGGCGCCCTGGGCGTGGACGTCGAGCACGAGTTCGAGCCCTTCTACGTCGTCGACCCGGGCAAGCGCAAGGTGGTGGCGGAGCTGAAGAAGCGGCTCGCCGACGCCGACGAGCTCCTGCTCGCGACGGATGAGGACCGCGAGGGCGAGGCGATCGCCTGGCACCTGGTGGAGGTGCTGAAGCCGAAGATCCCGGTGAAGCGCATGGTCTTCCACGAGATCACGCGGGAGGCGATCGCGCGCGCGCTCGAGAGCACGCGCGGGATCGACCAGCGGCTCGTGGACGCGCAGGAGACGCGCCGGATCCTCGACCGCCTATATGGGTACGAGGTCTCGCCCGTGCTCTGGAAGAAGGTCACGCGCGGGCTCTCCGCCGGCCGGGTGCAGTCGGTCGCGACCCGGCTCGTCGTGCAGCGCGAGCGCGAGCGCATGGCCTTCGTCTCGGCCGAGTACTGGGACCTGCTCGCGACCTTCGAGCCGGGCCCCTTCCAGGCGCGGCTCGTGGCGGTGGACGGGCGGAGGGTCGCCCAGGGCCGCGACTTCACGCCGGAGGGCACCCTGCGCGGAGACCTCCTGCTCCTGGACGAGGAGGCGGCGCGCGGGCTCGCCGCGCGCCTCGACGGCGCCGCCTTCGCCGTCCGCAGCGCCGACGAGAAGCCGTACCGGCGGCGCCCGGCGGCGCCGTTCCGGACGGCCACGCTCCAGCAGGAGGCGAGCCGCAAGCTGCGCTTCTCCGCCCAGACGACGATGCGCGTCGCCCAGCGCCTGTACGAGGGCGGCTACATCACCTACATGCGCACCGACTCGACGACGCTGTCCGAGACGGCGCTCGAGGCCGCCCGGGCGCAGGCGCGCCGGCTCTTCGGCGACGACCACGTCCCCGAGAAGCCGCGCCGGTACGGGCGCGCGGTCGCGAACGCCCAGGAGGCGCACGAGGCGATCAGGCCCGCGGGCGACTCCTTCCGCACGCCGGACGAGGTCGCGCGCGAGCTCTCGAAGGACGAGCGCGCCCTCTACGACCTCATCTGGCGCCGAACGCTCGCCTCGCAGATGGAGGACGCCGTCGGCCGGACCGTCTCCCTGCGTATCACGGGCACGTCCTCCGCAGGCGAGACGGCGGAGTTCGCGGCGTCGGGCACGGTGATCACCTTCCGCGGCTTCCTGGCCGTGTACGAGCCCGGCCGCGACGAGCCCGCCGAGGAGGACGAGGAGCGGCGGCTACCCGAGCTCGCAGTCGGCCAGGCCGTGCAGGCGACCGCGCTCGCGGCCGAGGGCCACGCGACCTCGCCGCCGCCCCGCTACACCGAGCCGACGCTCGTGCGCGCGCTCGAGGAGCGCGGGATCGGCCGGCCCTCCACGTACGCGGCCATCCTCTCGACCATCCTCGACCGCGGATACGTGTTCAAGAAGGGGACGGCGCTCGTCCCCACGTTTCTCGCGTTCGCCGTCGTCAACCTGCTCGAGAGGCACTTCGAGCAGCTCGTGGACTTCGACTTCACGGCCCGCATGGAGGACGACCTCGACCGGATCGCGGACGGTGCGGAGGACCGCGTGACCTGGCTGACGCGCTTCTACTTCGGCGACGGGGAGGGGCCCGGCCTGCACCACCTGGTGACCGAGCAGCTGGACGAGATCGACGCGCGGGCCGTCAACTCGATCCCGATCCCGGGGAGCGACGCGGTCGTGCGCGTCGGGCGCTACGGTCCGTACCTGGAGCGTGGCGAGGAGCGGGCGAGCATCCCGGCCGAGCTCGCTCCCGACGAGCTGACCGCGGCGAAGGTCGAGGAGCTGCTCGCGCAGCAGGACGGGCGCTCGCTCGGCGTCGACCCGGAGACCGGCCACGAGATCGTCGTGCGCTCGGGTCGCTACGGGCCGTACGTGACCGAGGTGCTCCCGGAAGGCGCGCAGGAGAAGCCGCGCACGGCCTCTCTCCTCTCGAGCACGCCGCCCGAGACGATCGGCCTCGAGGACGCCCTGCGGCTCCTCTCCCTGCCGCGCGTCGTGGGGACGCTCGACGGCGAGGAGGTGACGGTGCAGATCGGGCGCTACGGGCCGTACGTGAAGAAGGGCTCGGAGTCGCGCTCGCTCGAGAGCGAGGAGCAGCTCTTCACGTTGACGCTCGAGCAGGCGCGCGAGCTGCTCGCCCAGCCGCCACGCCGGCGCGGACGTGGCGCGCGCCGCGGCCCGCTGCGCGAGCTGGGGCCGGATCCGGTGACGGGCCGCCCGATCGAGCTCCGCGAGGGCCGCTTCGGCCCGTACGTGACGGACGGGGAGACGAACGCGAGCCTGCGCCGGGGCGACACGCCGGACGGGCTCACGCCCGAGCGCGCAGCCGAGCTGCTGGCCGAGCGGCGAGCTGCTAAGAGCGTGTAAAGACCTCCACGAGGCGCTTCTCGCCGTCCGTCGAGGCGGTCATGATCTAACCGTGGGCCGGTGCATGCCGTCTCACGAAGCAGGATGGAAGGTAGCTCCGGGCCTCCCGCCATGAACCGTCGAGGCCCTGGGGTGGAATAACCGGACAAAGGCGCAGAGTTCGAATGGATTGTGACGCCTCCGGAGCGGGGATTACCCCTGGAACGAGAAGGAAAGGCCCCCTACACTCCATACGTTTGTCACTCCCCGGCACGACTGAGAACGGAAAGGACTGAACCGCCACTTGACGCAGAACCAGCTCATCGAACTGCTCGAGTCCGAGCACGTGAAGGCCCTCATCGAGCGCGGCGAGGAGCATGGAGGCCACCTGGACGTCGCCGAGCTCGAGGCCTTCGTGCTCGAGCACGACCTCGGCGAGGAGGAGGCCGAGCTGCTCCAGCGCGAGCTCGAGGCGCACTCGATCGAGATCTCGCAGCCGGACCCGGAGGCCGAGAAGGAGGATGCCGCCGTCGCCTACGAGGCCGGCACCGTCTCCGGCGCGGCCGACAGCCTCCAGCTCTTCCTGGCCGACGTGGGCCGCCACAAGCTGCTCACGGCCGCCGAGGAGGTGGCGCTCGCCAAGCGCATCGAGCGCGGCGACCCGGTCGCGAAGCGGACGATGATCGAGTCGAACCTGCGGCTCGTCGTCTCAATCGCGAAGGGCTACCGCGGGCTGGGCGTGCCCTTCCTCGACCTCATCCAGGAGGGCACCCTGGGCCTGAACCGCGCGGTCGAGAAGTTCGACTGGCGCCGCGGGTTCAAGTTCTCGACGTACGCGACCTGGTGGATCCGCCAGTCGGTGCAGCGTGCGGTCGCGAACCACGCGCGCACCATCCGCGTGCCCGTGCACGTGGTCGAGCGGCAGCAGAAGCTCTCGCGCGCCGCCCGCCGGCTCGAGGTCGAGCTCGGGCGGGAGGCGACGAAGGACGAGCTCGCCGAGGCCACGGGCCTTCCGATCCAGCACGTGGACGAGGCCCTGGGCGCGGCGCACGCGTCCGTCTCGCTCAACCAGACCGTGGGCGCGGACGACGAGGGCGAGCTCGGCGACCTGTTCGCCGACCGCGAGGCTGCGGACCCCTTCGACGAGGCCGAGGAGTCGCTGCGCCGGCAGAGCATCAGGCGGGCGCTCGACGCGCTCCCGGAGCGCGAGCGGCGCATCCTCGAGCTGCGCTTCGGGTTCGAGGGCGAGCCGTGGACGCTGGAGGCGATCGGGCTCGAGCTCGACCTGACGCGCGAGCGCGTCCGCCAGCTCGAGGGCCAGGCCCTCAAGCGGCTCGAGGCCCTGCGGGACCTCGCGGGACTCGCCGCCTGAGCGGGCTCCCACCGGCCGACATACCGACGCGACGAGCGGCCCCGACATTCGGGGCCGCTCGTCGTCTGTATGGAGCAGCGGTAGTAAGCTCCACGCCGCTCGGTCTCTCACAGCGGGAGAAAGGAAAGGACGGTATGCACAAGCTCCTACGAGTCGGCATCGCGCTTGCCGCGGTCGCTCTGCTCGTCGCCGCGGTCGCCTCCGGGTCGGCGGACAGGTCGGGCCAGGCGAGCGACACGCTCGTGTTCGGCGCTTCGTCTGACCCGGTGGTGCTCGATCCGGCGCTGATCTCGGACGGCGAATCCTTCCGGGTCAACAACCAGATCTACGAGACGCTCGTGACCCAGAAGCCGGGCACGACCCAGCTCATCCCGGGTCTCGCCACGAGCTGGCGCAAGTCGGCCGGCGGGCGCACCTGGACGTTCACCCTCCGGCGTGGGGTCCGCTTCCACGACGGCACGCCGTTCAACGCGGCCGCCGTCTGCGCGAACTTCGACCGCTGGTACAACTTCAAGGGCGCGCAGGCGAGTTCCTCGGCGTCGTACTACTACAACGTCGTGTTCGGGGGCTTCCGCAACCCTGGCAAGGGGCTGCCGGGCCGCGACAAGGCGCTGTACCGCGACTGCAAGGCGCGCGGGCAGTACACGGCCGTCATCCGCCTCAAGCGCGTGTTCGGGCCGTTCCTGGGCGCCATGACGCTCGGTCCGTTCGCGATCGCGAGCCCGACCGCGCTGCGCCGCTACGAGGCCGACAAGGGTCGGCTGACCGCGGACGGCGTGTATCAGCCGCTCGGCAAGTTCGGCACGCCCGACGGCGCCGCGGTCGGCACGGGACCCTTCAAGTTCGAGTCCTGGCGCGTCGGCGACCGGCTGACGCTCGTCCGCAACGACGACTACTGGGGCCCGAAGGCGTTCCTGCGGCGGGTCATCTTCCGCCCGATCGCGGACAACGCCGCCCGTCTGCAGGCGCTGCAGTCGGGCGAGATCGATGGCTACGACGACGTCGAGCCGCAGGACATCCGCACCATCCAGCGGAATCGGAACCTGAAGGTCCTCGACCGGCCGCCCTTCAACGTCGGCTACGTGACCATCAACCAGAAGGTCGAGCCGTTCGACAACCTGAACGTGCGCAAGGCCGTCGCCCACGCGCTCGACCGCCCGGGCGTCGTGCGCTCGTTCTACGCGGGCCGCGGCGTCGTGGCGCACGAGTTCCAGCCGCCGTCGGTGCTCGGGTACTCGAAGAGCGTGCCCAAGTACCCGTACAACCCCGCGCGGGCGCGGCAGCTGCTCCGGCAGGCCGGGCTGGATCTCCCGGTCGAGGTGGAGTTCTGGTGGCCGACGGACGTCGCCCGGCCGTACATGCCGAACCCGAAGAACAACTTCCAGGCCTTCGCCGCGAGCCTCAACCGCTCGGGCTTCCGCGTGGTCGCGCGCAGCGCTCCCTGGCGGCCCGACTACCTGGGCCGCGTGGACCAGGGCACGGCCGGCGCGCTCAACCTCATCGGTTGGACGGGCGACTACGCCGACCCGGAGTCGTTCCTCGGCGGCATCCTGCGGGCCGCGAAGCAGTTCGGGCTCGACGACAACCCGATCGGGACGAAGCTGTACCGCGATCTCGACCGGGCGTTGGCCGAGCCGGACGCCGATCGGCGCGCCGGGATGTACCGGCGGATCAACAACTACATCATGCAGCAGGTCATCGGCGTGCCCTACGTGCACACGATGCCCGCGCTGGCCTTCCGCCGAAACGTCGTCGGCTACCGGCCCAGCCCGACGCTGAACGACGTCTTCAAGATCGTCCGGAAGACCGGATAGGAGACGAATGAGGGAGAGCCGGCGGACGGAGACCCAGCCCTAGCGTGCTGCGGTTCACCGTTCGCCGGCTCCTCCTGCTCGTCCCCATCCTCCTCGGGCTCTCGATCCTCGTCTTCGTGTGGGTGCGGGCGCTGCCCGGTTCGCCCGCGGAGGCGTTGCTCGGCGAGCGGGCCGACGAGCAGGACATCGCGCAGATCCGGGAGCAGCTCGGCCTCGACGACCCGCTGCCCGTCCAGTACTGGCGCTTCCTGCAGACGGTGGCCAAGGGCGATCTCGTCAGCATCGCCTCCCGCCGCCCGATCTTCACCGAGATCAAGGAGCGCTTCCCGGCGACCGTGGAGCTGACCGTGGCCGCCGGCATCTTCGCCCTGCTCTTCGGGATCCCGCTCGGCTTCTTCGCCGCGAAGCGCTACGGAGGCATCTTCGACAACGCGAGCCTGGTCTTATCCCTGATCGGCGTCTCGATCCCGATCTTCTTCCTCGGGATCATCCTCAAGTGGGTCTTCTCCGTGAAGCTCGGCTGGCTGCCGTCCATCGGTCGCCAGGACGTCTTCATCGAGGCCGAGCACCCGACGAACTTCTACGTCCTCGACGGCGTGCTCACGGGCAACTGGGCCGCAGCTTGGGACGCGCTCAAGCACCTCATCCTGCCGGCGATCGCGCTCGGCTCGATCCCGCTGGCCCTCATCTCGCGGATCACGCGAGCCGCCGTCCTCGACGTCCAGAACGAGGACTACGTGCGCACCGCGCGCGCGAAGGGCCTGCCGAGCCGGGTCGTCGACTCGCGCCACGTGTTCCGGAACGCGATGCTGCCGGTCTCGACGGTCGTCGGCCTGCAGGTCGGGCTCCTCCTCTCGGGCGCCATCCTGACCGAGACCGTCTTCGCGTTCCCCGGCATCGGGACCTGGATCTACGAGTCGATCCAGAACCGCGACTACCCGGTCATGCAGGGCGGGATCCTCTTCGTCGCGGTCATCGTCGTCTTCGTGAACCTGGTCGTCGACCTCTCGTACGGCCTCCTCAACCCGCGCATCCGCCTGGCGGGACGCTGATGTCGGTCGCCGAGGTCGAAGCCCGCGAAGTGCAGATGGAGATGCCGGAGGGCGGCCTCTGGCGCGAGGCCTTCCACCGCCTCGTCCGCAACCCGGGGGCGATCGTCGGCGCGGTCATCGTCGCGACGTTCGTCGTCGTCGCGATCTTCGCGCCGCTGATCGCGCCCTACTCCCCGCTCGACCAGGACCTCGACCTGATCGCCGAGGGCTGCTGCCCCGGACCCTCGCGCGAGCACCTCCTGGGCGTGGACGACCTGGGCCGCGACGAGCTCTCGCGGATCATCTACGGAGCCCGCTTCTCGCTCCTGATCGGGATCGTCTCCGTGACCGTGGGGCTCACCCTCGGGCTCCTGCTGGGCTCGATCGCGGGCTACTTCAGCGTCCTCGACGGCCCGATCATGCGCGTCGTCGACATCATGCTCGCGATCCCTGGCTTCCTCATGGCGATCGGGATCGCCGCGCTGCTCGGCCCCGGCCTCGACTCGGTGATGATCGCGATCGGGGTGATCAACGTGCCGACGTTCGCCCGCCTGATGCGCGGGTCGATCCTCGGGCAGCGCGAGAACGACTACGTCCTCGCCGCCCGCTCGATCGGCGTCCCGCGCCGGCGCATCCTCGTCGGCCACATCCTCCCGAACGCGATCTCGCCGGTCATCGTCGCCGGGACGCTCGCGCTCGCGACCGCGATCATCGACGCCGCCGGCCTCGGCTTCCTCGGCCTCGGGCCGCAGGACCCGGCGACGCCCGAGTGGGGGATCATGCTCACGGACTCGGTCCGCTACCTGCAGACGGCGCCGTTCCTCGCGTTCTTCCCCGGGCTCGCGATCGTCATCGTGGTCATGGGGTTCAACCTGATCGGCGACGGGCTGCGCGAGGCCCTCGACCCGAAGCTGCGAGGACGCGCGTGACGGCGCTGCTCGAGGTCGAGAACCTGCACGTCCACTTCTGGACGCGCCGGGGCACGGTGCACGCCGTGAACGGCGTCTCCTTCTCGCTCGAGCCGGGCCAGACGCTCGGGCTCGTGGGCGAGTCGGGCTGCGGGAAGAGCGTCACCGCGCTCGCGCTGATGGGGATCCTCCCGCGGGCGGGCCGGGCGGTCGAGGGGAGCGCCCGCTTCGAGGGTCGAGACCTGTTCGGCCGCTCCGAGCGCGAGTGGCAGCGCTTCCGCGGCCGCGAGGCGGCGATGATCTTCCAGGACCCGATGACGAGCCTGAACCCGGTGCTCACCATCGGCCGGCAGCTCCGCGAGGCGCTCGAGGTGCACCTCGACCTCGACCGGCGAAGCGCGCAGCGACGGGTCGTCGAGCTCCTCGAGCGCGTCGGCATCCCGAACGCGAGCGCGCGGGCGCGCGACTACCCGCACCAGTTCTCGGGCGGGATGCGCCAGCGCGTGATGATCGCCATGGCGCTCGCGTGCGAGCCGAAGCTCCTGATCGCGGACGAGCCGACGACCGCGCTCGACGTGACGATCCAGGCGCAGATCCTCGACCTGCTCCGCGACCTGGTGGCCGAGAGCCGCACGGCGCTCATCCTCATCACGCACGATCTCGGGGTCGTGGCCGGCATGTGCGAGCGCGTGCACGTCATGTACGCGGGCACGCTCGTGGAGACGGGGACCGCCGACCAGCTCTTCGCTCATCCCCGCCATCCCTACACGCTCGGCCTGCTCCAGAGCGTCCCGCGGCTGGACACGGGAAGGCGGCAGAAGCTGACGCCAATCGAGGGCGCGCCGCCGAACATGCTCGCGGCGCCGACGAGCTGCCCCTACGTCCCTCGCTGTCCGAACCGGATCGACGTGTGCTCGGAGGAGATCCCGCACCTCGAGGACAAGGGCGGCGGCCAGTGCGCGGCGTGCTTCAACCCGGTGGTCGCAGACGCATGGCGGCGCGCGCGCCTGGGAGACACCGCGGCGTGACGGCTCCCGCCACTGCCGCCTCGAGCGCGCCCCTCGTCGAGCTCGAGGACCTCCGCATCTGGTTCCCGATCAAGAGCGGCGTCGTCCTCGACCGGCACGTCGGCGACGTGAAGGCCGTAGACGGAGTGTCGCTCACGGTCGCCCGCGGCGAGACGCTCGGGCTCGTCGGCGAGTCGGGCTGCGGGAAGACGACGGTCGGGCGCGCGCTGCTCCGGCTGTACGAGCCGACAGGCGGGCGGATCGTCTTCGACGGGGTGGACATCACGCGGCTCTCGGAGAGCCAGCTCCGGCCGCTGCGGCGGCGGATGCAGATGGTCTTCCAGGACCCGTTCGCGTCGCTCAACCCTCGCCACTCGGTCGGGCGGATCGTCTCCGAGCCGCTACGGGTACACGGGTCGGCGGGGAAGGCGACGGACACGCGCGTGCGCGAGCTCCTCGACGTCGTAGGCCTCCCGCCCGACGCGGCCAACCGCTTCCCACACGAGTTCTCGGGCGGCCAGCGGCAGCGGATCGGCCTGGCGCGGGCGCTCGCGCTCAACCCGGAGCTCGTCGTCTGCGACGAGCCCGTGTCCGCCCTCGACGTGTCCATCCAGGCGCAGATCATCAACCTGATGGAGGAGCTCCAGCGGGAGCTCGGCCTCACCTACGTCTTCATCGCCCATGACCTCGCGGTCGTGCGGCACATCTCGACGCGGATCGCGGTCATGTACCTGGGCAAGATCGTGGAGGTCGCTCCCGCGGACGACCTCTACGACAATCCGCTCCACCCGTACACGATCGCGCTCCTCTCGGCGATCCCCATCCCCGATCCGGAGGTGGAGAGACGTCGCCGGCCGATCCGCATCGCGGGCGACCTGCCGAGCCCGGCGAACCCGCCTGCAGCGTGCCGGTTCCATACGCGCTGCCCGTTCGTGCAGCCGCGGCGCTGCGCGGACGAGGAACCCGCGCTGCGGCCGCTCGACGGCCACCTGGTGGCGTGCCACTACGCCGAGGACATCCGCGCCGGACGCATCGCGCCCGCCATGGCCTCGACCGAGGACGATCCGGCCTCCCTCGTTTGAGCGAATGGGGGACGCCCTCGCCTAAAGCGGGTCGCCGGCCACGCCGATAGGGAGGGCGTGGACGCTGCCGAGCGCAAGCAGATCCTCGATCGCTACCGCGATCACAGCCGTCGCTTCGAGGCGGCTGCGGCGCGGCGCAGCGCACGACGCCACGGGTCGGTCATCCCGTTCGCTCCCCAGGTCCAGCGGGAGCTCGGCCAGGACCCGACGGCGCGCGAGATCGAGGTGCTCCAACTCGTCGCAGACGGGCTCGTGAATCGCGAGATCGGCGAGCGGCTCTTCCTCTCGGAGGAGACCGTGAAGTCCCACGTCCGGCATCTGCTCGCGAAGCTTCAGGCAAGAAGCAGAGCCCACGCCGTAGCGGTCGGCTTCCGGCGTGGGCTCATTGCGTA
>DATLYU010000009.1:0-3534 GCA_035574435.1 Gaiellaceae bacterium | reverse complement strand
GTGCAGCAGGAACGTCCGGTCGGACACGTGCAGGACCTCGACTCCGGGAACGCGCGCCACCGACTCGAGCACGCGCTCGAGGTGCTCCCCGCTGCCCGCCAGCACGGTCACGTCGCGAACCTTGTGGTCGCGGCCGACGCGGACGAGGTCGATCGCGTCGAGCAGCCCTCCCGCCTCGGCGATCGCGGTCGCGAGCGCGGCGAAGGTGCCGGGATGGTTGGCCAGGCGCACGCGCAGCGTCGCGCTGAACGACGCGGACGGGTGCTCTCCTCGGCGCCCGCGGGGCGTCGCGGCTGGGTCGGCAACGCTCGCCATGCGCGAAGCCTCGACGCCGAGGGCGCCGCCTGCCTCCGCGATTCGGCCGATCTCGCTGCGGGTTTACCGCGAGCCGCGCGTCGCCGGGAGGGGCTGCCGGACGAGGGACGCGACGGAGCATGCGGCATATCCACAGCCGGCGGTCCGGTCGGGCACCGATGCGCGCGCGCGCGACTCCGCGCACGATCGGCCCATGGCGGCCAGGGAGAGCGCACAGGGAGCTCGCCGCACGCGTCGAGCGCGGCTCGAGCTGCGGCCCGAGCAGCTCCGCCGGCGGCTCGACCCCAAGCGGCTCGGCTTCTCCTCCACGGAGGAGGTGTCCCCGCTGGTGGGGACGGTCGGCCAGCCGCGGGCGCTCGACGCGCTCGAGTACGGGCTCGCGGTCGAGACGCGCGGCTTCAACCTCTTCGTCTCCGGAGCGTCGGGCTCGGGCCGCCTGACCACGGTCCTCGACTACCTGGGCAGCCTGGCGCCGACCAGGCCCACCCCCCTGGACTGGGTCTACGTGTACGACTTCGGGACTCCCGACCGCCCGAACGCGATCCCGTTGCCCGCGGGGCGGGGCGGCGAGTTCGCGCGGGCCATGGAGGAGTTCGTGGAGGCGGCACGGCGCGAGATTCCGCGTGCGTTCGAGAGCGAGGAGTACGACCGCCGCCAGCGGGAGGTGCTCGCCGAGGTCGCAGCGCAGCGGGCCTCCGCGGAGGAGGAGCTGACCCGCTTCGCGTCGGAGCGGAGCATCGCGCTCCGGATGACGCCGCTCGGGGTCGCCTCGATCCCGCTCGTCGACGGCAAGCCGCTGACGCGCGAGAGCTTCGATCAGCTCCCCGAGGAGCAGCGGACGGCCATCACCCGCGCCTCGGCCGAGGTGGAGGAGCGGGCGGCGTCCTTCATCCGCCGCGTGCACGAGCTCGAGCGGGAGGCGCAGCGCCGCGTGCGCGAGCTCGAGCGCGAGGTCGCGCTCTTCGCCACCGATCCGCTCTTCCGCGAGCTGGAGGAGCGCTTCGCCGGCGAGAGCGAGGTGCAGGCGTACCTCGAGGCGGTCAAGGCCGACGTGGTCGCGCACCTGGCCGACTTCCGCGACGGCGAGGAGAAGCCGCTGCTGCTCGGGCTCGGCCCGCGGGCGGCGCCGGACTTCTCCCGCTACGGGGTGAACGTCCTCGTCGACAACGCCGAGGCGCAGGGCGCGCCGATCGTCGTCGAGCGGAATCCGACCTACTACAACCTCCTCGGCCGGACCGAGTACCGCGCGACGTTCGGGACGCTCGTGACCGACTTCCGGGAGATCAAGGCGGGCGCGCTGCACCGGGCGAACGGCGGCTACCTCGTGCTCGAGGCGCTCGACGTCCTCCGCCAGCCCTTCGCCTGGGACGCGCTCAAGCGGGCGCTGCGGAGCGGCGAGATCCGCATCGAGCCGCTCGGCGAGCAGTTCTCGCCGTTCCCGAGCGCGACCCTGCGGCCGGAGCCGATCCCGCTCGACGTGAAGGTCGTGCTCCTCGGCTCCCCGCTCCTCTACCACCTCCTCTACCAGCTCGACGAGGACTTCCGCGAGCTCTTCAAGGTGAAGGCCGACTTCTCGCCGGAGCTCGAGTGGAGCACCGAGCACCACCGCAACTACGCCGCCTTCGTCAGCCGCTGGGTGCGCGAGAACGGCCTGCGCCACTTCGACCGGGAGGCGGTGGCGCGGCTGATCGAGCACGGCGCCCGCCTGCGGGAGCACCAGCGCAAGCTCTCCGCGCGTCTCCTCGAGATCTCGGATCTCGTGGCCGAGGCCAGCTTCTGGGCCGAGCGAGAGGGTCACCCGCTGGTGCGGGCGAGCGACGTCGAGCTCGCGATCCGCAAGAAGGAGTACCGCTCGAACCTGCTCGAGGAGCGGATCCGCGAGCTGATCGAGGACGGCACGATCGTGATCGCGACGCAGGGCGAGCGCGTGGGCCAGGTGAACGGCCTCTCCATCCTCGACCTCGGCGACCACTCCTTCGGCCGCCCGACCCGCGTGACCGCCCGCGTGTCGCTCGGCCGGGGCACGATCGCGAGCATCGAGCGCGAGATCGAGCTCTCGGGGCCGATCCACTCGAAGGGCTTCATGATCCTCTCCGGCTACCTCGCCGCGACCTACGCTCAGGAGTGGCCGCTCGCGCTCTCGGCGACGCTCACCTTCGAGCAGGCCTACGACGAGATCGAGGGCGACTCCGCCTCCTCGACGGAGCTGTACGCGCTCCTCTCGGCGCTCTCGGGGCTGCCCCTCGCGCAGGGGATCGCGGTCACCGGGTCGGTCGACCAGCACGGCAACGTCCAGGCCGTCGGCGGCGTGACGCGCAAGGTGGAGGGCTTCTACGCGACCTGCAAGGCGCAGGGGCTGACGGGCGACCAGGGCGTCGTCATCCCCGCGGCCAACGTCCGCAACCTCATGCTCGACGAGGAGGTGGTGGAGGCCGTGCGCGCCGGCAGGTTCCACGTCTGGGCGGTGAAGACGGTCGACGAGGGAATCGAGCTCCTCACCGGTCGCCGCGCAGGACGCCGGCGCGCGGACGGCTCGTACCCGCCGGACAGCGTGCACGGCCTCGTCGCCGCCCGCATCTCGCAGTACGCGGAGCGCCTGCGCTCGTTCGGCGAGGCCGGCCCCGAGACCGAGCGCGACGGCCGTCCCGAGCAGCCCGCGGGGCCGAAGCAGCCCGCACGCTGAGCGCGCTCCCTCTACTCGGTCGGGGCGCGCGGCTCGAGGACGACGACGGCCGTCTCGCGTGGCCGCCGCGCCGCGTAGGCGTCGAGGTTCCTGTGGCCAGCTCCCGCCAGCGCTGCCACAGCCGCTCCCGCTCCTCGCCGACCGCGCGCCGCCCGAGCACCTCGCGCCGGACCCCGCCCGCGAGCTCGACGGCGGCCCGCGGGTCGGCCTGCAGGTTCAGCCACCAGGCCGGCTCGGGGGCGCCCCAGCCGTTCGTCGCTCGTCGTCGCTCCCTTCGTGCCTTCCGAGCCCAGAGTCGCCGCTCGGCGCGCGGCAGGCATCCGGGAGATCGCTGACTCTGCTGCCGGCCTCAGCTCACGGCCTTCCGCAGGAGCGCGGCGATCCGGCGCTCCTCGGCGGTCACGTCCCATAGCGTGGTGTAGGAGCGCGTCGGACGGAGCCGGGTAGTCCGGCCACCGCGGCGCTCAGACTCGTCGAGTCCTGGAAGACGACGACGAGAGGAGTCACCGCGATGGCCGAGACGAAGAGGATGACGG
>DATLYU010000008.1:0-23842 GCA_035574435.1 Gaiellaceae bacterium | reverse complement strand
CGCGGGCGCTTCGGCCCGCCCGCGGAGGCCGCCTCGGCCGCGCGCGCGGCGCGGCGCGAGCTCCGCGTCCTCCTGCGCCGGGCGCGGAGCACGCTCTCGCCCTGGGAGCGCTTCCGCGGCCTCGTCTCGTTTCGCTCTCTGCGCGGCTGGCAAGGTTGAGGACGTGAGCGAGACCTACGAGCTCTTCCAGCGCGGCCGCCGGCACCTGCGCGAGGGGATGGCCGCGCAGGCGACCGTCTCGCTCGAGAAGGCGAAGCGCCGGGAGCCGGGCTCGCGCTCGATCCGCGAGGCACTCGGGATCGCGTACTTCCGCCTCGGCCGCTGGGAGGAGGCCGAGGCGGAGTTCCGCGCGCTCGTGGAGCTCTCGCCCGCGGACGAGTGGGCCCACCATGCGCTCGGGCGGGCGCTCGCCAAGCAGGGCAAGCACCGGGAGGCGACGCCGCACTTCAAGCTCGCCCGCTCGCTGCGGCCGAGACCCCGCGACGACGCGCTGGAGGAGCCCGGTTAGCGGCCCCAGTCGCCGGCGACGCGGCGGACCTCGGCCGGCGTGGTGACGCCCTCGAGGCAGAGGCGGATGCCGTCCTCGCGGAGCGTGCGCATGCCGGCCGCGACCGCGGCCTGCTCGAGGTCGGCGGTGCTCGAGTGCGCGGCGACGAGCGCGCGCACCTCCTCCGTGAAGGGGAGCACCTCGAAGAGGCCGACGCGGCCGCGGTAGCCCGTGCCGCCGCAGGCTGGGCAGCCCCGGCCGCGTGCGAGCGTCGTGCCCGCGTGCTCGACCGGGAACCCGTTCTCCGCGAGCTCGTCGGACTCGACCTCGTACGTCTCGCGGCAGTCGGGGCAGATGCGGCGGGCGAGGCGCTGGGCGACGAGGCAGGTGAGGGTCGCTCCGAGCAACCCCGGCTCGATCCCCATCTCGACCAGGCGCTGCACCGCGGCCGCGGCAGTCTGCGTGTGCAGGGTGGAGAGGACGAGGTGGCCGGTCATGGCGGCGCGGACGGCGATCTGCGCCGTCTCCTCGTCGCGGATCTCCCCGACGAGGATGACGTCGGGGTCCGAGCGCAGGATCGTGCGCAGACCGCGCGCGAACGTGAGCCCGGCGCGCAGGTTGACCTCGACCTGGTCGACGCCGGCCGTCTGGTACTCGACGGGATCCTCGATCGTCATGAGCGTACGCTCGGGCGTGTTCAGCTCCTGCAGCGCCGCGTACAGCGTCGTCGTCTTGCCGCTCCCGGTCGGGCCGCAGGCGAAGACCGCGCCGAACGGCTGGTGGATCGCCTTGCGCAGCAGCTCCTCGTTGTCGCGGGCGAGCCCGAGCTCGGAGAGGGAGTCGGGCGCCGAGGTCTGGCTCAACACCCGCAGCGTCACCTTCTCGCCGAACTTCGTCGGCAGCACCGCGATGCGCAGGTCCACGGTCTTGTCCCCGGACCTGACGGCCACGCGCCCGTCCTGCGGCGCGCGCCGCTCCGCGATGTCCAGGCGCCCCATGATCTTCAGACGGCTCGTCACCGAGCCCTGCTGCGAGGCCGGGACGACGGCGATCTCGCGGACGACGCCGTCCACGCGCGCGCGCACCACGAGCCCGCGCGGCTGCGGCGTGAAGTGGACGTCGGAGGCGCCCAGGGAGAGCGCCCGCTGGATGGCCTTGTTGACGTGGGCGACCGCGGGCGTGTCCGTCTCGCCCGCCTGCATGTCCACGACGCCTGCGACCTGCTTCTCCACCTCCTCGGGCTGCACGAGGGAGAGCGCCTGCTGGTGCACGAACGCGATCGCCGCGTCGATCGCGTCCGGTGCGGCGACGCCGAAGCGCAGCGGCACGCCGAGCGCCAGCCGCAGCTCGTCGGAGTGGAGGACGTTCGTCGGGTCCGAGACCGCGACGAGCACGGAGTCGTCGGGGAGGAAGCCGACGGGGAGCGCGGTGTAGCGCCGGGCCAGCTCCTCCGGGAGCAGGAGCGCCGCCTCGGGATCGACCTCGGACTCCTCGAGCTCGAGGAACGGAAGCTCGTGCTGCTCGGCCAGGACGCGCGCGATCTGCATGCGCGTGACCGAGCCGCGCTCCACCAGCACCTCGCCGAGCCGCTTGCCGGAGCCGCGCTGCTGCGCGAGCGCGGCCTCGAGCTCCTGCTCGTCGATCAGGCCGTTGCGGACGAGGAGCGTCCCCAGCGCAGGCCAGTGGTGATGATGGGCGGCAGCTTCCATCCGCCTCCTGTATCGGCTTGCGCGGCGCAATCCGTGAGCGCGGCCAGAATGCGGGCGTGCGAGCGGTCGTGCAGCGGGTGCGCGAGGCCTCGGTCACGGTCGAGGATCGGGTCGCGGGCGCGTGCGGGCGCGGGCTGCTCGTCCTGGTAGGCGTGGGCGCCCGGGACACGGATGCGCAGGCGACGCGCCTGGCGGAGAAGGTGGCGAGGCTGCGCGTGTTCGAGAACGAGGAGGGGCGGTTCGACCGCTCGCTCCTCGACGTCGGCGGGGAGGCGCTCGTGGTCAGCCAGTTCACCCTGCTCGCGGACACGAGCAAGGGCAACCGGCCGAGCTTCACGGACGCCGCCCCGCCGGAGCGCTCCCGGCCGCTCTACGAGCGCTTCTGCGCGGAGCTGTCGGCGCTCGGCGTCCCGGTCGCGCGCGGCGTCTTCGGGGCGCGCATGCAGGTCGCGCTCGTGAACGACGGCCCCGTCACGCTCGTGCTCGACGTCTAGAGAACTCGCTTCAGAATGAGCGGCCATGTCGATGTGCGGTGCTGGAGAGCACGAGGCTGCGTCCTCGGTCGCGCCCATATCGGCTTGATATGGGCGCTCCCTGCGTCCTTGCCTCACGCCCTCCAGCATCCGCCTCTCGACGGGCACCCATTCCGAAACGAGTTCTGAGCCCGGTGGGCTACTCCCACCAGAAGGCCTCGCCGAGGACGAGGAGAAGCGCCAGCGCCGGGAAGAGCGCGAGCGGCAGCCAGAGGGCCCTGCGGAGCCCGTGCTCGCGGGTCGCGACGATCGCGAGCACGAACGCCGCCGCCGAGCCGAGCAGCCCGCCCAGGCCCAGGAGCGCGACGAGGACCCCGACCCAGTTGTCCGAGGTCGCGTCCTCGCCTCCCACCGCGTATGCGATCCCGAAGAGCGCGAGCGCCGCCAGGACCGCCGTTCCGGAGACCGTCGCCAGCTCCATCGCCCACCGCTCGAACGGACGCCGGGAGGCCGGGCCGGAACGGAGAGCAGCACTTCGCAGGGACGTGGACATCGGCTCACCTCCTTCCGCCGCCAGGATCGCTCGGCGTGACCTGCCGCGCATCCGTACTTCCGTGCAACGTGCGCGTACTTTCGGGCAACGAGCGCGCGCGGGCGCAGCGACGTCCGGCAGGCCGAGCTCTCCATGACGGCCGCGGCGCTCGCCCTGACGCTCGCCGCAGCGGTCTTGCACGCCGGCTGGAACGTGCTCCTCGCCGGCGCGCGGGACGTGCGCGCCGCGACCACCGGTGCGCTCGGCGTCTCGGTGCTCCTGTTCGCGCCGCTCGCGGCCGCGACCTGGCGCCTCGAAGCGGAGGCGGTGCCGTGGCTCCTCGCCTCCTCCGCGCTCGAGCTCGCCTACTTCGGGCTGCTCACGGCCGCGTACCGCGGCTCGGACGTCAGCCTCGTGTACCCGATCGCGCGCGGCGCGGCGCCCGTGCTCGTGCTCGCGGGGGCGTCGGCGGCCGGCCAGGGCGTGGGCGGGTGGCAGGCCGCGGGCGTCCTGCTCGTCGGAGCGGGCGTCGCCCTGGTGCCGGGCGCCCGGCGCGGGGTCGACCTGCGCGGCATCCTCCTGGGGCTCGCGATCGCGGCGACGATCGCCGGCTACACGCTCGTGGACAAGCAGGGGATCGAGCACGCGTCGCCGCTCGCATACCTGGAGCTCGTGCTCCTGCCCGTGGCCGCGCTCGCGCTGCTCGTGGGCGGGCGCCCCGGGCTCGCGCGCGTGCGCGCGGAGCTGGGGCTGCGCGTCGCCGGCGCCGCGGTTGCCTCCTTCTCCGCCTACGCCCTCGTGCTGGGCGCGCTCTCGCTGACCGCCGCGCCCGCGGTGGCCGCGGTCCGGGAGACGAGCGTCCTGTGCGCGGTTGCGCTCGGCGCGCTCGTCCTCGGCGAGCGCGTCGGCCGCCTGCGGACAGCGGGCGCCGCCCTCGTCGCGGCCGGCGCGGTGCTCGTGGCCGCGGGCTGAGGAAACGGCGGAGCGGTGCTATCCTGTGGGCACCACATTTCACCGGCTTGGAGAAATGGGCGCGCGGCGCCCATTTTTTCTGAGAGGCACGAATGACCACGTTTGCCAGAGAACGCACCCTCTCCGAGCGGATCGCGCCCGCGGTCGAGCGCAGCCTGCCCGGGGTCGAGGTGCTCGCGGTCGAGCTGCTCTCGCCCAGCCGGTTCTGCGTGTACGTGGACCACCCCGCCGGGGTGGACCACGCGCTCTGCGAGCGTGTCACCTCGCTGCTCGAGGACTACCGGTCGGAGTACACGATCGACGTGTCCTCGCCGGGCCCGGAGCGCCCGCTGCGCACGCCGCGGCACTTCGCCCGGGTCGCGGGGCGACAGGTGACGGTGCGCACGGAGGTCGAGGTGGCGGGCCGCCGCCGCTTCCGCGGGACGGTGCTGGAGGTCGACGACGAGGCCGTCACGGTCGCCTCGGGCAACGGCTCCGGCCCGGTCCGCATCCCGTACGGCGCGATCGTGCGGGCCAATCTGATCGACGAGGGGTTGACGTCATGAGCCAGGAGATCATCGAGGGCATCCAGGCCATCGAGAAGGAGAAGGGCATCGAGGAGGGCGTGCTCATCGCCGCGCTCGAGGACGCCCTGCTCGCCGCGTACAAGAAGACGCCGGGCGCCGCCCGGCACGCCGAGGTGCTGCTCGACGAGGACGGCGAGTTCCGCGTGTACGCGATCGAGGTGCCGCCGGACGTCGAGGAGCGCCTGCTCGACGAGGCGCGCGAGGCGCGCATCGCGGAGCTCGAGCGCATCGAGGAGGAGACGGGCGAGCGCCAGCACACGTTCGTCGCGGACGAGGACCTCGACCTCGACTGGTCGCAGGTGCCCGAGGACCAGATCAAGCGCACGGACGTCACGCCCAGCGACTTCGGGCGCATCGCCGCCCAGACCGCGAAGCAGGTCATCCAGCAGCGCATCCGCGAGGCCGAGCGGGCGATCATGTACGAGGAGTACGTCGACCGCCAGGGCGAGGTCGTGACCGGGATCGTCCAGCAGGCGGGCGACCGCAACAACGTGCTCGTCGACCTCGGCCGGGTGGAGGCGCTGCTGCCGCGCTCCGAGCAGGTGGACGGCGAGCGCTACGAGCAGGGGAGCCGGATCAAGGCCGTCATCGCGGAGGTGCGCTCGGGCACGAAGGGCCCGCAGGTCATCCTCTCGCGGCGCGACCCGGAGCTGATCCGCGCTCTCTTCGAGCTCGAGGTACCCGAGATCGCGGACGGCCTCGTCGAGATCCGCGGGGTCGCGCGCGAGCCGGGCTACCGCTCGAAGATCGCGGTCGAGTCGCACATGCAGGGCGTGGACCCCGTCGGCGCGTGCGTGGGCCCGCGCGGATCCCGCGTCCGCATGGTCGTGTCGGAGCTGCGCGGCGAGAAGATCGACATCATCCCCTGGAACACGGAGCCGGCGCGCTTCGTGGCGAAGGCGCTCTCGCCCGCGCGCGTGCGCGAGGTGTACATCGACGACGAGACCCGCGAGGCGACCGTCATCGTCCCCGACGACCAGCTCGCGCTGGCGATCGGCAAGGAGGGCCTGAACGCCCGCCTGGCGACGCGCCTGACGGGGTGGAAGATCGACATCCAGTCCGAGACGGAGTTCGCCCAGGCCGAGGCCCAGGCGGCGTTCGCGGGTGCGGAGGACGACGAGGAGTACTCGGGGCGCTGCGCCGCGGTCCTCTCGAACGGCAAGCGCTGCCCGAACGCGGCCCTGCCCGGGTCCCGCTACTGCGGCGTGCCCGCACACCAGGCGCTCGCGGGCCGGGAGCCCGCGGAGGTGCCGGCGAGCGAGGTCGGCGGCGAGCTCGAGCCCGCGCCGCAGACGGGCGTGCTCCGCATGTCCGCCGAGGACGGTGTCGCCGGCGAGGCGGAGCCGGCCGAGGTGGCCGCCGGCGAGCCGTCCCGTCCGAGCGAGCCCGCAGCGGACGAGGAGTAAGCTGAGGCGCCATGGCCGACGGACGCTCGAGACCCAATCGCCCCATCCGCCCCCGCGGCGGCCCCGCCGGCCGCAAGCGGCGCGTGGTCATCGAGGGCGGCGGCGCGCGCAGCCGCGAGGGACGCCAGCCGCGCGAGCGCACGGGTGCGCCTGCGCCGCGGCAGGCGCCGGTCGCGCCTCCGAGCGGGCCGGTCACCGTCGAGTCGGGCGTCACCGTCAAGGACCTCTCCCAGGCTCTGGGCGTGCCCATGCCGGAGCTGATCAAGATCCTCATGGGCCTGGGCCAGATGCGGACGGCGACGCAGTCGCTCGCCGACGAGGAGGTCGAGCTGATCGCGGCCGAGCTCGGCCGCGAGATCACGATCAAGCACGCGGCCGAGGAGGAGCTCGAGCCGGCCGCCTTCGAGGACCGCGAGGAGGACCTCGTGCCGCGGCCGCCGGTCGTCACGATCATGGGCCACGTCGACCACGGCAAGACGACGCTCCTGGACGCGATCCGCCAGGCCTCGGTCGTGGAGACGGAGGCGGGCGGGATCACGCAGCACATCGGCGCCTACCAGGCGGAGGTGGACGGGCGGCGGATCACCTTCCTGGACACGCCCGGCCACGAGGCCTTCACGGCGATGCGGGCGCGCGGGGCCAAGGTGACCGATATCGCGGTGCTCGTGGTCGCCGCGGACGACGGCGTCATGCCACAGACGAAGGAATCCATCTCGCACGCGCGCGCCGCGGGCGTGCCGATCGTCGTCGCCGTGAACAAGATCGACGTCCCGGATGCGAACCCGGACCGCGTGAAGAGCGAGCTCGCCGCCGAGGGCCTGCAGCCCGAGGAGTGGGGCGGGACGACGCAGTTCTCCGAGGTGTCGGCGAAGCAGCGGACGAACCTGGACGACCTGCTCGAGCGCATCCTGCTCGTCGCGGACGCGGAGCTCGACCTGCGCGCGAACCCGAAGGCCGAGGCGTCGGGCTGGGTGATCGAGTCGCGCCTGGACGTCGGTCGCGGTCCCGTGGCGACGATCCTCGTCCAGCGCGGAACGCTGCGCGTGGGGGACGCGCTCGTCGCCGGCGACGCGGCCGGCAAGGTGCGCGCCCTGTACGACCACCGCGGGGAGCGCGTCCGCGAGGCGAAGCCCGGCGACCCGGTGGAGGTGCTCGGCTTCGACCACCCGCCGGCCGCGGGCGAGCTCGCGCGCGTCGTCGAGCACGAACGGCAGGCGAAGCACCTCGCCAACCTGCGCGCGGAGCGGCTGCGCCGCGAGCAGCTCGCGCAGCGCCCGCAGCGCCGCGTGTCGCTCGAGACCCTGCACGCCGACCTGCAGGCGGGCGAGGTGCAGGAGCTGAACATCGTCCTCAAGGGCGACGTCCAGGGCTCCGTCGAGGCGCTCGTCGGGGAGCTGGCCAAGATCCAGCACCCGGAGGTGCGCGTGAACGTCATCCACACGGGCGTGGGCGGGATCACGGAGAGCGACGTCAACCTCGCCTCCGCCTCGAACGCGCTCGTCGTCGGCTTCAACGTGCGTCCGAGCGCAGACGCGCGCGCGCTCGCCGAGCGCGAGGGCGTGGACATCCGCACGTACCGCGTCATCTACCAGCTCACCGAGGACATCCAGCAGGCGCTGGTGGGCATGCTCTCGCCGGTCGAGACGGAGGAGACGCTCGGGGAGGCGGAGGTGCGGGCGCTCTTCAAGGTCTCCCGCCTGGGCACGATCGCCGGGTGCATGGTCACGAGCGGGCTCGTGCGGCGCGGCGCCAAGGTGCGCGTCGTGCGCGACGGCACGGTCGTGCAGGACACGGCGATCGCGCAGCTCCGCCGCTTCAAGGACGACGTGCGCGAGGTCGCGGAGGGCTTCGAGTGCGGCATCCTCCTCGACGGCTTCAACGACGTGAAGGAAGGCGACGTCCTCGAGGTGTACGAGACGAAGCAGATCGAGCGCACCGACCTGGACGCGGTCCCCGCGGCCGCAGCGCCCGAGGCGGGCGCGTCCGACTAGGCTTCCGCGAGCTCGCGCAGGTAGGGCGGCTCGGCCGCCACGACCCGGTTGCGGCCGGAGCGCTTTGCGTCGTACAGCGCCTGGTCGGCGGCGCGCACGAGCCCGTCGGCGTCGATCGCGTCCGAGGGCAGCTCGGCGACGCCCAGGCTGGCGGTCACCCGGAAGCTGCGGCTGGCGACGGCGAGACGCTCGATCGTCTCGCGCACGTCCTCGGCGAGCCGAACGCCACCTTCGCGCTCGGTGGCGGGCAGGAGCAGGAGGAACTCCTCGCCGCCCCAGCGGGCGGCGGCATCGCTCTCGCGCAGGCGGGAGCGGAGCGCCGCCGCGACTGCGGCGAGCGCCTCGTCGCCCGCCTCGTGCCCATGCTCGTCGTTGAGCCGCTTGAAGTGGTCCACGTCGAGCATGACGGCGGTCAGCGGCAGGCCGGTCCGGAGCGCCTGCGCGCACATCCGGTGCAGGATGGCGACGCCCTCGCGCCGGTTGGCGAGCCCGGTGAGCGCGTCGGTGTGCGCCCGCAGCTCGGCCACCGCGAGCGTGCGCAGGTTGGCGAGAACCGGCGCCACGTGCTCCACTGCGCCCTCGATCTCGTCCAGGGCGGGCTCCGAGAGCGGCGTCGGCGACGCGGTGAGGACCGCACCGATGACGTTCCCGCCGACGAGCGAGGGGACGCACGCCGTGTGCAGGCCGGTCGCTGCGCAGAGCTCGCAGCGCAGGAGCGGGTCCGCGGCCGGGTCCTGGCGCGTGACCCGGCCGCGGCGGACGGCCAGGCAGCTCCGCGGCCGCGCTCCCAGGAGCGCTGCCTCCAGCGGCCCAGGGGCGGGCGTGACCGCCTCCAGGCGGTCGTCGCTCGCGTTGCGGTTGAGGACGACCGCGCAGCTTCCGGGGGGCAGGAGCCTGCTCACGCCGCGGACGAGCAGCGCGCGCACCTCGTCCTCGCTCTCCGCCGCCTGCAGCGCGTCAGCAAACTCGCGCTGGCGGTCGCGCACGACGTGCTGCTGCGCCGCACGCCGACGCAGGGTGCCCAGCACGACGAGCCCGAAGAGGACGACGATCGCCAGCATCGTGACCAGGGCGACCTCCCGCCCGCGGCTGCGCTGCTGCGCCGAGTGGGCGGCGAGCTGCGACATGAGCTCGGCGTGGCGGGCCCGGAAGGAGTCCATGAGGAGGCTGCGCTCCCGGAACTGCGCGCTCGTCACCGCCTCCGGACCGGCCGCGCCGATCAGGCGCACCGCCTCGCCGGCGGACGACTGCCAGCGGCGGGCGACGCGCTCGAGCGCGTGCAGCTTCTCGAGGTCGGCCGCGTCGGACCCGACCGCGCGCCGCACGTCGGCGAGCGCGTCGTCGAACGCGCGCCGCCCCTTCGCGTAGACGTCGAGGAGCTCGACGTCGCCGCTCGCACGGTAGCCCCGCAGGCCGGTCTCCTGGTCGAGCATCGCGGTCAGCAGCGCGGCGCCGCGCTCGCGGGCTGCGTAGCCTTCCTCCGCGAGCCCGATCTCGTAGCCGGAGAGCGCCCAGAAGCCGCCCGCAACCACGGCGAGCCCGAGCACGACGAAGACGCGCACGTCGGAGCCGAGTCGGCGCAGCGCCTCCATGGCACGTGCATCGGCAGCTCCCGCGCGCCTGCCCTCCCACGAACGCGGGAGACGGGTTCAATACCCGCATGGCCGGCTCGGGCTACGTGGGCATCCTCTCCGTGGAGCTGCACTTCCCGGAGGCGGACTCGCTGAAAGGCAAGCGGCGACACGTGAAGTCGGCCGCGGCACAGCTCCGGGAGCGCTTCGGGGCCTCGGTCGCGGAGTCCGGCCACCACGACCTCTGGCAGCGCGCCGGCCTGACGGTGGCCTGTGCGGCGAGCGGGCACCGCGAGCTGCAGGCGCACCTGGACGCGATCGTCCGCTACCTGGGCGCGCAGGAGTACGAGCTCGTGCGCGCGGAGCGCGAGGTGGTGGTGCCCGGTGCCTAGCGGGGGCCGCGCGCGGCGAGTGAACGAGGCCATCCGGCAGGTGCTCTCGGACGCGCTCCCCACGCTCAAGGACCCCCGTATCGGCTTCGTCACGGTGACGGGCGTGCAGACGACCACCGACCTGCAGCAGGCGACGGTGTGGGTGAGCGTGCTCGGGAGCGAGCGCGAGCGCGAGCGCACGCTCGAAGCGCTGGAGGCCGCCCACGGCGTCCTGCAGGCGCGGATCGCCCGCGAGCTGCGGCTCCGCCGAACCCCGGTTCTCACCTTCCAATACGATCCGGCGGTCGAGCGGGGCGTCCGTCTCACGCGCATGATCGACGAGCTCGCTCCGCAGGACTCCGGTGACGATGACGCAGGGCGATGACATGGCGGCGGTGGTCGCCGCTCTCCGGGAGCACGACCGCTTCCTCGTGACCTCGCACGAGGCGCCGGACGGGGACGCGCTCGGCTCGCTCCTGGCCACGCAGCTCGCGCTCGCCCAGCTCGGCAAGGACGCGGTCATGTTCCTCGGCGGCCCGGCGCCGCTCCCGGCCGAGTACCGCTTCCTGGAGCTTCCGGAGCGCGGGTTACGGCGCGAGCGGCCTGCGGACGCGGCCGAGCGCGTGCTCGTGGCGGTGGACTGCGCGAGCGCCGCTCGCGTGGGGGCAGAGCCCGGCCTCGTCCAGGCGGCGCCGTTCACGGTGAACGTGGACCACCACCACGACAACCCCCGCTTCGGCGACGTCAACCTGATCGTCCCGGACGCCTCGTCCACGGGCGAGGTGCTCGCCGACGTCTTCCGCGAGCTCGGCGTCCGCATCACGCCGGAGATCGCGGAGGCGCTGTACGTGGCGCTCGTCACCGACACCGGCCGCTTCCAGTACGCGAACACGACCCCCAAGGCGCTCCGGCTCGCGGCCGACCTGGTGGAGGCGGGGGCGGACGTCCACCGCGTCTTCCAGGGCGTGTACGAGAACGTCCAGTTCGCGAAGCTGAAGCTCCTCGCGCGGGCCCTCGACCGCGCGCGCGTGCTGGAGGGCGGCCGGATCGTCGTCTCCCACCTCCTGCGCGAGGACTTCGAGGCCGCCGGCGCGACCGAGCCCTACTCGGAGGGGATCATCGACGTGCTGCGCTCCGTCGAGGGCGCCGCCGTCTCCGCCCTCATCCGCGAGCCGCCGAGGGACGGCGGCCCGGCCCGCAAGGTGTCGCTGCGCACGTCCGTGGACGAGGTGGACGTGAGCGTGATCGCCCGCAAGTCGGGCGGCGGCGGCCATCGCGCGGCGGCCGGCTTCTCGACTGACCTGTCTGTGGACGAGATCACCGACTTCATCGTCCGGGAGGTGACGGCGCAGCTCGGGGACGGCCGGAGGGCGTGATGCCCCCGCGCGGGCTGACGCCGGCCGGGATCGTGCTCGTGGACAAGCCAGCCGGGCCGAGCTCGTTCGCGCTCGTCGCCGCCTTGCGGCGCCGGACGGGCGCGCGCACGGGGCACGCGGGCACGCTCGACCCCTTCGCCACCGGCCTGCTGCTCCTCCTCTCGGGGTCGGCGACGCGCCTGCAGGCGCGCTTCGCCGGCCTCGACAAGCGCTACCTGACAGAGGTCGACCTGCATGCGCGCACGAGCACCGGCGATCCGGAGGGAGAGGTCGTGGCGGAGCACGAGCCGCCCTCTCCCGAAGAGCTCGCGGAGCGCCTGGCGGGGCTGCGGGGCACCGTCGAGCTGCCCGTCCCGCGCGCGTCCGCGGTGAAGGTCGGCGGCGAGCGCGCGTACCGCCTGCACCGCCGCGGCGTGGCCGTGGAGATGCCGGTGCGGGCGATGCGCGTGCACGAGCTCGCGCTCGAGCGCTACGAGGACGGCGTCGCCACGCTCGACCTGCTCGTCTCCTCGGGCACGTACGTGCGCGCCCTCGCCGAGGCCCTCGGCGGTCACTGCCGCACGCTCCGCCGCACGGCGATCGGCCCGTTCCGCGTGGAGGAGGCCGATCCCGAGCGCATGCTCCCGGTGGAGGAGGCGCTCGCCCGCCTCGCGGCGCGATGAGGATCGCGCACGCGCCCGCCCAGGTCGAGCGGCGGCCGCGAGCGGTCGCCGTGGGCACCTTCGACGGCGTGCACCTGGGCCACCGCGCGGTCGTCGAGGCCGCCGCCGCGACGGGGCTCGCGCCGACGGTCGTCACCTTCGACCCGCACCCGCGCATCGCCCTCGGCAATCGCGTCGAGCTCCTGACCACGCTCGAGCGGCGGCTCGAGCTGCTCGCGGAGGCGGGCGTGGAGACGACCCTGGTCGCCTCCTTCACGCCCGAGCTCCAGCAGCTCGCGCCCGAGGCGTTCGCCGAGCGCTACCTGCGCGCGATCGGGGCCGAGGCGATCGTGGCCGGAGAGGACTTCCGCTTCGGCCACCGGCGTGCCGGCGACCTGGAGCTGCTGGAGCGGCTCGGCTTCGACGTCGTCGTCGTCCCGGACGTGCCCGGCGTTTCCTCCACCGCCATCCGCGCCGCGCTCGCCGAGGGCGACGTCGTCGCCGCCGCCGGCATGCTCGGGCGTCCGTGGGAGCTGGACGGGATCGTGGTTGCAGGCGACCAGCGCGGCGGCACGCTCGGCTACCCGACCGCGAACCTGCGGCTCGAGCCGGACCTCGCCTGCCCGTGCTACGGCATCTACGCGGGCTTCGCGCGGGGCCACCGCGCCGCCGTCTCCATCGGGACGAACCCGCACTACGGCGGCACGGAGCGGCGCATCGAGCCCTACCTGCTCGACTTCGAGGGCGACCTGTACGGGCAGCGGCTCCTCGTCGAGCTCTGGCAGCGGCTCCGCGACGAGGCGGCGTTCGAGTCCGAGGAGGCGCTCGTCGCCCAGATCGCCGCCGACGTGGAGGCAACTCGGCGGGCGCGGCGGCCGGGCTCGGATCGCTAGCGTTCGGCCTCGTGTCCGAAGCGGGTGGCGACTCCTTGATCCACGCCCGCGGCCTGGTCAAGCGCTTCGGCGACTTCGTGGCCGTGGACGGCATCGACTTCGACCTCGAGCGCGGGGAGGCGTTCGGGTTCCTCGGGCCCAACGGGGCCGGCAAGACGTCCACGATGCGCATGATCGGCTGCGTCTCGCCGGTGACGGACGGGACGCTGCGCGTGTTCGGGCTCGACCCGGCCCGCGACGGCGCGCGGATCCGTGCCCGCCTGGGAGTCGTGCCGCAGCTCGACACGCTCGACCTGGAGCTGACCGTCCGCGAGAACATCGTCATCTACGGTCGCTACTTCGGGCTCCCGCGGCGCGAGCTCGGCAAGCGCGCGGACGAGCTGCTCGAGTTCGTCCAGCTCCAGGAGCGCGCCGGCGACAAGGTGGAGCCGCTCTCGGGCGGAATGAAGCGCCGGCTCACGATCGCGCGCTCGCTCGTCAACGAGCCCGACGTGCTGCTCCTGGACGAGCCCACGACCGGGCTCGACCCGCAGGCGCGGCACGTCGTCTGGGACCGGCTCTACCGCCTCAAGCAGTCCGGGGTCACGCTCCTCCTGACCACCCACTACATGGACGAGGCGGAGCAGCTCTGCGACCGGCTCGTGGTCATGGACAAGGGCAAGATCGTGGCCGAGGGCTCGCCGCGCGACCTGATCGCACGCTACTCCACGCGGGAGGTGGTGGAGATCCGGTTCGCGAACGGGCGGCCCGAGGATCTCTCGTACTGGACGGAGGGGCTCGTCGAGCGGGTCGAGGACCTGCCCGACCGCGTGCTCCTGTACACGGACGACGGCGACGCGGCCGCGCACGGCCTGCACGAGCGCGGGCTGGTGCCGGACAGCGTGCTCGTCCGGCGGAGCACGCTCGAGGACGTGTTCCTGCACCTCACCGGGCGCAGCCTGGTGGACTGATGACGTCGCTCGCGCTCGCGCTGCGGCCGCTCGAGTTCTTCTTCGCCCAGTACCGGCGCGTCTGGCGAGGGACGGCCGTGTCGAGCGTGGTCACGCCGGTCGTGTACCTGCTCGCGCTCGGCGTGGGCATGGGGCAGTTCCTGGGCGACGTCGAGTTCCGGGGCGACACGTACCACTACTTCGAGTTCGTCGCGCCCGGCCTGCTCGCCGCGACCGCGATGCAGATCGCGTCCTTCGAGGCGAGCTGGCCCGTGCTCGCCGCCATCAAGTGGAACCGCCAGTACCACGCCATGCTCGCGACGCCGATCCGCGTGCCGGACGTCGTGCTCTCCCACCAGGCCTTCATCGGCGCCCGCATGCTGATGACTGCGAGCGTGTACCTGGCCGTGATCGCCGTCTTCGGCGCGGTCTCCTCGCCGCTCGCGGTGCTCGCCGTCCCGGTCGCGGCGCTCGTCGGGATCGCCTACGCGGCTCCGCTCGCCGCGTGGGCCGCCCACTCCGAGCACGAGGCCTCGTTCGTGGCCATCTTCCGCTTCGTCATCCTCCCGATGTTCCTCTTCTCGGGGACGTTCTTCCCGATCGAGCTCCTGCCTGCGCCGCTCGAGGCGCTCGCCTACGTCACGCCCCTCTGGCACGGGGTCGACCTCGGGCGCCAGCTCGTGCTCGGCGACGTGGTGGGGTGGTGGGTCGTCGGCCACCTCGCCTACCTGGGCGCCTGGGTCGCGGCCGGCGTCGGCCTCGCGCTCGTCACCTACCGCCGCCGGCTCGTCGTCTGATGAGCGAGCTCGCCGCCCGCACCCGCCTCGCCCAGCCGCGCACCTGGTCCTTCGGCGGCCTGCGGCTCATCGAGCGGAACGTCATGGTCTACCGCCGGACCTGGCTCATCCTCTTCTCCGGCTTCTTCGAGCCGCTCTTCTACCTCTTCTTCTTCGTCTACCCGCTGCAGGAGTTCCGCGACCCGAGCGTCACGCTGGGCGGGGAGACGGTCGAGTACGCCGCCTTCGTCGCGCCCGCGCTGCTCGCCGCCTCGGCCATGAACGGCGCCTTCTACGACGCGACGAACGTGTTCTGGAAGCTCCGCTACGGGAAGGTGTACGACGCGATCCTGTCCACGCCCGTCAGCCCGCGCGACGTCGCCTCCGGGGAGACGATCTGGGCGGTCTGCCGGGCGCTCATGTACGCGACGGCGTACCTCTCGATCATCGTCGCCCTCGGTCTCGTGGGCTCCTGGTGGGCGCTGCTCACGCTGCCGGCGTGCTTCGTGATCGGGTTCGGCTTCGCGGGAGCGGGGATCGCGGCCGTGACCTGGATCCGAAACTGGCAGGACTTCGACCTCGTCCAGCTCGTGATGCTGCCCATGTTCCTCTTCTCGGCGACCTTCTACCCGCTCTCCGTGTACCCGGAGGCGCTCGAGTGGCTCGTGCAGTGCCTGCCGCTGTACCACGGGATCTCGCTGATCCGCGCGCTCACGACCGGCGCGGTGGGGGCGTTCCAGCTCCTGAACGTCGCCTACCTGCTCGCCATGGGGCTCGTGGGGATGCGCATCGCGGCCCGCCGCATCGACGGCCTCCTGCTCACGTAGCGGGCACGCGCGAGAAGACGAACGCGGCGCCGCTCCGGCGCGGGTCTCCGGCCGCGCCCGTCCGGCCCACGCAGCTCACGCCGCCGAAGTAGTGGTGCAGCCGCGGCCAGCGGCGCACGGTGCGGCCGGCGGCCTCGAGCTCGAGGAGCGCGTCCTCGTCCACGCCCGGCTCGGCGTCCACCACCTCGGGGGTGGGGTGGACGCGCGGCCGCGCGACCGCCTCCTCGGGCGCGAGGCCCTCCACGAGCACGCCGGAGAGCACGGTCGCAAGCGCCGTGCGCAGTCGCGTCGCCCCCGCCGCCCCGGCCGCGAGCGCGAGCCCCTGGGCGTCGAAGGCGAGCGAGGGTGCCATGCGGCTCTCCAGGCGGTCGCCGGGCCCCGGCTCGCCGAAGACGATGTCCGACTCGCCGAGCAGGTTGTTGAGCTGCGTGTCGAAGCCCGGCAGCCAGACGCCCGCGCCGACGCCGAGACTGTGCGTCAGCACGCACGCGCGTCCCTGCGCGTCCACCGCCACCATGTTCGTCGTGTGCTCGGCTCCGCGCGCCGCCGTCTCGAGCGCGGCGACGAGCGCCAGCACCCGCTCGCGCTCGGACAGCCCGCGCAGCGACGGGAAGCGCTCGAGCAGCGCCGGAACGCCCGAGAGCCCCGCCCGCGTCGCCACCCGATAGCCGTGGAAGGGCGCGAGGACGGGCTCCCGCCAGCGCGCCCGGTAGCCGCGCAGGTCCTCGGCCGTGAAGGGCACGCCCTCGAGCGCGAGCAGCGCCTCGGCGATCGAGCCGCGGTAGACGCTCGCGGCGCCCTCCTCGGCGAGCGCCTCGAGGGCGTCCACGAGGCCCGGCTGGTGCAGCACCTCGCCTGCGCGCAGCGGACGGCCGTCGCGGGCGAAGAGCTCGGACCCGCGGCCGCGCAGGTACACGTCCTGGAGCATCTCGAGCGAGCGCTCGTGCATCTCCGGGAGGGCGACGCCCGCCCGCGCGAGCGCCAGCGCCGGCTGGGCGAGGCGTCGCCAGGGCAGGCGCCCGAGCCGCTCCCAGAGCTCGCCGAGCGCGGCCGGCAGGCCGGGCACGGCGCACGACGCCGGGCCGATGCTGTACACGACGAGCTGCTCGCCGAAGGGCACGGGCACGTCGAGCAGCTCGCCCGCGCACGACGGCACCGCCGCGAAGCCGTCCAGGTGCGCGGGGCGGGAGCCGTCGAAGACCAGCGCGTGGCAGCCAGCCAGGAGCCCGCTCATCACGGTCTCCGCGACGCACGACGCGAGCGCCATGGCGACGACCGCATCGGCGGCAGTGCCGCCCTCGGCGAGGATCTCGACGCCGGCCTCCGTCGTCGCGGGGTGCCCGGCCGCGACGCCCGCCCGCACGCGCGCTGCTACCCTTCCCGCGACCGCGATCGCGGCTCCGGCGTGTTGCTTCCTTCACGCGGAGCGGGGATCGCGGAGTCGCACACGAGGAGGAGTGGCATGAGCCTCACGAAGGAAGTCAAGCAGGAAGTCATCGGCAAGCACGGTCGCGGCCCGGCCGACACGGGCTCGCCGCAGGTGCAGATCGCGCTGCTCACGCGGCGGATCGAGGAGCTGACGGAGCACCTGCGCCAGCACCCGAAGGACCACTACTCGCGGCGCGGCCTGCTGCGGCTGGTCGGGCGCCGGCGGCGCTTCCTGGACTACCTGCAGCGCAAGGACATCGAGGGCTACCGCGCCCTCATCAAAGAGCTCGGCCTGCGCCGGTAGGAGGGCCTGGGCCGAGGGAAGGTGGAAGTTTGAGCGAGCTCCGGGCGGCGGAGCTGACTCAAACCTCCACCTTCCGAGACGAACGAAAGGTGGAAGGTGAGACCATGAGCACAGTCACCGGGCAGATCGCCACGGTGTCCGTCGAGGTCGGCGGTCAGGAGATCGTCTTCGAGACGGGCAGGCTCGCGAAGCAGGCGGACGGCGCCGTCCTCTGCCGCTCCGGCGAGACGATGATCCTCGCGACCGCGGTCGGGCGGCCCGACTCGCGGCCCGACGCGGACTTCTTCCCGCTCACCGTGGACGTGGAGGAGCGGATGTACGCCGCGGGGAAGATCCCCGGCGGCTTCTTCAAGCGCGAGGGGCGCGCGAGCGAGCGCGCGACGCTGACCGCGCGCATGATCGATCGGCCGATCCGGCCGCTGTGGCCGAAGGGGTTCCGCAACGAGGTGCAGGTGATCTGCACCGTCCTCTCGGCCGACCTCGTCACGCCGCACGACATCCTCTGCATCAACGGCGCCTCGGCGGCGCTCATGATCTCGCCGCTGCCGTTCCTGGGGCCGATCGGCGCCGTCCGCATCGGGCGCCTCGACGGCGAGCTCGTCGTCAACCCGTCGCTCGAGGAGCTCGAGGAGTCCACGCTCGACCTCGTCGTGGTCGGGACGAAGGAGGCGCTGACCATGGTCGAGGCGGGCGCCGAGTCGATCCCCGAGGACACGATCCTCGAGGCGTTCGAGCTCGCGCACGGCGAGATCCGGCGCATCTGCGAGGCGCTCGAGGACCTGCGGCGGCAGGTCGGCAAGCCGAAGTGGGTGGACGTGGCGCTGACCGCGGAGCTCGAGGCGGCGCACGGGGCGGCGGTGCGCTCGGCCATCGCCGAGCTCGGGCTGCGCGAGGCGGCCACCGTGGTCGAAGAGCTCATCGCCGAGGCGTGCCCGCCGATCACCATGCGCTCCACCGAGGAGGACATCGTCCGCCGGACCCAGGTGCGGGCGAGCTTCTCGTCCATCCTCGAAAAGGCGCGCGCGGAGGCGGTGGAGGGGCCCGTGCGCGAGCAGTTCCTGAGCGAGCTGCGCGAGCTGACCGACGCCGAGCAGGACTCCAAGGAGCTCCGCTCGGCGAAGCGCGACCTGCTCTTCGAGCGCATCGTGGAGGAGGTCCAGCTTCCCTTCCCGGTCGGGCCGGCGCCGGCCGACGGCGAGGCCTCCGTCAAGGACTCGGTCACGAAGCAGTACGTGAAGCGCGCCTGCGAGGCCGTCTACAAGGACCTCGTCCGGCGCAGGATCGCGGTCGAGAAGCGGCGCCCGGACGGGCGCTCGGAGGAGGAGATCCGCCCGGTCTGGTGCGAGGTGGGCGTGAGCCCGCGGACGCACGGCTCGGCGATCTTCACGCGCGGCCAGACGCAGATCATGACGCTGCTCACGCTCGGCACAGCCAAGGAGGGGCAGAAGATCGACGACCTCTCCCGCGAGCAGCAGCGCCGCTTCATCCACCACTACAACTTCCCGCCCTACTCGGTCGGGGAGACCGGCTTCATGCGCGGGCCCAAGCGCCGCGACATCGGCCACGGCGCGCTCGCCCAGCGGGCGCTCGAGTCGGTGATCCCGGACGCGGAGGAGTTCCCGTACACGATCCGGCTCGTCTCCGAGACGCTCGAGTCCAACGGCTCCTCGTCCATGGGCTCCGTGTGCGGCTCGACGCTCGCGCTCATGGACGCCGGCGTGCCCATCAAGGCGCCCGTGTCGGGCATCGCGATGGGCCTCGTGAAGGAAGGCGACGACTACGTCGTGCTCACCGACATCCAGGGCGCGGAGGACCACCTGGGCGACATGGACTTCAAGGTCGCGGGCACGCGGGACGGGATCACCGCGCTGCAGATGGACATCAAGATCACGGGCGTCACCCAGGAGATCATGCGCCAGGCGCTCGCGCAGGCGAAGCGCGCGCGCGAGGCGATCCTGGACACCATGCTCGCGACCATCTCCGAGCCGCGGCAGTCGCTCGCCGGCCACGCCCCGCGCATCTCCTCGGTGAAGATCGATCCCGAGTTCATCGGCATGGTGATCGGCAAGGGCGGCGAGACGATCCGTGCGCTCGAGGCCGACTACGAGGTGCAGATCGACATCGAGGAGGACGGGACGATCCTCATCTACGCCACCGAGGGAGACAAGGCCGAGGCGGCCATCTCGGCCATCACCGCCATGACGAAGGAGCCCGAGGTGGGGGACACGTACACGGGCAAGGTCGTGAAGACGACCCAGTTCGGCGCCTTCGTGGAGCTAAAGAAGGGGACGGACGGCCTCCTGCACGTGTCCAACGTCGGCCCCGGCCGCGTCGGCCACATCGAGGACGTGATCACCCGCGGCGACGTGCTGGACGTCCTCGTCCAGGAGGTGGACAAGGAGCGGGGCCGCATCGGGCTGAAGCTGATCGCCAAGCACGAGAACGGCCGGCTCGTCCAGCCGGAGGAGCTGATCGAGCGCGCGAAGGCGGCGCCGCCCCGCGAGGAGCGCGAGGAGCGCCCGCGCGGCGAGCGTCGCGGCGGACGCGACCGCGGCCGGTCCCGCGACCGCGACCGCGAGCGCCAGTAGGCGGTGCGGGGGGCGGCTCCGGCCGCCCCTTCCCGCTCAGCTCGCGGGCAGCGCCTCGGCGAGCACGTGCGCGGTCACGTCCTGCTCGACGAGCCCGAGTCGGTACGCGCTCGCGACCGCCTGCGCGCGGCTGTGGACGCCGAGCTTGGCGAGCACGTGCTGGATGTGCGTCGCGACCGTCTTCGAGCTGATCACGAGCGTCCGCGCGATCTCCGCCTGCGTCCGGCCGCTCGCGAGCAGGCGCAGGATCTCGAGCTCGCGCGGGCTGAGCAGGGCCTCCGGCGCGGCGCCGTTCCGTCCGCTCCCGTTGGCGTACGCTCCCGCCCGCCGGAGAGAACGCCGGAGGCGCGCGAGCAGCTCCCCGCGGTCGAGCGGCTTCACGAGGTAGTCGTCGGCGCCGAGCAGGAGGCCGGCCACGCGATCGAGCGGCGCCGTGCGGCGCTCCGAGACGAGCACCACCGGCAGGTCGGCCCCGTAGCGCTCGTGGAGCTCGTGCAGGAGCTCGAGGCCGCTCACCGTCCCTGGCAGCTCGACCTCGAGGATGGCCACCGCCGGCCGCTCGTCGTCGATCCGCTCGAGGAAGAGCTCCGCGTTCTCGAAGGCCCGCGCCTGCAGCCCGAGGCGCGCAGCCGCGTAGACGGCCGCCTGGCGCGTGGCGTCGTCGGCGTCGACGACGACGATGGTGCCGCAGTCACCCATGCCCCAACTCTCCCGCACGTGATCATGAGCGCAAGGCGCCTGGAAAGCAAGCATTCGCCCTAGGGCGGACGTCGCCGGCGGATTACGGCAGGCGCCGCTAGTCGCCCGGCTAGGGCGTGCCGCACCCTTCGGGCTGGAAACAGCGGTGGCCTGCGGCGGCGCGCGAGGGGGGCGCCGCCCGGGGCCGGAGGAGGGGGCTCCTCTTGCCGCATGACTGGTAGGAGGACGAGATGACAGAACGTGTTCTCGGCCCGACGGGCAGCCCACGGCGGCGCTGGAGCGTGCTGCTTCCGCTCACGCTGGCGGTCGTGCTCGCGGCGCTGTACATCCCGAGCGCCGTGGCCATCCACGACCTCGGGCTCTTCCAGCTCGATCGGAACGCGCAGGACAGCGGAGCAGGCGACGACTGGAGCACGCCGCCGAACCCCGCCGGCGGCGACTTCAGCGGCATCGTGCCCGACATCGCCGGAACGTCGGCGTTTCCCGGCCTCGACCCGGGCACGCAGTTCCAGGGTGGAGGCTCGAAGGACGACGAGGACATCAGCGAGTGGCTCTGGAAGCCGGGCGAGCCGCTGGACAAGGACGACATCACGAACGCGTACGCGGCCGCGTACGTGAACACGGTCGACACGGGCTCGAACGACGTCGGCGACCAGATCATCTACTTCGGGCTCGACCGCTTCTCCGTGGACGGCTCGGCGCAGGTCGGCTTCTGGTTCGTGCAGGATCCCGCCTTCGGCCTGACCCAGTCGGCTGCCGGCGGTGGCTTCCGCTTCAGCGGCGTCCACCAGAACAACGACGTGCTCGTGCAGAGCAACTTCTCGAACGGCGGCGTGATCGGGAGCATCAGCGTCTACAAGTGGTTGAACGGCGCCCTCGTCCCGGTGACGGCTGCAGCCGACTGCCTGGGCCCGCCGCCGGTCGGCGGCGACGACCCGGCCTGTGGCGTCGTGAACCGCGAGCCCACCTCCTCGCCCTGGTCGTACACGCCGAAGTCCGGCCCCGCGGGCACGTTCCCGACCAGCGCGTTCTTCGAGGCGGGCATCAACATCTCCAGGCTCATCCCGAGCGCGGGCTGCTTCACCGCGTTCATGGCCGAGACCCGCTCGTCCACGCCCTTCGACTCGCGCCTCAAGGACTTCGTGATCGGCGACCTGGACACCTGCGTGCGCGACGTCCGCGTCGTCAAGGAGCCGGATGCGGGCGACACGGGCAGCGCGGCGAACGCCGGCGACACGATTCAGTTCACGATCAACGTCAAGAACATCGGGAACGTGCCGGCCGAGAACGTCACGCTCTCCGACAACCTGCCCGACTCCGGCCTGAACTGGTCGATCACGAGCCAGCCGGCCGGCAACCCGTGCGCGATCTCGGGCTCGGTGGGGAGCCAGTCGCTCAGCTGCAACTTCGGGACGCTCGCCGTGAACGCCGAGCGCGACGTAACCATCAGCTCGGCGACCACCTCGGCCAGCTGCGGGACGAAGCCGAACACCGCGACCGTCTCCGCGACGGGAGACATCGACCTCTCGAACAACTCCGACAGCGGCTCCATCACCGTGAGCTGCCCGGACGTCTCGGTGACGAAGTCTCCAGACGAGCCGTCGAACGACATCAACGCCGGCGACACCGCGATGTTCACGATGACCATCACGAACAACGGGCCGGGCGTGGCGAGCAACGTCACGCTCTCGGACAGCCTGCCGACCGCGAACGGGCTCGACTGGAGCATCTCGAGCCAGGGTCCGGGGCCCGGCTTCACAGGCGGGTCCTCGTGCTCGCTGAACGCGAGCGATCAGCTGTCGTGCACCATCGCGACCATGGCGAGCGGCGCGCAGTACCGCGTCGTCGTCTCGTCCGCGACGACGGTCGCGAACTGCGGCTCGATCAACAACACCGTCACGATCTCCGCCACGGGAGACGTGAACTCGGCGAACAACAGCGACACCGGCGAGATCGACGTCCTCTGCGCCGCGATCATGATCCTGAAGCAGAGCACCAAGACCTCGAACCCGCTCGTGAGCGATCCCACGCCGTCCTCGACCGCCGACAACGCGACGTTCGGGGTCGACGGGCCGGACGCGGGAACGACGGCCGACTTCTCGGTCACCGACAACACCGCGGCCGACCTCGACTCGACCTACGGCGAGGTGTGCGTGGCCGGGCTCGCGCCGGGCACGTACACGATCACGGAGACGCAGGCCCCGGCGGGGTACGGAGCGGGCACCGCGTTCGACAACACGGCGCTCGCGGTGGCGGGCACGAACTGCGGCTCGAGCCAGCCCTCGTCGACCGACCGGGCGATCTTCCGCAACCCGCCCGTCGGGGAGTTCACGGTCGGCTACCACGACCTCGGCTCCGGCGAGACGAGCGCGATCATCACCTGCGCCCCGCAGGGCGGGTCGAACATGTCGCCGCAGGCGGACGCGAGCGACGACTCCGTCACGGACTCCGCGTCGAGCACGGCGTACGCGGACCTCCAGACGAACACGTACGGGCCCGTGCAGGGCGCGAGCCCAGCCAACGTGTTCACCTGCACGATCTCGGTCGATCCCTAGTCGGTCACCGAGAAGGTGGAGCGCGGAGGGGCCGGGCGACCGGCCCCTCCGTCTCCCGCTATCCGACGGAGAGCGTCGCCGAAGCCTTGAGCACGAGCGTGGGATGGCGCCTGTTGCCGGTCGCCTGGTACACGCCGACCGTGTACGTGCCTGCCTCCGCGGTGAGGAAGTACGTCGGGTTCAGGCAGCCGTCTGCCCAGACCGGGTCCATGTATGCCTCCGTGTAGCCGGCCGAGTGCACGATGCGGATCTCGGCTGGCACGAAGTCGTACCCGCAGCCCGTGATGTCGACGCGCGCGCCGTTCGCCGGAGCGGGGTTGGGCGCCACGCTCAGCGTCGCGGGTGCCGGCGGCTCGCCCGGCTTGCCGCCGCCGCCCTTCGCAGCGAAGCCCGCGGGGACGACGCCGACGGCCAGCACCGCGAGGGCGGTCGGGACGGCGAGTGCGATGGATCTCATGTGGCGGATCTCCTGAGCTCGCGCGGGCGGCGATCGCGCCCGCTGTGCCTCGGCCATCGGCATCGTTTCAGGAGCTTGTGACCCCCAATACGAGTGAGCTCCACGGCGTCTCACGGGCGACAGCGGCGCGCGAGGGTCCGGGCCGCCCGGGGGCTACGATCCTCGCGTGCCGCGCCACGAGCTGACCGAGCTGCGTACGGGCGAGCGCGTGATCTCCGAGCGCGTGCCCGCCGTCCGTTCGGTCGCGCTCGGCTTCTGGGTCGGCGCGGGCTCGCGCGACGAGCCGGACGC
>DATLYU010000007.1:0-8499 GCA_035574435.1 Gaiellaceae bacterium | reverse complement strand
GCTCTCGCCCCGCCTGCCCGAGCTCGCGTTCGCGGAGGTGCGCTACCGCGTGCGCTCGTGGCGCCTGCTCGACGCCTGCGTCGCCGACGCGCGCGCCGCGGTCCGCGCGGCGGGCAGCCGGCGAACGCTCCTGCTCGGGTTCTCGATGGGCGGCGCGGTCGGAATCGCGGCGGCGGACGAGCCGGGCGTCGAGGGCGTGCTCGGCCTCGCGCCCTGGATCCCGGACGAGCTCGACCTCGCCCCGCTCGCGGGACGGACGCTGACCGTGCTGCACGGCGCGCTCGACCGGCCGCTGCCCGGCATCCCGGGGGTCTCGCCCGCGCTCTCGCGGCGCGGGTTCGAGCGGGCGCGGGCGGCGGCCGTCTGCGGCAGCTACCGCCTCATCCCGGGCGCCGTGCACGCGATCGCGCTCCGCGCACCCGGCGGCGGGCTCGTGCCGCTCCCGCGGGCAGGCATGTGGCGTGCGCTCGTCGAGGAGGAGCTCCGCCGCTTCGCAGGACGCTAGGCCCGGGCGACGAAGGCCAGGAGCTCCTCGTCGCGGCCGCGCAGGGCGAGCGAGCGCGCCTCCAGCCCCTCGGTCGCGAGGCCCGCCGCCTCGGCCGCGGCCGCGCTCACCAGGAGCTCGCCCGTGCCCGCGGCGGAGGCGAGACGGGACGCCGCGTTGACGGCGTCGCCGACGGCGGTGAAGTCGCAGGCGTCTCCCTCCCCAACCCGGCCCACGAAGGCGACGCCGGTGTGCACGCCCGCCCCCACGGGCAGCCAGGGCTCGCCGTCGCCGTGCCCCGTCCCCCTGAGCAGCTCCGCGGCGGCCGCGACCGCGCGCGCCGCGTGGCCCTCCCCTGCCCCCAGCCCGGGCACGAAGAGCGCCACCACCTCGTCGCCGACGAACTTGTCGACGAGACCGTCGTGCTCGTCCACGACCCGCGCCGCCACGCCGTAGAAGCGGGAGATGAGCTGGGAGAACTCCTGCGCCGGGATCCGCTCGGCGAGCGAGGTCGAGCCGCGCACGTCCGCGAACAGGAACGAGAGCTCGATCTCGGCGCCGCCCGGGTGCTTCTCCAGCGAGCGGAAGCACGCGCGGCAGAGCCTGCGGTTGAGCCGCGAGGGGCCCAGGCCGACGAGCCTGAGGGCCAGGCTGCCCGGCGGTCGCAAAGGCGCGAGGCAGAGCTTGCAGCGCGGGCCTGCGGGTAGCCGGCCGACGAGCCGACGCACCGTCCGGAGCCCGCGCGCCTGCCCCGTGAGGATCGCGCGCCACGCTTCCTCGTGCCGGTCCGCGCTCCGCTCGCTCATGCCCGTCATTCTCCCCTCACGCGTGGAAGGCGGCCAGGCGGTCCGCCTCCTCGCGCAGCTCTCGCTGCGCCGCGCGGTCGAGGCGGCGGAAGGGAACGACCTCGATCCGCCCGCGCTCGTGCCGCCAGGTGCCCGCGACGGCGCCGTTCACGAGGAAGGTTCCCACCGAGGGCGGGTTCGTGGTGGAGAAGACGAGCGGGCGGTACTCCTCCGGGAGGAGGCCCGTTCGCCGTGCGTGCACGAGCAGGATCGCGTCCCAGGTGGGGAGGAAGCGGACGGGCGCGGGCGTCTCCGGGTCGGGCAGCGGTGCGCCGGGCACGTCGAGGAGCTCGCGACCCCGCTCGTCGCGGAAGCGGCGGAGCCGCAGGCGCGCCAGCGCGGGCTCGAGGTCGCGGGCGTTGACGCCCGCCCACTGCGCAATGTCCGCACGCGCGGCCGGGCCGAACGCCGCCAGGTAGCGGCGTACGAGCACCACGAGCCCGTCCTCAGGGGTCGTCTCCGGCTGCCCGAGCCACGCCTCCGCGGTCTGGTAGAGATGCGCCCGACGCTGCTCCCAGGTCCCCGAGGGCGGGACGCGCACGAGCTCGAGCCAGGGGCCGACCGTCCCCCAGCCATGCCCCGCGCTCGCCGCGAGCTCCTCGTGCCGGCGCGGGCCGGCCCCGAGCAGGCGACGGAGCTCCTCCGCCTGGCGCTCGAGCTCGTGCGGGTCGGGCCGAGGCCTGCGAACGCGGAGCGACCAGGCCCGCTGCGACTCCCGGATGGCAAGCGCGAACGGCCAGTAGTCGCGGCGCGAGACGAGGTGGATGGTCGCGCGCATGAGCGAGGCCTGCACGACCGTTTTCCGCTCGAGCGCCCGCGTGAGGTCGTCGCGGCGGAAGCCCTCCAGGCACGACCAGAGCCGGAGGTAGCCGTTCGGCGCGTACTGGTTCTGGATGCCCGCCAGACGCTCGAGCGCGCGCGGGACCGGCAGGCGCACGCGCTCGAGCAGGAGCTGGCGCGCAAGCAGCGCGCGGTTCAGCTCGCGCTGCGTGAGAGTGCGCTCCGCCACGCGGCGACGCTAGCGAACGCCCGGCGGGCGGATGCGAGCTGCGTCCACGCGATCCCGCCCACGACGAGCACGCCGCCGAGCCCGAGCCACACGGTCACGGGCTCGTCGAGCAGAACCGCGCCCATGACGACCGCGAGCGGCGAGATCGCGTACGTGTATGCGACCGCGCGCGTCGGCCCGAGCCCGCGCAGGCCGACGTTCCAGCCGACGTAGCCGAACAGCGTCGCCGCCAGGCCGAGGTAGAGGACGAGCGCAGCGTCCGAGGCGCTCGCGCCCGTGACCGCGTCCACCGTGCTCCCGCGCACGAACGGCGCCAGGCCGACCATCCCGACCAGGCTCGCCGCGGCGGTCAGGGCGAGCAGGTCGTGGCGCCCGAGGAGCGGGCGCAGGAGGACGTTGTAGAGCGCGAACGAGAGCGGCGCGCCGAGCACGATCAGCGGCCCCTGGACCGTCTCGAGGGAAAGCCCCTCGCCGGTCCCCAGCGCGACCACGACCGCGACGCCCGCGAACGCGACCGAGAGGCCGGCGACGCGGCGCGGGACGAGCCGCTCCACTCCGAGCAGCGCGGCGAGCACCATCGTCAGGCCCGGCGCGAGCGCGACCACGAGCGCGGCCACGCCCGCTGTCGTGTGCCGCTCGCCGGCGTTCAGCGAGACGTGGTAGCCGACGACCACGAGGAGGCCCGCCGCGGCGACGCGCAGGGCGTCCGGGCGCGTTAGGCCCGGGAGCCCGCGCGCCCTCCAGAGGAGGAACGCGAACCCTGGAACGCAGACGGCGTAGCGCAGCACGGCGACGTCCGAGGCCGCCATGCCGTCGTCGAGCAGCGCCTTGATGGCCGAGAACGACCCCGCCCAGACGGCCACGACGGCGAGCAGGGAGGCGTGTGCGCGCACGTTCTCCGAAAACGCGGCCAGGCGGGACACCGTGAGATGCCGAACGCGGTGGCGCCCGCGTTGCTTCCCGCCGCACGCCGGGCCCGGCGCCGACGCGTCAGCGCTCGATGCGCGAGGCGCCCACGATCGCTTCCTCGCCGGAGGCGAAGCGGACGAGAGCCTTGCCCTTGCCGTCGTAGTCCGGAGACCAGACGACGATGGTCGCGTCCTCCCCGGCCACCCGGCAGGGCCGGCCATCCTCGCCCGCGAGCCCGCGCCAGTAGCGGACGAACGGGTTCTCCTCCCACTCGCGGCCGATCGTCGTCTCGTCGGCGTGGCCCGGGAGGACGCGCACCTCGGCGGGGAGGCGCATGAGGACGTCCATGACCGCTGCCTGGAGCTCGGCCGCCGGGCCGCCTCCGACCGCGTCCCGGAAGAGCGTGTCCCCGGTGCAGCAGAGCTCGCCGTTGACGAGGAAGGAGACGCCGTCGTCGGAGTGCCCGGGCGTGGGCAGGGCCTCGACCCGGAGCCCGCCCGTCTCCACGTCGCCGCGCGCGACCTCGAGCCCGAAGCGCGCGAGGAGCTCGTGGTTCCCCGCCACGTGGTCGGCGTGCCCGTGCGTGATCAGCAGGTGCGTCGGCCGCAGCCGCTCGCGCTCGACCGCCTCCAGGAGCGGTGCGAGCGGCGCGCCGCTGTCCACGAAGACGGCCGTCCCGCCCGGCTGGTCCGCGAGCAGGTACGCGTTCGAGAGCCAGGACGGATGCAGGCTGCGGACGACGAGCACGGCCCGCCGATGGTAGGAGATCCCGCCACACGCCGCTCCCCTCCGCTCGGCGGCGCGGGCCGGCGCACGATGTGTAGGATCGGCCTCGTGCGTCGGGTAGCGCTGCTGCTCACCTCCCTCGCGCTCCTCCTCTCGGTGGGAGCGATCGTCGCCGGATGCGGCGGCGAGGAGGAGGCGGCCCCGGTCCCGGAGGACACGACGGGAACGATCCCGACCACCACCGACACGACCGAGACGACCACCACCGAGACGACGACCGAGACGACGGAGACGACGGGGACCGAGACGGAGACGGAGCCCGCCGGCGAGGGCGACCCGGCGGCCGGCAAGCAGGTCTTCCTCGGCACCGCCGGGTGCGGCACGTGCCACACGCTCGCCGACGCGGGCACGTCGGGGACGGTCGGGCCCAACCTGGACGACTCGCAGCCGAGCTTCGAGCTCGTCGTCGACCGGGTGACGAACGGCCGCGGAGCGATGCCCGCATTCGAGGGCACGCTGACCGAGCAGCAGATCGCGGACGTCGCCGCCTACGTCTCCCAGGCGGCCGGCGGCTAGCCCCGGCCACGTCACTTCTAGACTCCGCGGCGTGATCGACCTGAAGGCCGCCCGCGCGGACGCCGACGCGACCCGCGCCGCGCTCGCGCGCAAGGGCGAGGAGGCCGCCCGGCTCTTCGACGAGCTCCTGGCCGCGGACGAGCGCTGGCGGGCGCTCGTCCCGCGCGTGGACGAGCTGCGCTCGCGCACGAAGCTCAAGGGCAAGCCAACGCCCGAGCAGCTCGCCGAGCTGCAGCGGCTGAAGGCGGACCTGAAGGCCGCCGAGGACGAGCTCGCGGCCGCGGAGGACGAGCGCGAGCGCCTGCTCCTGCTCGTCCCTAACCCGCCGCACCCCTCGGCCCCGGACGGAGCGAGCGAGGAGGACGCGGTGGAGCTGCGGCGCGTGGGCGAGCCGCCGCGGCTCGCGGAGGTGCGCGAGCACACGGAGATCGGCCGCTTCGAGATGGAGCGCGCGGCCCGCGTGTCGGGCGCCCGCTTCGGCTACGTCGTCGGCGACTCCGCGCTCGTGGCGCTGGCGCTGTACCGGTTCGCGCTCGACCACCTCGTCGAGGCGGGCTTCACGCCGGTGCTGCCGCCCGTGCTCGTGCGCGAGGAAGCGATGGTGGGCACGGGCTTCTTCCCCACCGACCGCTCCAACATCTACGCGCTCGAGGCCGACGGGCTGTACCTGACGGGCACGTCCGAGGTCGCGCTGGCCGCGCTGCACACGGGCGAGATCCTGGAGGGCGACGACCTCCCGCTCCGCTACGCGGGCTTCTCCACCTGCTTCCGCCGCGAGGCGGGCGCGGCGGGCAAGGACACGCGCGGGATGTTCCGGGTGCACCAGTTCAACAAGGTGGAGATGTTCGTGTTCATACGGCCGGAGGAGTCCTGGCCGGAGCACGAACGGATGCTCGACCTGGAGGAGCGCTACCTGCAGGCCCTCGGTCTCCCGTACCGGGTCATGAACGTGGCCGCAGGCGACCTGGGAGCATCGGCGGCGAAGAAGTACGACATCGAGGCCTGGTTCCCGTTCCAGGAGCGCTACCGCGAGCTCACCTCGTGCTCGAACACGACGGACTACCAGACGCGGCGCCTCGGGATCCGCCATCGCGGCGAGCGCGGCCTCGAGCACCCGCACACGCTGAACGGGACGATGGTCACGGACCGGGCGCTGCTCGCCATCCTGGAGAACTTCCAGGGCGGCGTCCCGGACGTGCTGCAGCGCTACGGCGCGCCGCCCGAGGTCCGGTCCTGACCCACGAACGCCGCGGGGGCCGGGCCGAAGCCCGGCCCCCGCGCCTCGCTCAAGCGGCGAGCTTCTCGGTCGGCTGCGCGATCGCCTTCTGCTCGGTCGTGAGGGCGATCTTCTTCGGCCGCTGGGTCGCCGGCTTCGGCACGCGGATCTCGACCACGCCGTTGTGGTAGCTGGCGACCACGGCGTCGACGTCGCACCCCTTCGGAAGCGCGAGCGAGCGGACGAACCGGCCGTAGGGCCGCTCGGAGCGGTAGACATCCCCGTCACCCGCCTGCGGCCGCTCGCCGGCGATCGTGAGCACGTCACCCTCGACCTCGATCGACACCGCCTCGGGGTCCACGCCCGGAAGGTCGACCGTGACGAGGTAGTGCTCGTCGAGCTCGCGCACGTCCACGGGAGGCGCCCACGCGCGCCGGACGTGGCCGTTGCCGACCATGCGGCTGAGCAGCTCGTCGATCATCCCGAAGGCCGAGAAGAAGGGATCGCGAGCCATCGTGGCAAGGGTCGTCATAGCTCTCACCTCCTTCGCAGAGTCTCGGTTGACCGCACGCTGGTCGGAGCCGAGAGCGGCTCCAAGCTCTGTTGTAGGCCTGCGCCGGCCGGCTTCAAGCCCTTGAACGCAGGCGGGCGCGGCCTACCAGGAAAGAGGAGAACTCGTGCGGAAGGAGGTGAGGGAGCATGAACGTCGCCATCCTCGTGCTCCGCCTCGTCGTGGGCGGGCTCTTCGTCGGTCACGGCGCGCAGAAGCTGTTCGCATGGTTCGGCGGTCACGGGCCGCGGGCGACGGCGTCGTTCTTCGAGTCCGCGGGTCTCGTGCCCGCGCTGCCGCTGGTGATCGTCGCGGGCTCGGCCGAGCTCGTGGGCGGCTTGCTGCTCGCGGCCGGGCTGCTCACGCCGCTCGCCGCGCTCCTGATCGCGGCGGTCATGTCCGCGGCCACGGTCGCGGTGCACTGGCGGCACGGCCTCTGGAACGCGAACGGCGGGTTCGAGCTGCCGCTGGTGATGACCGCCTGCGCGTTCGCGATCGCGGCCCTCGGGCCGGGCACGATCGCCCTGGACGAGGCGCTCGGGATCGACTGGAGCGGCCTCTGGTGGGCGGTCGCGGCGGTCCTCGCGGGCGCGCTCGGCGGCCTGGCGGCTACCGCGCTCGGGCGCTTCTGGCAGCGCACGCGGAGCCGGCAGCCGCTCGCGCACGCGGCCTGACCGCCGACCCCGGCGCCCCGGGCGCGCACGCTCGCAGCCCGGGGCGCCGGCCTCTCACGCGGGGCTGGCAGCCGCGTGCCGCAGCTTCGCGAGCGCCCGCTCCTCGAGCTGACGGACGCGCTCGGCGCTCAGCCCGTAGCGGGCGCCCACTTCCGCGAGCGCCTCGGGCTGCCGGCCGTCGAGCCCGAGCCGGGCAGCCACGATGTCGCGCTCGCGCTCGGACAGCCGGCGCAGGAGCGCGTGCAGCTGCTCGCCCGCGACCGCGTCCAGCACGCGCTCGAAGTCCTCGACGGAGAGCGGGTCGGCGAGCAGGTCGCCGAGCAGGCCGATCTCGCCCTCCGTGTCCGCGAGCGGCTCGGAGAGCGAGCGCACGCGCGCGTCCGCCCGCAGGAGCGCCTCGGCCTGGGCGACGTCGACGTTCGCCTTCGCCGCCAGCTCGTCGAGGGTCGGGCGCCGCTCCTCGCAGGCGTAGATGCGGTCGTGCTCCGACTTCAGCCGTGCGAGCTGGCGCAGGGCCTTCGGAGGGATGCGCAGCGGGCGCATGAAGTCGCTGCGCGCCTCCTGCAGCGCCTGGCGCACCCACCAGGTCGCGAACGGCCCGAACGGCGTGCCGCGCTCCGGGTCGTAGCGCGCAAGCGCACGCAGCAGCCCGAGCACTCCCTCCTGGACGAGATCCGCGAACTCCAGCCCCTCCACGCGGTACGAGCGGGCCAGCGAGACGACGAGCGGGAGGAAGCGCTCGATGAGCTCTTCCCGCGCACGGGTGTCGCCCGCGACCGCGCGCGCCGCGAGCGCCGCCGCGTCCTCGACCTCGGGCCGCCGCTCTCCGACCTCGGCCAGGAACGAATCGACCTCGGCCAGGTCCGGCTGGTCGCGGAGCCCGCGCTGGGTCTCCGCCAGGTCAGGCCCGGCGGCCGCCGGGCCCGTGCCGCTCTCCTCGTCGCCGACCACGTGCGCATGGTCGCAGCCGCGCGAGCATGTCGCCCGCCCGGCGTCGGTCACAATGCGCCGCGGCGGGGTGCCGGAGCGGTCGAACGGGGCGGTCTTGAAAACCGCTGGCCCGGAAGGGCTCGTGGGTTCGAATCCCACCCCCGCCGTGGACGAAGCCTCCCGATCGGCCTAGGATCCGCCGGTGCGCGTGCGCGCCCTCCTTCTCGCCGCGCTCGCCGCGCTCGTCCTCGGCGTGCCCGGCGCCCCGGCGTCGCAGCCGCGCCCGGTGGTCGGCGAGGGCGTGTCCGCGGCCGCGGAACGCACGGGCAGCGCGCGCGTGGTCGTGGCGCTGCGTGTTGCAGGCGCGACCGGGAGCGGGGACGTGCGCGCCGCGCGCAGCGCGTTCCTCGCCCGGAACCTGCGCGGGAGCGGCTTCCGGCTCGCCGCAGCCTGGGCGACGGCACCGGCGCTCGCGGGCACCGTCACGCCGGCGGGCCTCAAGCGTCTGCGGGACGACCCGGCCGTCCTGCGCGTCGACCTCGACCGCGGCGGGCGCGCTGCGGACGCGGAGAGCCTCGCC
>DATLYU010000006.1:0-9637 GCA_035574435.1 Gaiellaceae bacterium | reverse complement strand
CTCGACGACGCGCAGGGCGAGGCGCGCGCCGCCGCCCGTCGCGAGCGTCCGCGCGGCCTCCTCGCGCACGCGGGCGACGAGCCGCTCGGCTCCCGCCGCCGGCGTCTCCGGGAGGACGAGCGCGAGCTCGTGCGCGCGCCTCCGGCAGGCGACGTCCGTGGAGCGGACGAGGCGCGAGAGCAGGGCGGCGACCTCGCGCACGTCCTCGCCGTCCGCATCCACGACGACGAGGGAGAGCGGGCGGCCGGTGCGCTCCGCGCGGGCGACCTCGCGCTCCAGCTCCTGGCGGTAGCCGCGGTTGTTGCGGACGCCCGTCGCCGGGTCCACGACCGAGCCCGACTCGACCCGCGCCAGCCGCCGGGCGGCGCTCAGCGTGGGCGCCACCTCCTCGAGCAGCGCGCGCACCGCCGCCGCCTGCTCCGACCCGAACGCCTCCGGGGCGGCGGAGCACGCCGCGAGCACGCCGGTCGGCTCGCCGCCCTCGAGGACGGGGACGACGAGGGCCGAGCGGTACGCGGCGTGCGCCTGCTCGGACGGCCCGTACGTCCACTGGACGGTCGCGGCGCGCACGTCGCGGGCGCTCCGGCCGGCGAGCAGCGACTCGAGCAGCGCCGGGTCGAGCCCGGGGCTCGTCGTCACGAGCACGGGGCGCGAGGACGGGCCCTCCACGCGCAGCGCGAGCGCGTCGGCCCCGACGAGCGTGCGGGCCGTCTCGGCCAGCTCCTCGAGCAGCTCGGCGAAGCCGCCGACCGGGAGGGCGACCGCTGGGCGGCGGGGCTCGACGGCGGTCTCGAGGGCCGACGCGAGCGTGCTCGAGATCGCGGCCATGTGCTCGTCCACGCGGGCGAGCGCGAGCGCGAAGCGGCGCTCCGCGCGGACGCGGGCACGGACGGCCAGGCCTGCCCCGACGCAGGCCGCGGCTACCGCGGAAGCGGCGACGATCGCGGTCGTCCAGCTCACGCTCCTGTGGGCAGCACTGTAAGCGGGCAGGGGCGCCGGATGGAGGCTGGGCTGCGCGCACCGGGTCGCGCGGGCTCTGCTACCATCTCGCGGCCCGGTTGGCGGGCAGAGCCTGCCCGCCAGCCTTTCTGTGTGATGAAAGCAGCCGATCACTCGTAGGAGACGAACGCGTGCCGACCGTCAACCAGCTCGTCCGCAAGGGCCGCAAGACCCCGAAGGCGAAGACGAAGACACCCGCCTTGCGCGGGGCGCCGCAGAAGCGCGGCGTGTGCACGCGCGTCTACACGACCACGCCGAAGAAGCCGAACTCCGCGCTGCGCAAGGTCGCCCGCGTCCGGCTCACGAACGGCATGGAGGTCGGTGCGTACATCCCGGGCGAGGGCCACAACCTGCAGGAGCACTCCGTCGTGCTCGTACGCGGCGGCCGCGTCAAGGACCTGCCGGGATTCCGCTACAAGGTGATCCGCGGCGGCCTGGACACGGCCGGCGTCTCCGAGCGGCGCCAGGGTCGCTCCAAGTACGGCGCCAAGAAGGCCTAGAGGCAGGGGAGCGCCGATGCCACGCCGTACCGCCGTCCAGCCTCGGGAGCTCCCGCCCGACGCCGTCTACGGCTCGGTGCTCGTCACCCAGCTCGTGAACCGGCTCATGCTGAACGGGAAGAAGTCGGTCGCCGAGCGCACCGTCTACGACGCGCTCGCGCTCGCCTCCGAGCGGACCGGGAAGCCGCCCCTCGAGCTCCTCGAGCAGGCGGTGAAGTCGGTCACGCCGGTCCTCGAGGTCCGCTCTCGCCGGGTCGGGGGCGCGAACTACCAGGTGCCGGTCGAGGTGCCCCAGCGCCGGGCGCGCACGCTCGCGCTGCGCTGGATCGTCCAGAACGCGCGCGAGCGCCGCGAGAAGGGCATGGCGGCGAAGCTCGCCGGCGAGCTCGTGGACGCGCTCTCCCAGCAGGGCGGGGCCTACAAGAAGAAGGACGACATCTACCGGATGGCGCAGGCGAACAAGGCCTTCGCCCACTATCGCTGGTAGGAGCCGGGACGATGAGCGCAGTCGCCACCCGTGTCGCGCTGGACCGCGTCCGGAACATCGGGATCATGGCCCACATCGACGCGGGCAAGACCACGACGACGGAGCGCATCCTCTTCTACACGGGCCGGACGCACAAGCTCGGCGAGGTGCACGAGGGCGCCGCGACGATGGACTGGATGGCCCAGGAGCAGGAGCGGGGGATCACCATCACCTCGGCCGCGACCACGGCGTTCTGGCGGGACTTCCGGATCAACATCATCGATACGCCCGGCCACGTGGACTTTACCGTGGAGGTGGAGCGCAGCCTGCGCGTGCTGGACGGCGCCGTCGCCGTCTTCGACTCGGTCGCCGGCGTGCAGCCGCAGTCCGAGACCGTGTGGCGGCAGGCCGACCGCTACCGCGTCCCGCGCATCGCGTTCATCAACAAGATGGACCGCACGGGAGCGAACTTCGAGGCGGCCGTGCAGTCCATGCGCGACCGGCTGGGCGCGAACCCGGTGCCGATCCAGCTCCCGCTCGGCGAGGAGGAGCGGTTCGCCGGCGTGATCGACCTGGTCGAGCTGAAGGCGATCACGTACGCGAACGCCCTCGGGACGGACGTGATCGTGGAGGAGGTCCCCGACGAGTACCTGGAGGCGGCCCGCTCCGGGCACCACGCCGTGATCGACGCGATCGCCGAGTTCGACGACGAGCTCATGGAGACGTACCTCGAGGACGAGGAGGCGGTCACGCCGGAGATGATCCGCCGCGCGCTGCGGGCGGGAACGCTCGCCGGGCGGATCACGCCCGTGCTCGCGGGCTCCGCCTTCAAGAACAAGGGCGTGCAACCGCTCCTGGACGCGATCGTCGACTACCTCCCGAGCCCGCTGGACGTCCCGCCCGTGCAGGGCGTCGACCCGAAGAGCTCGCAGGAGGTCTCGCGGCCGCCCGCGCTGGAGGCGCCGTTCTCCGCGCTTGCGTTCAAGGTCATGTCCGACCCGTACGTCGGCAAGCTGACCTACATCCGCGTCTACTCGGGCCAGGTCAAGGCGGGCGACCGGGTGCTGAACACGACGAACGGCAAGACCGAGCGGATCGGCCGCATCCTGCAGATGCACGCGAACCACCGCGAGGAGCGGGAGGAGATCGGCGCCGGCGAGATCGCGGCCATCGTCGGGTTCAAGTTCACGACGACGGGGGACACGCTCGCCGCCGACTCGGCCCCGATCGTGCTCGAGTCCATGTCCTTCCCGGACCCGGTCATCTCGGTCGCCATCGAGCCGCGCACGAAGGCCGACCAGGACAAGCTCGCGCAGGCGCTCCAGCGCCTCGCCGAGGAGGATCCCACCTTCCGCGTGTCCACCCACGAGGAGACCGGCCAGACGCTGATCGCCGGCATGGGCGAGCTGCACCTGGAGATCATCGTCGACCGCCTGCAGCGCGAGTTCGGGGTCGAGGGCAACGTCGGCCGCCCGCAGGTCGCCTACCGGGAGACGATCAGCCGGCCGGTGGAGAACGTGCAGGGCAGGTTCGTCCGGCAGACGGGCGGCTCGGGCCAGTACGGCGACGTCGTCATCAACCTCGTGCCGCAGCCACCGGGCGCGGGCTACGAGTTCGTCGACCGGATCGTCGGCGGCAAGATCCCCAAGGAGTACATCCCGGCGGTGGACGCCGGCATCCAGGAGGCGATGAGCGCGGGCGTCCTCGCCGGCTACCCGGTGGTGGACGTGAAGGTCGAGCTCGTGGACGGCTCGTACCACGAGGTCGACTCGAGCGAGCGCGCGTTCAAGATCGCCGGCTCGCTCGCGTTCAAGGAGGGCATGAAGCGGGCCAAGCCCAAGCTCCTCGAGCCGGTCATGTCCGTCGAGGTGGTGACGCCAGAGGAGTACCTGGGCGACGTCATTGGTAACCTGAACGCGCGTCGCGGCCGGGTCGAGCACCTCGAGCCGGTCGGCGGGTCGCAGTCGATCCGCGCGAGCGTCCCGCTCGCGGAGATGTTCGGCTACGCGACCGACCTGCGCTCGATGACGCAGGGCCGCGCGACGTTCACGATGCAGTTCGACCGCTACGAGGAAGTGCCCGCGGGGATCGCCGAGAGCCTCGTGGCGAGCGAGAAGACAGCGTAAACGAGAGTCCAAGTTTCGGGGGTTAGAGCCAGATGGCCAAGCAGAAGTTCGAGCGCACAAAGCCGCACGTCAACGTCGGCACGATCGGCCACATCGACCACGGCAAGACGACGCTCACCGCGGCGATCACCAAGGTCCTCGCCGAGTCGGGCACGAACACGCAGGCGACCTCGTTCGACGAGATCGACAAGGCGCCGGAGGAGCGGCAGCGCGGGATCACGATCAACACGGCGCACGTGGAGTACGAGACGGCGAAGCGGCACTACGCGCACGTCGACTGCCCGGGGCACGCCGACTACATCAAGAACATGATCACGGGCGCCGCCCAGATGGACGGCGCGATCCTCGTGGTCTCGGCCGCCGACGGCCCGATGCCCCAGACGCGGGAGCACATCCTCCTCGCGCGCCAGGTGGAGGTGCCCTCGATCGTGGTCGCGCTGAACAAGGCCGACATGGTCGACGACCCCGAGCTGCTCGAGCTCGTCGAGATGGAGGTTCGCGAGCTGCTCTCCAAGTACGAGTTCCCGGGCGACGACATCCCGGTCGTGCCGGTCTCCGCGCTCAAGGCGCTCGAGGGCGACCCGGAGTGGACGCCCAAGATCCTCGAGCTCATGGACGCCGTGGACAGCTACATCCCCGAGCCGGTACGCGACGTGGACAAGCCGTTCCTCATGCCGATCGAGGACGTGTTCACGATCACCGGCCGCGGCACCGTCGTCACGGGCCGCATCGAGCAGGGCAAGCTCACGGTCGGCGAGGAGGTCGAGATCGTCGGCATCCACCCGGAGACGAAGAAGACCGTGGTCACCGGGCTCGAGATGTTCCAGAAGACGCTCGACTACGCGCAGGCGGGCGACAACGCCGGCGCGCTCCTGCGCGGCATCAAGCGCGAGGAGGTGGAGCGCGGCCAGGTGCTCGCGAAGCCCGGCTCGATCACGCCGCACACGCACTTCAAGGCCGAGGTGTATGTCCTCTCCAAGGACGAAGGCGGGCGCCACACGCCGTTCTTCAACGGCTACCGGCCGCAGTTCTACTTCCGCACGACGGACGTCACCGGGACGATCAAGCTGCCCGAGGGCCAGGAGATGGTCATGCCCGGCGACAACACGAACATGGAGATCGAGCTCATCCAGCCCATCGCCATGGACCAGGGACTCCGCTTCGCGATCCGCGAGGGCGGCCGCACGGTCGGCGCGGGCGTGGTGACGGAGATCCTCAAGTAGGGACGCGAGACGGGGCCCGGGGAGAGCGCACATGCCGCAGCAGAAGATCCGCATCCGGCTGAAGGGCTACGACCACCAGCAGGTGGATCGCTCGGCGTCCCAGATCGTGGAGACGGCGCAGCGGACCGGCGCGACCATCACCGGGCCGGTCCCGCTGCCGACCGAGAAGAACGTGTACTGCGTGATCCGGAGCCCGTTCAAGGACAAGGACTCGCGCGAGCACTTCGAGGTGCGCACGCACAAGCGCCTCATCGACATCCACAGCCCCACGCCGAAGACGGTCGACTCGCTGATGCGGCTCGACCTCCCGGCCGGGGTGGACATCGAGATCAAGCTCTAGGGACGGGATGAAGGGGATCCTCGGCAGGAAGCTGGGCATGAGCCAGGTGTTCGACCCGGAGACGGGCCGGATGACCGCGGTCACCGTGATCGAGGCGGGCCCCTGCCCCGTGGTCCAGGTGAAGACCGCCGAAACGGACGGCTACGAGGCCGTCCAGCTCGCCTTCGACGCCGTCCCGGAACGCAAGGTCTCCAAGCCCGAGCTCGGGCACCTGCGCAAGGCGGGCGTCGATCCGCACCGGCGGCTCGTCGAGTTCCGCGGCGCGACCGGCCTCACCGTCGGCGAGACCGTGACCGTGGACGTCTTCGAGCCGGGCGAGGAGGTCAAGGTCTCCGGCGTCTCCATCGGGAAGGGCTTCCAGGGCACGATCAAGCGCCACGGCTTCACGCGCGGGCCCGTCTCGCACGGCTCGCACAACATCCGCAAGCCGGGCTCGATCGGCGCCTCGGCCACGCCCTCCCGCGTCCTCAAGGGCATGCGCATGGCCGGCCGCATGGGCGGGACGCGCGTCACGCAGCGGGGGCTCGTCGTGCACGACGTGGACCGCGAGCGCAATTTGCTCCTCCTGCGCGGCTCCGTCCCGGGGCCGAAGAGCGGCCTGCTGGAGATCAGGAGCGCATGATGGCGGCCGCGCCGAAGGTGCCCGTCCTGGGCGGGCAGAAGGAGAAGCAGGTGGCGCTCGAGGCGGCCGTGTTCGCGGCCGAGCTCAAGCCGCACCTGGTGCACGAGACCGTGCGGGCGGAGCTGAACGCCGCGCGCGCGGGCACGCGCGGCGCGAAGAGCCGCGGCCTCGTCGCCGGCGGGCGCTCGAAGCCCTGGCGCCAGAAGGGCACCGGCCGGGCGCGCGCCGGTACGACGCGCGCTCCGCACTGGACCGGGGGCGGGGTGGCCTTCCCGCCCGTCATGCGCAGCTTCGAGACGAAGGTGAACCGCAAGGCGCGGCGCGCGGCTCTGCGCGGCGTGCTCTCCGGCCACGTCGCGGAGGGGTCACTCGCGCTGCTCGACGCGTCCGTCTTCGAGACGCCGTCCACGCGGGCGGCGGCCGAGCTCCTCGCGGAGCGCCCGCGGCCGGTCGTAGTGGTCGCGTCGGAGGACGAGGAGGCGGTGGTCAAGTCGTTCCGCAACCTGGGGCGCGTGCTCGTGACCGTGCCCGCCGAGCTCGAGGTGGCGTCGCTCGCCTGGGCGCGCTTCGTGCTCGTGACCGAGGCCGCCCTGCCGGGCGTGCTCGCGCGGGCGGGCGCAGGCAACGGCGCGCCGGCCGGGGAGGAGGACGAGGAGTGAGCCTGCACCCGAACCAGGTCCTGCTCGCGCCCGTGGTCTCCGAGAAGAGCTACTCGCTCATCACCGACCGCAAGTACACGTTCCGCGTGCACGAGGACGCGCACAAGACCCAGATCCGTCAGGCGGTCGAGGAGCTCTTCGACGTCAAGGTCGCGGGCGTGAACATCGTCAAGGTGCAGCCGAAGCCGAAGCGCCGCGGGTTCACGCGCGGGCGCAAGCCGGGCTGGAAGAAGGCGATCGTCCAGCTCAAGGAGGGCTACGAGATCGAGATCTTCGAGGGGGCGTCGGTCTAGTGGCGCTGCGCAAGTTCAAGCCCACGAGCCCGGGGCGCCGGTTCATGACCGTTCCCGGCTTCGAGGAGATCACGAAGAGCGAGCCCGAGAAGGCGCTCACCGAGCCGCTGACGAAGAAGGGCGGCCGCAACAACCGCGGACGCGTGACCACGCGCCACCAGGGCGGCGGGCACAAGCGGCGCTACCGGGCCATCGACTTCAAGCGCACGAAGGACGGCGTGCCCGCGAAGGTGGCGGCGATCGAGTACGACCCGAACCGCTCCGCGCGGATCGCCCTCCTGCACTACGCGGACGGGGCCAAGTCGTACATCCTCGCGCCCGCGCGACTGCGCGTCGGCGCGGTGGTCGAGTCCGGCCCCGGAGCGGACATCAAGCCCGGCAACGCGCTCCCGCTCGCGAACATCCCGACGGGCACGCTCGTCCACGCCGTCGAGCTCCGGCCCGGCCAGGGCGCGCGCATGGCGCGCTCGGCGGGCGCGTCGGTGCAGCTCGTGGCCAAGGACGGCGAGCACGGCGTCCTGCGGCTCCCCTCCGGCGAGCTCCGGCGCGTGCTCCTCGCCTGCCGGGCGACGGTGGGCCAGGTCGGGAACGCCGATCACGCCAACCAGTCGAGCGGGAAGGCGGGGCGCAGCCGCTGGCTCGGCAAGCGGCCGGCCGTCCGTGGCTCGGCCATGAACCCGGTCGACCACCCGCACGGTGGCGGCGAGGGCAAGACGAAGGGCGGCCGGCACCCGGTCACCCCGTGGGGCGTGCCGACGCTCGGCAAGCGCACGCGCCGCAAGCACAAGGAGTCCGACAAGCTGATCGTCCGCGGCCGGCGCCGCGGGAAGGAGAGGAAGCGCTAAGTGAGCCGCTCGTCCAAGAAGGGGCCGTTCGTCGAGGAGCGGCTCATGAGCCGGATCGAGGCCATGAACGCGGCCGGGGAGAAGCGGATGATCCGCACCTGGTCGCGTGCCTCCACGATCTTCCCCGAGATGGTCGGGCACACGATCGCAGTGCACGACGGCCGCAAGCACGTGCCCGTCTTCGTGACCGAGCAGATGGTCGGGCACAAGCTCGGCGAGTTCGCCCCCACGCGCACGTTCCGCGGGCACGCGGGCGATCGCCAGGCGCAGGTGAAGAGGCGCTGAGGTGAGCACCGTCGCGGACGACAGGCAGCGGGTGCGCGCGCAGGCCAAGTGGCTGCGGATGTCCGCACGCAAGGCGCGGGTGGTGCTCGACCACATCCGCGGGCGCAGCGTGCCCGAGGCCAGGACGATCCTGGCGTTCACGCCCAGGGCAGCCGCCACCGAGATCGAGCGGGTGCTCCGCTCGGCGGTCGCGAACGCGGAGGCGAACCATGGCCTGGACGGCGACGACCTCGTGGTCGAGGCCGCCTACGCGGACGAGGGGCCCACGCTCAAGCGCTGGCGCCCGCGCGCCCGCGGCCGCGTGAACCGCATCCGCAAGCGCACGTGCCACGTCACGCTCGTCCTCGTGGAGGCGCCGGAGCAGGCGCCGCGGCGCCGCCGGCGGGCGCGGGCCGCCGAGCAGCCGGTCGAGCCGGCGGCAGAGGCCAAGCAGCAGACGACGACCCGGCGGAGGAAGAAAGAGGAGGCGGCTGTCTGATGGGCCAGAAGGTGCACCCCGGCGGGTTCCGCGTCGGCGTCATCCACGACTGGAAGTCCAACTGGTGGACCGGGAAGCGCGAGTTCTCGGACTACCTGCTCGAGGACGTCCGCATCCGCCAGCACATCCTGCGCAAGCTCTCGCACGCTGGGCTCTCGGACATCCTCATCCGCAAGGACAAGCAGCGCATCACGGTGGACATCTACACGGCGCGCCCGGGGATCGTGATCGGCAAGTCGGGCGTGGAGGTGGACGCGCTGCGCCGCGAGCTGCACGCGATCACGAAGAAGAACGTGCACATCAACATCAACGAGATCAAGCGCCCCGAGCTGGATGCGAAGCTCGTCGCCCAGTCCATCGCCGAGCAGCTCGAGAACCGCGTCAGCTTCCGGCGTGCGATGAAGCGCTCGCTGGCGTCGGCCATGCGCTCGGGCGCGCAGGGCATCAAGATCACGGCCGCCGGCCGCTTGGGCGGCGGAGAGATGCGCCGCAGGGAGATGTACTCCGAGGGCCGCGTGCCGCTGCACACGATTCGCGCCGACATCGACTACGGCCAGGCCGAGGCGGACACCACTTTCGGGAAGATCGGGGTCAAGGTCTGGATCAACAAGGGCGAGATCATGCCCGAGGGCTACGAGGGCGCCGGCGGGCGGGAGTCCCGCCTGGGCGACCAGGATCAGGCCCGGCGGCGGCGCGGCGCCTCCGCGGAGGGCCTCGGCGCCTCGCGTGAGGGCCGCGGGCGCGGCGTCGACCGCGAGGGGCTCGGCATCGTCCAGCGTCGCCGTCGCGGCCAGCGCCCGG
>DATLYU010000005.1:0-4899 GCA_035574435.1 Gaiellaceae bacterium | reverse complement strand
CGCGAGGAGCGCGGCGATCCGATCCGCGTTTCCGGCCCAGCGGGCCTGCTCGGCAGCCACGGCCTGCGAGTCGCCCTCCCTCGCCGCCGCGATCAGGTCGGCGGCGACGAGGATGTGCTCGCGCAGGAGCGCGGTCAGCTGCCTGCCCGCGGCGGCGCCGTAGAAGGGCTTGACGGCGTTGCCGAGGTCCGTCTGGTTGCGGAGCAGGCGGGCGACGGTGGCCTGCGTGTCGGGCGCGTCGGTGGTGAGGCTGATCACCGCCAGCCGCGTCCAGGTGGCGTGGTCCTCCCAGAGCCGGCGTAGGTCCTGGCGGAGCTCGAGCTCGGCTCGGGTGACGGTCGCCGCGGCGTGCGACTCGTCGTGGGCCTGCGCGGCGTGCCCGCCGGAGACGGCCAGGGCGACGAGCGCGGCGAACACCGCGACGAGCCCGCTCAGCGCAAGCGGGATGGGGCGGGAGGGGGTGCTCATGTGATCGTTCCTTTCGCTCGGGGTCGACTGGTGGCGGCCGGCCGCACGCCGGCGAGGAGGACGAGCAGCCCGGCCGCCTCGATCGCCTTCGTGGCGAGCCCGAGCCCGGTGACGGGCTCGGGCTCGGGGTGGAGCAGCGGGAGCCCGGCGGTCGTCCCCGCCGCGTAGGCCGCGAGCAGGCCGCCGAGGACGGTCGCGGTCGCGGCCCGCACGACGCTTCGCTCCGGCCGCCGCGTGAGCGCGATCGCACAGCCGGCGAGGAGAGCGGCGGAGAGCGCGAAGGCTGCGCCCGGCCCGAGGCCCTCCCGCAGGTGCTGGGGGACGAGCGCCGCGTGGATGCCCGCGCTGAGCGCGCAGGAGACGACCACGGCGTCGATGCGCACCTCCGCACTCGTCACCGGACGATCACCTCGCCGTCCATGTCGCGGCGGTGCAGGGTGCAGACGTAGTGGTACGTACCGGGCTCGGGGAAGGCGATGGACACGCTCTCGCCCCGCTCGACCCGGCGGTCGGCTTGGCCGTCCACCTGAACCGTGTGCGTGAAGTTGTCCTCGTTCGTCCAGGTGACGGTGTCGCCCGCGTCGACCGCGACGACCTGCGGCTCGAAGCGGTAGCTCTTCGCCATCGCGACCTCGTTCGTGCGCACGGGCTCGCTCGTCCCGCTCCCGCCGCAGCCCGCGGCGACGAGCGCCGCCGCGAGCAGGAGCACGCGCAGGGGCGTCACGTCGAGCTGACGCCGAGCGCCGGCCGGCGCGCGAGCGAGAGGACCGCGGCCGCGAAGACGAGCACGAAGGCGGCGAGGTCGAGCACCTCCGCGATCGTGTGCGCGAAGAGGAAGACGGTCCAGTCGAGGTGGTAGGTCATGTAGACGAGCTCGGCCGCCGCGTAGAGCGAGAACGCGGAGCCGAGGAGCGTCAGCTCGCGCTTGAGCGCCAGCCACGCGAACCCCGCCCCGGCGGCGAAGGCCGCGACGTGCACGGCCAGGAAGAAGCCGGTCGGAAGCTCGTTCACCCAGTCGCCGTAGGGCATCGGTTCTCCTTCCGTCGGTGTACGGAGGAGTTGGTGTCGCCGCCGCGCCGCTTCTTACGCCGTCCGGGTCGCCGGGGGTGCGAGAGTGAGGGCGTGAGCGCGACCTGGGAGGAGCTCGAGCGGCTGCAGCTCGCGGTGGGGACGATCCGCGAGGTCGAGGAGCTCGCGGGCGCGCGACGGCCGGCGTACACGCTGCGCATCGACTTCGGCCCGCGCGGCGAGCGCCGCTCGAGCGCGCAGATCGCCCACTACCGCAAGGAGGAGCTCGTCGGCCGGCAGGTGGTCGCGGTGCTCGGGCTCGCGCCCAAGCGGATCGCCGGGTTCGTGAGCGAGGTGCTCGTGCTGGGAGCGCTCTCGGACGAGCAGGGGGTCGTGCTCCTGCGCCCGGACCGCCCCGTCGAGGACGGCTCCGCGGTCGCCTGACGCCCGGCGAGGCCCTCCGCTCGGGCGCGATCCCGCTAGACGAACTCGATGCCGTAGCGCCAGGCGGTGGCGGCGTAGCGGGCCGCCACCTCGCCCACGTTGTCGGGCACGTCCTCGGGGCGGACGACGTTGGGAGCCGGGTCGAGCGTCTCCCCGAACCACTTCTCGATCCCCGACGGCGTGAAGGTGAGGACGAGCCGCGCCGTCTCCGTGCCCGCGTTGCGGAAGCGGTGCACCGTCCCGCGGGGGACGCTGACGAAGTGGCCCGGGCCGGCCGTGATCAGCTCCTCGCCGAGCAGGAACTCGATCTCGCCCTCGAGCACGTAGAAGGTCTCGTCCTCGCGCGTGTGGATGTGCGGGGGCGGGCCGCCGCCGGGCGGCACGAGCGCCTCCATCGCGAAGTACGCGCCGCCGGACTCCTCGCCCGTGACGAGGAAGGTGTAGTGGTCGCCGGGGCCCCAGAGCGCGGGGCCAGTCGCGGCCGGGCGGCTGAGGGGCCGGCCTGCCGTCTCGGTCATGGTCGTGCTCGTGCTCACTGCGGGTCTCCTCTCTCGCCGTCGGGCCGATTGAGTGGTACGCTTTGCATCAGTCCTACTGCAAACAGTACGAGAGTGGATAGTTGCACAGCGAAGTAATGATGTCAAGCCCCACGCCGAGACAGCGCGCCATCTGGCGCGTCTTCCTGGAGTGCGCGTACGCGCTGATCGACATCCTCGACCACGAGCTGCAGGAGGAGGCTGGGATGACGCTGCGCTGGTACGACGTGCTCGTCAACCTGGAGGAGGCCGAGCGCCCCGTGCGCATGAAGGAGCTGGCGAGCCGGATCCTGGCCAGCAAGAGCGGCCTCACGCGGGTCATCGACCGCATGGAGGAGGCGGGGCTCGTCGAGCGGACGCGCCCGGCCGAGGACCGGCGTGCGATCGAGGTCGTGATGACGCCGAAGGGGCAGGAGGCGCTGCACGCCGCGCGCGCCGTCCACCGCCGGGGAATCTACGAGCACTTCGCCCGCCACCTCGACGACGCCGGCTTCGAGTCTCTGCGCGACGTGCTCGAGAGCGTGCACGAGCACGTGCGCCCGCTGCGGCCGGGGCGGATCAGCGGCACGCCGCGCAGCCCGCTCTCCTGACGCCGGCCGGCTCCCATGTGGCTGGGAGCTTTCGACGCTGGCCCCGCGGGCGAGCCCGTTCTCCTCGAGCTCCTCGCCTCGCGCGCCGTGCGCGTCGGTGGGATGCGGGCTCGCGGCCGGGCTCCGAGCGCGGGGCCAGTCGAACCAGCTTACTCCTGAGGGCGCTCCGCAGCTGCGGTCCGGCGCGCCTACACTCGTGCGTGTGATCGCGACCGCCGCCGGCGCCAAGCCGAGACTGCGCGGGGTGCTGCACGAGCTCGGCTTCTACGCGGCGCTCGGCCTCGGCGCTGCGCTCGTGCTCACGGCCGAGCCCGGGCGGCCGCGCCTCGCGGCGCTCGTCTTCGCCGCCTGCATCGCCGCGTGCTTCGGCCTCAGCGCGCTCTACCACCGGCCGACCTGGAGCCCCGGCGTCCGCGGCTGGCTCGCCCGCCTCGACCACGCCGGCATCTACCTCCTGATCGCGGGCACGTACACGCCGTTCGGGCTCATCGTGCTCTCGCCCGGCTGGGCGGTGCCGGTGCTCGCCGTCGTGTGGGGCGGCGCCCTGGCGGCGACCGTCACCAAGCTGGTCTGGGTGCGCGCGCCCAAGTGGCTGTCCGCGGCGATCGGCCTGGCGCTCGGGTGGTCGGGCGTCGCCGCCTTCTCGGAGCTGCTCGAGGTTCCGCCGCCGGGCCTGCTGCTCGTCCTCGCCGGAGGCGTCCTGTACAGCGCCGGCGCCGTCGTCTACGTGCGGCGCGCGCCCGACCCGCTGCCGCGCGTGTTCGGCTACCACGAGGTCTTCCACCTGCTCACGCTCGCCGCCGCCGGCTGCCAGTACGCGGCGATCGCGTTCTTCGTCCTCCCGCGCGCGTAGGTCGCGCTAGGGCTTCGCTTCGGGCTTGCCGCCCGACGGTCGGTTGGCAGCGTACGTCTGCTCCCACCCGACGTTGATCAGCATTGCGCCCACCTCGCGGATGGCGATCGCGATCTCGTAGCCGATCTCGCGGATCGCCTCGCGCTCGCGGGCCGTCGACGGATCGGCGCGGAGCTCCTCGAGGAGAGCCTCGAGCCGCTCGATCGCCTGGTAGTTGTGATCCTCGGGGCTCTGCATGCGATGCGTACGTGGGACGCGTGGGAAGAGGGCCGCGCGCCGGAGCACGCGGCCCTCAGCCGTCGGCTACGCGACCGGAGCCACGTTGGTCGCCTCGGGCCCCTTCGAGCCCTCGCGCTGCTCGAACGAGACGCGGGCGCCCTCGGCGAGCGACTTGAAGCCGTCGCCGGCGATGTTGCTGTGGTGCACGAACAGGTCCTTCGTCCCCTCGTCGGGGACGATGAAGCCGTAGCCCTTGCTGTCGTTGAACCACTTGACGGTTCCGTTTGCCATGAAAAACACCTCCCTCGGTACGTAACGAACGGGCGAGGAAGGCGTCGAGACGCAAACCGAACTCGCTCTAGAGTCAGACAACCGTAGCACGTCGTCGCGGCCGTCCCGGTCGCGCGCTGGACGCACGAGACACGGAGGGCTGTGGGATGGCTGAGAGGGACGGCAAGCGGAAGAGCGGGGAGCGACGGCTCGGCGCGCGGTCCCAGGGCTTCACCGCCGAGGAGAAGGCGGCGATGCGCGAGCGTGCGCGGGAGCTGAAGGCGGCCGCGCGCGGGCGCGCGAGCCGGGAGGAGGGCGAGCGCGACCTGCTGGCGAAGGTCGCCGAGATGCCGGAGCAGGACCGGCGCCTGGCCGAGCGCATCCACGCCCTCGTCCAGGCCAACGCGCCAGGGCTCGTGCCCAGGACGTGGTACGGGATGCCGGCGTACGCACGAGACGGCGACGTCGTCTGCTTCTTCCAGAGCGCCCACAAGTTCAAGTCGCGCTACGC
>DATLYU010000004.1:0-2974 GCA_035574435.1 Gaiellaceae bacterium | reverse complement strand
GCGCAGCACCTCGAGCCCTCCGCGGGCCGCGTAGTCGGCCAGCGTCTCGTCGCGGCGGCCGAGCCCGACGGCCGGCCCGTCGTTCGTCGCGTGCGTGACCGCGGGAACGATCTCCTCGCCCTGCAGGAGGACGGGCGCGAGGTCGCAGTGGCCCAGGCAGGCGACCTCGATCGCGCCCGGGGTCCGCGCGAGCAGTTCGCGCGCGCCGGAACAGTCGCACACGGGCCCCGTGCACACCCGCGGCGTCTCGAGCGGCACCTGCAGGAAGGAGTAGAAGGACACCACCTCGTGCACCTCGCCGCGGCGGATGTTCATGTGGTCGGCGAGGGCGTCCGAGAGCTCGGGCGTGATCGGCCCCACCTCGCGCCGGATGCGCCCGAGGTTGTCGAGCAGCCGGGTGCGCTCGCGCGGAAGCTGAGGCAGGAGCGGGGCGAGCTTCAGCGCATCCACCGCGGCGAGTCTATTCCGCGTCCGGCGGACGCCGGAGCTCCTTCGCTCGCGCTCGGAGCCGCTTCTCGGCGAGCCGGCGCTCGCGCGCCTGCGGCGACGGCGCCGTGGCGACGCGGCGCCGCTCGAGCGCGAGCGCCCGGCGCAGCTTCTCGACGAGGCGCTCGAGCGCGAGCTCGCGGTTGCGGAGCTGACTGCGCTCGTCCTGTGCGACGGCGCGCAGCACCGGGCCCGCGCGCGCGACGACGCGCCGCTTCTGCGCGTCGCTGAGCGCGCTCGAGGCCTCCACGTCGAGCACCGCCTCCACGCGCGTGGAGGACTTCTGCGCGTGCTGGCCGCCCGGCCCGCTGGAGCGCGACACGCGCAGCTCGACCTCCGAGAGCGGCAGGCGGACGGAGCGCGTGACCCGAATAGACTCACGCTCCATGGCCTGCATTCTGCTCGACGTGGACGGCGTGCTCCACGTCTCCGGAGAGCCCATCCCGGGGGCCGTGGAGGCCGTCGCCGAGCTCCGCGCCGCCGGCCACCGCCTCCGCTTCGTGACCAACAACTCGACGCTCCCGCGCGCCCGGCTGGCCGCCGAGCTGCGGGAGATGGGCTTCGAGCTCGCCGACGAGGAGCTCCAGACGACTCCCCGGACGGCGGCGCGCGAGCTCGCGGGGAAGCGCGTGCTCGCGCTCGTCATGCCGGCGATCGTTCCCGACCTGGAGGGGCTGGAGCTCGTCGGGCACGACGCCGACGCGGTGCTCGTGGGCGGCTGCGACGAGACGCTCGAGCCGAACCAGGTCTTCAGCTACATGAACCTCGCGCGCGCGTTCGCGGAGATCCAGATGGGCGCCGCCTTCTTCTGCCTGCACAAGAACCGCTGGTGGCAGACGAAGCGCGGGCCGATGCTCGACGGCGGCGCGTTCGTCGCCGGCTTGGAGTACGCGACGGGCGTGGAGGCGACGATCCTCGGCAAGCCGAGCCCGTCGTACTTCGCCGCCGCCCTGGACGCCCTCGACGCGGAGCCCGAGCGGACGTGGCTGATCACGGACGACGTCGAGTCGGACGTGCGCGGCGCGCGCCTCTTCGGCATGCGCACCGTCCTTGTGCGGACGGGGAAGTTCCGCCCGGAGGCGCTCGAGCGCGCCGACCCAGGGCCCGACATCGTGGTCAGTTCCCTGGCGCACTTCCCGCCGCTGCTCGAGGCCGACCTGAGCGGCGAGTGGAGCGCCTAGGCATGCGGGTCGGCGTCGACCTGATCGAGATCGAGCGCGTGCGGCGCGCGCTCGAGCGGCCACGCTTCCGCGAGCGCTGCTTCACCGAGGCGGAGCGCACCTACTGCGACTCGCGGGCGAACCCCGCGGAGAGCTACGCAGCCCGCTTCGCGGGCAAGGAGGCGGTCGGCAAGGCGCTCGGCTGCGGCGTGCGCTTCACCTGGAAGGAGGTGGAGATCGTCGGCCGCCCGAAGCCGGGCGTGCGGCTCTCCGGGCGCACGGCCGCCTTCGCCGAGCGGGTCGGCGCCGGCGCGATCGACCTCTCCATGACGCACTCGCGCGAGCTCGCGGCCGCGATCGCCGTGGTCTCGCCACGCGATGGCTGAGCCCTTCGAGCCGCTGTACACGGCCGCGGAGATGCGCGCGGCCGAGGAGCGCTACCCCGGCTACCCGGACACCGTCCCCGAGCTCATGGAGCGAGCCGGAACGGCGGTCGCGCACGAGGCGCTGCGCGCCTTCCCGGACGCCCGCCGCTTCGCCTGCGTCTGCGGCGGCGGGTCGAACGGCGGGGACGGGCGCGTGGCCGCGCGCGTCCTCCGCGAGGCGGGGCTGCAGGCGGAGGAGACGGAGGACGTCGAGGGCGCGGACGTGGTCGTGGACGCCCTCTTCGGCACCGGCTTCCGCGGCGCGCCGCGCCCAGAGGCGGCGGCGCTGATCGAGCGGATGAACGCGTGCGGCGCCCCGGTCGTCGCCGTCGACCTCCCCTCCGGCGTGAACGCCTCCACCGGGGAGGTCGCGGGCGCCGCGGTGCGTGCCGCGCTCACCGTCACCTTCCACGCGCCCAAGGTCGGGCTCGTGGTCGCGCCGGGCCGCTTCCACGCGGGCCGCGTCTCGGTCGCAGACATCGGCCTCGAGCAGCTCGCGACCGAGCACCGCCGCGCGACCCGCGCCCTCCTCGACCTCGTGCCTCGCCGCGGGCCGCAGGACACGAAGTACACGGCCGGCTCCGTGCTCGTCGTCGGCGGCGGGCCGGGGATGACCGGCGCCGCCTGCCTCGCCGCCTTGGCCGCGCTGCGCGCGGACGCGGGGTATGCGACCCTGGCCGTGCCCGCCGAGTCGCTGCCCGTGGTGGAGGCGCTGGCCCTCGAGCCCGTCAAGGTCGGGTGGCGCGAGGAGGACGCCCTGGAGACGATCGCGCGCGCCGCGGAGCGAGCGGGAGCGCTCGCGCTCGGGCCCGGGCTCGGCCGCGCCGAGGGCCGGCGCGCGCTCGTGCGCGGGCTGCTCGAGCGCGTCGACCTGCCCGCGGTGGTGGACGCGGACGCGCTCTT
>DATLYU010000003.1:0-8543 GCA_035574435.1 Gaiellaceae bacterium | reverse complement strand
CGCGAGCTGCGGCGCCTTGCCGTGGAGTCGGATCGCCTCCACCCGCGTGCGCGTGAGGCGGTCTCGGAGCGAGCGCCCCGAGAGCAGGAGCGCGAGCTCGACGAGCGCGGGGACGACCGTGACGAGGAAGACGAGGCCGAGCAGCGAGCGGGCGAGCGCGCGTGCCAGGCCGGGCCGCTTGCCCGAGCGCGCGTCGCGCAGCCCGATCCGCAGCTCGAGCTGCCCCGGCGTGGCGCCCGTCCCGTACGCGTGGTAGAGCGCGAAGTAGAGGGGAGCGAGCGCGAAGACCCACGCGTACAGCGCGATGTCCGCCTCCTGCTCGGACGCGAGCGCCAGCTCGGTGATGCTCAGGAGCCCGAAGCCGAGCCCCAGGAGCAGCGCGTCGAGCACGCCCGCCGCGACACGGCGATCGGCACCGACCGGCGAGGACGGCTCCTCAGCGCTAGCGGGCGACGTCGGGGACGACCCGGCCGTTCTCGTCCAGCTGCGCGTTCCAGCTCGTGAACGCAGGCTCGATCTCGGAGAGGTCGGAGCCGCGGTCGGCGAGGCGGATCGGCTGCGGCGCCTCGGGGAACACGCGGTACTGGTACCAGGTGATCTCCCAGGCGAAGGTGAGCACGACCTCGCCGGTGACGCCCGAGAGCGGGACGATGGAGACGAGCGGCCTGCCGAGCGCGCGCGCGACGCCCTGCACGGTGCGCGTGAAGAGGCTCGCGTTGAAGAGGTCGGCCGCCTCGACGAGCGCGGCTTCGGACTCGGACAGGCGCCGCAGGACGGGCTCGGGGACCACCGGCTCCGTCTTGCCGTTGGCGAGCCCGAGGAGCTGCGCCCAGCGCGGCCGGCGGCGGCGCGGCGGCGTGAGGACCGGCGACAGCGGGCCGCCCTCGCGCACCCACCCGTACTCGAGCGCCGCGTCCTGGCAGAGGGGACACACGTCCACGAACTCGAGCCCGTCGGGCGAGAAGCGGAGCGCGTACTCGCCCTGCAATAGCGTGCGCTCGCAGACGGCGCAGCTGCGGCGGACGGTCGCCTTCGTCACGCGCATGGCCGGACCCTAGCACCGGGTGCGCCGTTGTCCACAGGCTGTGGAATCGGCGCCGGCGAGAGCTCTCCGCGCGCAGCGCGGAAGGTCGCGCGCCGAGGCCGTCAGGCCCTGACGGCCTCGCGCTCCTTGCGCGCCTCCTCGATCACCTTCTGGGCCACGTGCGGCGGCACCTCCTCGTAGCGCAGGAAGTGCATCGAGTAGTCGCCGCGACCACCCGTCATCGAGGTGAGCGACTGCGCGTACGTGAGCACCTCCGCGAGCGGCACCTCGGCGCGGATGGTGGTCATCCCGCCGAGGGGCTCCATGCCCTGCAAACGCCCGCGGCGCGCGTTCAGGTCGCCGTTCACGGCGCCCACGGCGTCGTCGGGCACGGTCACCTCGAGCTCCATGATCGGCTCGAGCAGGACCGGGTCGGCGTTCAGGTAGGCCTCCTTCCAGGCCATCGAGCCGGCGATCTTGAATGCCATCTCCGAGGAGTCGACGGAGTGGTAGGTGCCGTCCACGAGGCGGACCTGCACGCCCTGCACGGGGGCACCGGCGAGCTCGCCGTGCTGCATCGCCTCCTGGATGCCCTTGTCCACCGCCGGCCGGAAGCTCTGCGGGATGACGCCGCCGACGATCTCGTCCACGAACTCGTAGTCGCCGTTCTGGAGCGGCGAGATGACGATGTGGCAGTCGCCGAACTGGCCGCGCCCGCCCGTCTGCTTCTTGTAGCGCGCGTGCGCGCGGGCCTCCTTGCGGATCGTCTCCCGGTAGGGGACGCGCGGCTGGTGGAGCTCGACGTCCACCCCGAAGCGGCGCTTCGCGCGCTCCAGCGCGACCTCCACGTGCATCTGGCTCATCCCGGAGAGGATCTCCTCGCCCGTCTGCGGGTCGCGCCGCAGCCGCAGGGTCGGGTCCTCCTCCGCGAGGCGCCGGATCGCGCTCGCCACCTTCTCCTCGTCGCCCTTCGCCTTGGGCGTGATGGCGAAGCTCATCACCGGCTCCGGGAAGCCGAAGTCAGGCGCCTCGAGCGCCACCTCCCGGTCGGCGAGCAGGTCGCCCGTCTGCGCGTCCTTCAGCTTCGCGACCGCGCCCAGGTCACCCTCGGCGAACTCGAGGGCAGGCTTGTGCTCCTTGCCCTGCAGCTCGAGCAGCGTGCCGAGACGCTCCTTCCCCTTCGTACGCAGGTTGACGAGCGTGGAGTCCGCGGTCACCTTGCCCGCGAGCACCCGGAAGAGGTTGATGCGCCCGGCGAACGGGTCGGCCAGCGTCTTGAAGACGAGCACCGCGGTGCCGGCGCCGTCCACGTCGATCGGCGAGCCCTTCTTCGCCGGCGAGGGGACGCCCTCCACGAGCAGGTCGAGGAGCGCGTGCGTGCCCAGGTTCTTCGTCGCCACCCCGCAGGCGACGGGGAAGACCTCGCCCCGGGTGACCGCCTCCTTGAGCGCGGCCGCGACCTCCTCGGCGCCCAATTCCTGGCCCTCGAGGTAGCGCTCCATGAGCCCCTCGTCCGTCTCCACGACGGCGTCCAGGAGCTTCTCCCGGTACTCGGCGGCGAGGTCGGCGAGCTCGTCCGGGATCGGGCCCGGCTCGCCCTCCTTGCCGCCCTCCGGGCTCGTGTACGCGCACATGTGCAGCACGTCCACGATGCCGGTCAGCTCGTGCTCGGAGCCGATCGGCACGTGCACCGCGACGCACTGCGGCGAGAGCTGGGAGCGGAGCTGCTCGAGCGTGCGGAAGAAGTCCGCGCGCTCGCGGTCGAGCATGTTCACGAACAGCACCCGCGCGAGCCCGAGCTCGTCCGCGAGCTTCCAGGCCCGCGTCGTGCCCACCTCGGCGCCCATCACGCCGGAGACGACGACCAGCATCCCCTCCACCACGCGCGCGGCGCAGCGCAGCTCCCCCTGGAAGCTGGAGTCGCCCGGCAGGTCGAGCAGGTTGAGCTTGCGTCCCTGCCAGGTCGCGTGCGTGAGCGAGAGGGAGATGGAGAGCTGGCGCTTGTGCTCGTCCTCGTCCGCGTCGGACACGGTCGTGCCTGCCTCGACGGTGCCGAGCCGGTTGATCGCGCCGGACTGGTAGAGAAGCGCCTCGACGAGCGACGTCTTCCCCGTCCCGCGGTGGCCGGCGACGGCGACGTTGCGGATCTTGGCGGGCTCGGGCATGGGCTGGCTCTCCTCCTCGGCGCTTCGTGTCCGGCCGGGAAGCTTAGTCAGCGCCCAGAGCTGCGAACTACAGGTCCTTCTTCGTGCGGCCCCGGATGGTCGAGCAGAGGGTGACGACCTTCGACCAGAGCGAGTCGGAGACGTAGCCCTCCTCAGCCAGGAACAACACCGAGTAATCGTCGGCGAGCCCGAGCACGCTGTCCTTCCCGGCAGGGAAGTCGAGGCCGAGCTCGACGTTGTCGATGGGGCGAGAGACCGCGGCCTCCCAATACCGCGAGAGATTCCCGAGGATGTGCTGACCGCCTTGGGTGCGGTCGTCTTCGGCGCGGATTCCCCACACGCCCCGAGCCCGCACGACCGCGAGCGCCGCGCTGCTGCACGTCGGGCCCCCGAACGCGAGGACGACATCGGATCCGGCGTCGATCTGCTCGTTCGCGACCGCCTCGCACGCGGTGCGATCGCGGGCATCGGCCACGTAGTCGACGAGGACGCGCACCTGGTCCGACGCTCGCTTCGCACCTCGCGTGAACCCCGCGACCACCCGCTCTGTCTGCGGCGTGCGGGGCGAGACGACGACCGAGATCACGTCGGGTACCCCGCCGACCGTCGATTGGCGACGCGGCGGCACGAGCCCGCTCAGGTATCCCGCGAGCAGCGCGGACTCGTCGTCCGCGAACGGGTATCCGGCGGCGTTCGGTGCTCCCGCGAGCCCGAGGTCGACGAGGCGCTGTCCGATGAACGCGAAGCGGGTCGAGGCCGTGCTCCGGACGAGGGGAACGAGCGCACGTGCGCCGGGGCCGTCCCCGGCGACGATCACGAGGTCGAAGCCGCCGGCGACGACATCTCGGGCTCGGCGCTCCGCGTCCGTGAGCTCTCCGATGACGAACGTCTCGGTCTCCTGACCCCAGGCAGTCGTCCTGTTCCGGAAACCGAGCGCCGAATAGTGGACCGACGGATCCCTCCCGTCGGCACCCGCCGGGTCTCGAGGCAGGACGAGGGCGACTCGGTCGGCGTTCAGGTCGACGTCCAGTCGGCCGGACTCGACGGGCGCCGTCCCTCCGCTCGCCGTGAGCGTCATGACGGCGGCGGCCGCGAGGCCGCCGGCGACGAGCGTCGCCATGCGGCTCGATCGCCGCGGACGAAGCGGCTCTCGGGTCGCGGCGACCGGCCTGCGCAGCTGAGCGTCCTGGCGGACGATCTGCCCGGAGAGCCGCTGGAGGTCGGCGCTCGGCTGAAGGCCGAGGTCGTCGTCGAGACGGCGCCGCGTCTGTTCGTACACGTCGAGCGCCTCCGCGTGTCTGCCCGCGCGGTAGAGGGCGAGCATGAGCTGCGCGACGAAGCGCTCTCGGTACGGGCTCTGCGCGACGAGCGCCTGCAGCTCGCCGATGGCAGGCTCGTGGCGCCCCAGCGCGAGCTCGGCGTCGAACCTGAGCTCGTGCGTGTGCAGGCGGAGCTCCTCGAGCCGATCCGCCTCGGCCCGGCCCGCCGACGCGAGCGCGACGTCGCCGAGCGCGGGACCGCGCCACAGCGCGAGGGCGGCAGCGGTCAGCTGCACGACTGCGGCCGGGTCCTCCATCGCCGTGGCGAGCGACGCGCGCTCCTGGAGGTCGGCGAAGCCCCGGGCGTCGAGCGTAGCGTCGCCGAGCTCGAGCGCGTACCCCGCTCCCCTGCGCACGAGACGTGGGCCGTGGCCGGCGAACAGCTGCCTGAGCCGCGAGACGTACGACTCGAGGGTGTGAGAGGCGGACGGAGGCGGATTGTCGCCCCAGACCTCGTCCACGAGCCGCTCCAACGACACGACCTCGCCCGCCCGGAGCAGAAGGACCGCGAGCACCGCCCGTTGCTTGGCGCCGCCGATGACGATCTCCTCGCCGGCGACACGCGCCTCGAGCGGGCCGAGCACGTGGAAGCTCATGGCGCCGCTCGTCACACGAGTAGCAAAGCAGCTTCGACCGCGCGGGGGAAGGCGCTTCGAGCGGATCGCAAGCGCGCTGCAAGCTCCGTCGAGCGGGTTCCGAGCGCCCTGCATGCGGCCGGCGCGACTCTCCGCGCTCCACCGAATCGGAAAGGAGCCTCAGGATGCGAATCACGAAGCGCGCGCTCGTCGGCGCCGCCGTCGCTCTCGTCGTCCTCGGCCTCACCGGGTCAGCGCTCGCCTGGTCGACGGCTCAGAAGATCGACGAGACGAACGGCAACAGCGCGGACCTCAACACCGCGTCGCTGGACGGCTGCCCCATCCAGTCGCCGGACGGCCTCAGCCTGTACCTGGCCTCGAACCGGCCCGGCGGCCGGGGCGGTCTCGACATCTGGGTCTCGACGCGGCCCAGCGTGAACGCCCCCTGGGGCGCTCCGCAGAACCTCGGCGAGCCCGTGAACTCGGCCTCGGACGACTTCTGCCCGACGCCGGTCGGGAAGAACGGCCTTTTCTTCGTCAGCCGGGAGGCCCTGCCGGGAGCCTGCGGCCAGGGCGACATCTACTACACCCATCGCACCGGAGCGGCGGGCTGGAAAGAGCCGGAGCGCCTCCTCTGCGCCCCGGCCGGACCGAACTCGGAGCTCGACGAGCAGGGGCCGTCGTGGGTGTCCGCGAGCCCCAAGCTGCGCGGCCAGAAGCTCCTCTTCTTCTCGCGCAACTCGGTCACGCCGAGCGTCGCGGGCGAGATCTTCGTGAGCGAGCGGAGGAACGGCGCCCGCTTCGGGCCAGCCACGCCCGTCGCCGAGCTGAACGACGCGACCGCGAACGACATCCAGCCGAACGTGCGCGCCGACGGGCTCGAGGTCGTCTTCTCCTCGAGCCGCGCGGGCGGCGCCGGCGCCCAGGACATCTGGGTCTCGACGCGCTCTCGCATCGGGGATCCCTGGTCGGCGCCGACGAACCTCGGGACCGCCGTGAACACGGCCGCCGGGGAGTCCCGGCCCTCGCTCTCCCGCGACGGCCGGCAGCTCCTCTTCGGGCGGGCTCCGGGCCCCGAGGGAAGCAGCGACGTCTACGTCACGTCGCGGTAGCCCGAGCTCGAGGCGAGGGGGCGCCCGCCCCCTCGCCTCGCGGCGTCACGTCTCGGCCGGCTCGCGCTGGACGCCCGAGAGGTGCGCCTTCAGGCGCAGGATGGCCTTCGTGTGCAGCTGCGAGACGCGCGACTCGGTCACGCCGAGCACCTCGCCGATCTCGCGCAGGGTCAGCTCCTCGTAGTAGTAGAGCGTGACCACGAGCTTCTCGCGCTCGGGGAGCGAGGAGATGGCCTCGGCGAGCGCCTCCTTCACCTCCGTCTCCTCGAGCGTGTGCTCGGGATCGGGCCCGGAGGAATCCTCGATCGTGTCGATCAAGGCGATCTGGTCGCCGCTCCCCTGCGGGGACCAGAGCTCGTCGAGGGCTGCGACCGAGGACCGCGAGATCTCCTGCAGGCTCTCCTCCAGCTCGTCGTGGGAGACCCCGAGCTTCTTCGCGATCTCGGCGTCCGTAGGGGCGCGCATGAGCTCCTTCTCGAGCGCGGCGATCGCGCGCTCGATCTGCCGAGCGCGCGTGCGCACCGAGCGCGGCACCCAGTCGAGCGAACGCAGCTCGTCGATGATCGCGCCGCGGATGCGCGCCATCGCGAACGTCTCGAACTTGATCTCCCGGTCGGGGTCGAAGCGCTCGATCGCGCCGATGAGGCCGAGCAGCCCGTAGCTGACCAGGTCCTGCTCGTCCACATGCGAGGGCAGGCCCGCGCCGACGCGGCCGGCGACGAACTTGACGAGCGGGGCGTAGGTCAGGATGAGACGGTCGCGAAGCGCCTGGTCTCGCGACTTGCGGTACTCGTGCCAGAGGGTCTGCGTCTCGTCGGCCGCAGCCACGGGGAGAGAATACGCCGCGGGCGGACGGACTCCTCAGCGGCGGACGAGCGCCCTGCGGGCGAGGTCCGCGAGCCACAGCGCGAGCACGGCCGCGGCGCCCGCGACCACCCAGGCCCGCCCGCCCTCGAGCGCCGAGAGCACGGCGACGGCGGCGAGGCCCGCGGCGAGCGCGGCGAAGAGCCCTGCCAGCAGCCGCTTCTGCACCGGCGGCAGGCTAGCCGCGCCGCCGGGAGGCCGCTCTCGGCCCCGGCTACACTCCGCTGCGCAGCCCAGGGGAGTAGCTCAACTGGCAGAGCACCGGTCTCCAAAACCGGGGGTTGCAGGTTCGAGTCCTGTCTCCCCTGCTTCGCCCGGCGGGAGGGGTGGCTCAGGCGCCGAGCATCTCGCCCTGCTCCTCGTACGCGGCCAGCGCCTCCTCGGCCGAGCCGTAGACCGCCGAGCGGTACAGGCGCCCGTCGCGCACGACGTAGAGCCAGTAGCGCTCCACGTCCGCGAACCCGCCGTCGCGCGTCGAGTGCCGCACGCGCCCGTGCAGGAGCACCGCCCGGCCGTCGAGCTGGCGCATGTTCGAGACCGACGCCTGGTAGGCGGCGTCCTGGGCGTGCGCCCGTTGCATCGCGGCGATTGCGCGCTCCGGGTCGTCCGGGGTGCCGCCGCCGGCGAAGACGCCGATGCGGGCCTCCGGGTGGAAGAGCGCGCGCAGGCGCGTCCAGTCGAGCGCACGGTGCGCCGCGAGGCAGGCCTGCACGACCTCGAGCGGCGAGCCCCCCGCGTTCACCGGGAGGATTATCGGCTCGCGGGTCCGTGCCGCCAAGCTCCCGAAGGCTGCCCGTAGCTCTCGGCGCGGAGACGGCCGAGCGGGCGGAAGTCGACGCGGTCTCGCGGGAGCGGCGGCTCGCCCGGGCCGCAAGCTGAGCCGCGGCCCGGGCGAGAGACGCCGCGCCGTCAGGCGGGAACCGCTGCGAGCGCCTCCTCGCAGGCCTGCTCGCAGCGGCGGCAGGCCTGCGCGCACACGCGGCAGTGCTCGTGGTGCGAGGCGTGGGCCTCGCACTCCTCCGCGCACTGGCGGCACGTCTCGATGCACGCGAGGAGCTGGGCGCGCGTGACGGTCGCGTCCGCCCCGGTGCGACGAGTGAGGAGCCGGCCGGTCGCCTCGCACACGTCCGCGCAGTCGAGGGTAGTGGCGATGCAGCTCCGGAGGGAGGCCACGTCGTCCTCGGCCAGGCACGCGTCCGCGCACGCCGTGCAGGCCTGCGCGCACGCCACGCACTCCTCGACGCCGCGCGCGAGCGGCTCGTCGTCGCCGCGGGTGAGCGGGTGGGTTCGCATCATCTCGAGGGCCACCGCCATCCGTCCTCCTTCGTCGGGTACACGGGGACGGTTTCCGGCGTGCGGGCGGCTAAACGCGCCCGCGCTCGAGCCGCGCCTCGAGCTGGCGGACGCGCCGCCCCGCCTCGCGGGCCTCGCGCTCCGCGGCCGCGCGCGCCTGCTCGGCGTCGCGCAGGTGCTCGCGCGCCTCG
>DATLYU010000002.1:0-20134 GCA_035574435.1 Gaiellaceae bacterium | reverse complement strand
GTACGTCGAGCGCGGCGGCCGGTCGCTCGTGCCGCTGCGCGAGTCGGACCCGTCATGGCTCCGCCCGGCGCTCGCCGCGCTCGTCGCGCACGTGCGCGCCGGCGCCGCCGACCGGCTCGCGGTGGAGCGCTTCGACGGCGTCCCGGTGGTCGAGTCGGGGGCACTCGAGCTCCTCGTCGAGGCCGGCTTCCTGGCCGGCCCGCGGCGCGCCGTCCTGCGCCGGTAGCCGGGGAGGAGAGGCCGTCCGCGGCGCGTACCCGGAGGGGTGCCCGTGCGCGCTCCCCACCTCTACCCGTACCTGCGGGGCTTCGTGCTGGGCGCGTTCGTCCACCTCGGGCGCGAGCTGGAGGAGGGCGCCGAGCTGCCGTTCGCGTTCGAGGAGCACGTCCAGCGCCACGGGCCCGCCCTGTACGAGCTGCGCCCGCTCGTGCGCGCGTTCGTGGAGGAGCGGGAGGCGGTCCTGCGCGCCCGCGAGGACGCGCGCATCGCCCTCGAGGAGCTGCGCAAGGAGCCGGCCGCGACCATCTTCGCGCACGCCCACGCCGGCCCGCGCGCCGGGGCGGACGAGGCCCTCTTCCGCACCGTCCTGCTCGGGCTGCTCGTCGCCACCGCGGAGGCGTGCGGCGGCTTCGACTGGGACGACGAGTCCTTCGAGCGGGCGTACGCCGAGCTCGAGGCCTCGCTCTTCGGCGAGCGGCGCCGCTACGCCGCGCTCGCCCCGCTCTGCGGGCTCACGCTCTCGCGCCCGGCCGAGCTCGGGCCCGGCGTCCTCGTGCGCGCGTTCGTCGCCGGCGAGCTCGCCTCGCACTGGCCGGAGGCGCGCGGCCTCCTGCCCCCGGGGTTCGGGAGGGAGCCGGACCGCGTGTGCGTCGTCGAGGTGCGCCGCGAGCTTCCGCGCGAGGAGGATCCTCCCGACGCGCCCGCCGAGGTGGCGGACGCGGTCAGCGCCCTGCGCCTGACGACCGCTGCCGCGGTCGCGGCCGGCCCCGTCCTCTTCGAGCTGCTCGACGGGCGGCCGTTCGGGATCCGCCCCGTCCTGCCCATCGCGGCGACCCAGCCGGCCGGCGAGCCCTCCCGCCTCGACGCCTTCCGCGCGCCGATCGCGGCGGAGGTGCACGCCGCGCTCGCGGGCGTGGACGGGGACCCCGAGCTCGTGGAGGCGCTCGACCGCTGGGAGCTCTCGCTCTTCCAGGGCGAGCCGTTCCGCTCGGAGCAACTCCGCGCCGCACTGCGCACGCTCCTCGGCGAGACGTGGGCGCTGCGCTGTCCGGTCCTCCTGGGCGAGGAGGCGGCGGCGCGCGAGGAGCTGCACGGCCACCTGCACGCGCTGGCGGAGGGCGCGCCGGCGAGCCCTCTGGCCGTGGACGCGGCGCGCCGCGCGCTCGTCGCCGTGCTGCGCGCGGGCGACCGCGAGGCGCTCGTGCACGAGCTCGACCGCCGTCTGCTCGGGCTCCCGGCCCGCCCGCCGGCCCGGGCCGCGGCCGTCTGACACGGACCTGGCTCCAAGACGTCACCCCTCCGTGCGCGTTGCCCGGCTACGGTCGGGGTCGTGGACGAGGGGGCGGCGGTGCTCGAGCGGCTCGACCGCATCCAGGCCCTGGAGCGAGCGGGGGCGCCGCCGGGTGTCCTGCTCGGGGAGCTGCGCGCGCTGCTCGAGGAGGCGCAGGCGTGGGCGCGCAGGGAGGGAGGTGAGGCCGGCCGGCGCGCCGTGGACGAGCTCCGGGCAGCGCTGGCGCGTGACATGATCGCCGTGTGAGCCCGAGGGCGAGCTGCTCGAGGACCGGGAAGGCGAGGACCGAGCCGCGCCAGCGCGTACGCTCCCGCCGTTGAAGGAGTTTGCGCAGGCGCCGTGAAGGTGAGGCGGTCATGGGTTTCTCACGTCTCCTGCCGCGGTCCGCGCAGGCCCGCTCCGCCGTCGACGAGCCCGCGCCCGCAGCCGCGAGCGGACCGCTGCCCGACGCGGGTCCCGAGCCCGAGCCCGAGCCCGAGCCGGCTCCGGGGCCACCTCGCCTGCGCGCCGTGCCGGCGGCCGAGCCCGCTCCGGGGGGCGAGGAGGGTGCCATGGCTCGGGTGATCGCCTTCGCGAACCAGAAGGGTGGCGTCGCGAAGACGACGACGACGCTGAACCTGGGCGTCGCGCTGCACGAGCTCGGCCACCGCGTCCTGCTCGTCGACCTCGACCCGCAGGGCAACCTGACCATGAGCCAGGGGATGAACCCGGACGCGATCGAGCGCTCCATGTTCGACGTGCTCGTCCATCGCGTGCCGATCTCGGACGTCATCCACACGGTCGAGGTGGACATCGCGGTCGCCTCCATCGACCTCGCCGGCGCCGAGCTCGCGCTGTCGGCGCTCATCGGCCGCGAGCGGGCGCTGGAGAAGGCGCTGATCGAGGTGCGCGACCGCTACGACTTCATCCTCCTGGACACGCCGCCCTCGCTCGGGCTGCTCACGATCAACGCCTTCGTGGCCGCGAACAGCGTGATCGTCCCGGTGCAGTGCGAGTACCTCTCGCTGCGCGGGCTCGTCCAGCTCGAGAACACCCTGGCCATGGTGCGCGAGAACCTCAACCCCTCCGTCCGCGTCGAGGGGATCGTGCCCACCATGTACGACGGCCGCACGCTGCACGCGCGCGAGGCGATCGAGATCCTGGAGGAGCACTTCGGCGACCTCGTGTACGACACCCGCATCCGCAAGACCGTCCGCTACGCCGAGGCTCCGGTGAAGGGCAGCTCGGTGCTCCGCTACGACCCGTCGGGGGCGGCCGCGCAGGCCTACCGCGACCTGGCGAAGGAGGTGCTCGATGGCGCGCAGGCGCGCGAGCATGCGTGAGGGGCCGCTCGCCGAGCTCTTCCGCAAGACCGAGGCCGCACAGCGCGCCCAGGAGGCAGGCGAGGAAGCGCCGCCCGCGCCGCCGCCCGAGGAGGAGCGCCGCGCGCAGGCCGCGCTCGAGGAGACGGTCGAGCACGTGCACGAGTTCGAGGAACCGCAGGCCGCCGCGCGGCCCGAGCCGGCGCCCGAGCCGGCGCCGGTGGAGGAGCTTCCCTCCGAGGCCGCCGCCTCCCGGGCCGCCGCGCGCTACTTCCAGACCATGCTCGAGCCGGCCCCGCGGCTCCACCGCGTGCCGCCGCCGAAGGGCGCGGCGTACATCGCCGCCATCCGGGTGGTCGGCGTGGGCGGGGCGGGCCTGAACGCGATCCACCGCATGATCGACGCGGGCATCGCGCAGGTGGACTTCGTCGCCGTCAACACCGACCTGCAGGCGCTCGCCGTCTCCGACGCCCCGGTCAAGATCGCGATCGGGGAGGGCGTCACGCACGGCCTCGGCTCCGGCTCCGACCCCTCCGTCGGCCGCCGGGCGGCGGAGGAGGCGGCCGACCAGCTCCGCGCAGCGCTGCGCGGCTCGGACATGGTCTTCGTGACCGCGGGCGAGGGCGGCGGCACCGGCACCGGCGCGGCTCCGGTGGTCGCGCGGATCGCGCGCGAGCTGGGCGCGCTCACGGTCGGGATCGTGACCACGCCGTTCCGTTTCGAGGGCACGCGCCGGCGCTCGTCGGCCGAGCGCGGCGTGGAGGAGCTGCGGGCCGCGTGCGACACGGTGATCGTCATCCCCAACGACCGCCTGCTCGAGGTCCTCGACCGCTCGACCTCCATGGTGGACGCGTTCAAGATCGCCGACGACGTCCTCCGCCAGGGCGTGCAGGGGATCTGCGACCTGATCACGACCCCCGGGCTGATCAACCTCGACTTCGCGGACGTGCGCACGGTCATGCAGGACGCCGGCACGGCGCTCATGGGCATCGGCTACGCGACCGGCGGCACCCGCGCCCGCGAGGCGGCCGAGCGCGCGCTCGGCTCGCCGCTCATCGACGCCGAGATCGTGGGCGCGCGCGGGATCCTGCTCTCCATCGCCGGCGGCGACGACCTCTCGCTGTACGAGGTGAACGAGGCGGCCGAGGTCGTGCGCCAGGCGGCGACAGACGACACGAACATCATCTTCGGCGCCACCGTGGACTCGCGCCTCACCGGGCAGGTATGGGTGACGGTGGTCGCGACCGGGCTGGGCGGGAGCCGGCGGCGGGCGGCGCGTCCGGCCTTCGAGCAGGCCGCGTCGGGCGCCCCGGCCGAGCCCGAGCTGCCCGCCTTCCTCGACCGCGGCTGAGTCCGCAGCAGCGCCAGGACGGCCGCGCGCGCCCGCAGTACCCTCCGCGCATGAGAGGGGCGATCGCCGCCGGGCACCCGCTCACCGCGCAGGCCGGGGCGGCCGTCCTCGCCGCGGGCGGGAACGCCGTGGACGCGTGCCTCGCGGCAGCGTTCGCGGCCGCGGTCGCCGAGGGCCCGCTCACCGGCCCCGCCGGCGGCGGCTTCCTGCTCGTCGCCGAGCCGGGCGGCGACGCGGTCGTGCTCGACTGCTTCTTCGCCGTCCCCGCAGAGCCGCTGGGCGAGCTCGAGGAGGTGGTCGTGGACTTCGAGGGCTCGGGCACGCAGGTCTTCCGCGTGGGCGAGGGCTCCGTGGCCGTGCCCGGGCTCGTGCAGGGGCTGGAGGAGGCCCACCGCCGCTACGGGAGCCGGCCCTGGCGCGAGCTCGTGCGGCCGGCGGCTGCGCTCGCGCGCGAGGGCGTGGCGGTCATTCCGGAGGCCGCCTTCCTGCACCGCATCCTGGCCGGCATCCTGCACCGCACGCCCGAGGGCCGGCGCATCTACGGGGCCGACCGGGTGCATGCGGAGGGGCTGGCCGGCACGCTCGAGCTGCTCGCCGAGCGGGGGTCGGCGGCGCTGCCGGAGCTCCTCCCGGAGCTCGCGGACGAGCTCGCACGGTACGCGGTGCGCGCCTGCGAGCCGGTGCGCGCCGCCTACTGCGGTTCGGAGGTTCTGACGGCGCCCGCGCCCTCGCGCGGAGGTGCCGTGGTCGCCGGAGCGCTCGCCGCGCTCGACGAGGCGCTCGCGGGAGGCGGCGAGGCGGGCGACGCGCGCCTGCTCGCGGACGCGCTCCGGACCGGGTACGCGGAGGTGGCGGCGGCGTCGCGCCCGACGGGGACGACGCACGTCTCCGTCGTGGACGGCGAGGGCCTCGCGGCCTCGCTCTCCTCGACGCTCGCCTCCGGCTCGGGCGTCTTCCGCCACGGCTTCCAGCTCAACAACATGCTCGGGGAGCTGGACATCGTCGGCGGCGAACCCCCGCGGCCTGGCGACCGGCTGCCGAGCATGATGGCGCCCACGATCGTGCGCGTGGAGGGGGCTCCGCGGCTGGTCGTGGGGAGCGCCGGCTCGGTGCGCGTCGCTGGCGCGATCGTGCAGGTCGTGCACGGCGTGGTCGGCTGCGGGCTCCCCCTGCAGGAGGCGGTGTGCCGGCCGCGGGTGCACGTGGAGCCCGGCGTCCTGCACGTGGAGCTCGGCGCCCGCGGCGGGGCCCTCGCGGCCCTGGAAGAGGGCCCCGAGCGGGTCGCGCGCTGGGACGGGCTCAACCTCTACTTCGGCGGCGTGCAGGCGGTCGCCCGGGCGCCGGACGGCTCGCTCGAGGCCGCGGGCGACCCGCGCCGGGGCGGCGCGGGCGTGGTCGTCACGTGATCCGCGTCCGCCGTGCGGAGCCCCACGACGCGGCCGCGCTCGTGGCCCTGGCCGAGGAGGTCGGGCGCGAGGACGGCCGCTGGCTGCTCTCCACCGAGACGTGGCGCTCGGTCGGCGAGGAGCGCCGGTACCTGCGCGCGGCCCGCCGGCACCCGGACGCCGCCGTGTTCGTGGCCGAGGACGAGGGGCGCGTGGTCGGGCGGCTCTCCCTCGCCCGCGACCCGCACCCGGCGAGCCGGCACGTCGCGGACTTCGGCCTCATGGTCGCAGCTTCCCACCGGCGTCGCGGCGTCGGCCGCCGGCTGCTCGCGGAGGCGGTCGGGTGGGCCCGCGTGTCCGGCGTGCGCAAGCTCGAGCTGCACGTCTTCCCCTGGAACGAGCCCGCGCTGCGGCTGTACGAGTCGTTCGGGTTCGAGCGCGAGGGGTACCGCCGCGCGCACTACGAGCGCGACGGCGAGTACGTGGACGCGATCCTGATGGCCTACGCGGTCGAGGAGGAGTGAGGCCGCTCGCGTCGCGCCCGCGAGCCCACGACGCCCGCGAGCAGCCGGTACGCCCGCTCCGCGCGCGCCCGCTCGCGGCGGCGGCGCAGGAGCCGCCCGAGGCCGGGGAGCCGCACGGCGGACCGCCTACGTGCCCTGCCGGCGGAGCGGGACGACGTTCCCGGCCCGCACGGGCGCGAGCGAGGCGTGCGCGGGGCGCGCCTGCTCGGCCTCCATCCGGTGCATGCGCCACTCCATCCGCGAGGCGAGGCGCTCGAGCTGGGTGAGGACCGCCTCGCGGCTCTCCCGCGAGGCCTGCTCCAGGTGCTGCAGGCGCAGCTCCAGGCTGCGCAGCTCCATGCGGAAGCGCCCGTCGCCGGGGACGGGCGGGACGGGCTCGACGGCGAGGCTCTCGCTCTCCAGCGTCTCCAGCCGCCGGGTCAGCTCGTCCAGCCGCGCGGCCAGCTCGCCGCCCGGGCGGGCGGTGAGCTCCTTCTCGCTCGTCGCCACCCGCATGCGCAGCCCGTCCACGAGCACGCGGAGCTGCGCGAGCTCGTCGGCCGGAGCCGGTCGCTCGGCGGAGGGGGTTGCCCGCTCCATCGCCTCGAGCCGCTGCGCGAGCGCGTGCAGCGCCCGCTCGGTCTCGCCGGCGCGCGCGAGCTCCGCGGAGAGCGCTGCGGCCTCGCGCTCGACGCCGTCCAGGCGCTCGGCGAGGGAGGCGACGGCGCCCGCGTCGCCGCTCCGCGACGAGGCGGCGAGCGCGTGCGCGAGCGCGTCCACGTGCTCGCGCAGGGTGGACTGCTCGGCGGCCAGGCTCTCGGCCACGCGGGCGAGCTCGAGCGCCGCGGACTCGCGGTCGTGCTCGAGCGCGGACAGGCGCTCGGCGAGCTCCTCGAGCTCGGGGCGGTAGGCGTCTGGCTCGACGGCTCGGGCCTGGACGTCCGCGAGCGCGTCCAGGCGCTCGCGCAGCCAGGCGCGCTCGTCGGCCCAGGAGCGCAGCGTGCGCTCGGCCTCGGCGACCACGTCCGCCCGACCGCGCTCCACCGCCTCGATGCGCTCGGACACGTGCGCGACTGCGCCTGCGAGCGCCTCCAGCCGCTCGCCCAGCTGGGGAGCGCCCGCGTGGCGGGCCACCTCGGCGGTCACGCGGTCGAGATGGCGCATGGCCTCGTCCAGGCGCTGGCGCAGCACGGCCAGCTCGCTCTCGCGCCCGGCGAGGCCGGAGGCGGTGCTGGCGACGGAGGCCGCGAGCGTGTCCAGACGGCGGCCGAGGATGTCCACGCGGTCGGTGAGGGCGTCCAGCGGCTCGGTCCCGTAGCGGGCGGCGACGTCGCGGGCGAGGCCCTCGACCGCCTCCTGCAGGCGGTCGACGCGCGCGGGGTCGAGCTCGCGCCGCAGGTCGACGGCCAGCAGGTCGATGCGCCGGCGTCCCTCCTCGAGCTCGCGCCGCAGCGAGGCGATGTCGCCGTCCTTGCCGGCCAGCCCGGAGGCGGTGGTGGAGACCGTGGCGGAGAGGGTGGCGAGCCGGTCGGCGAGGGCCTCCACCCGGCCGCTCAGGCGGTCCTGGGCGCCCGGGTCGAACGCGCCGAGCTGCGCGAGCGCGCGCCGGAGCTCGTCCGCGGCGTCCTCGTCGCCCGAGGCCGCCTCGGCCGCGCGGACGCGCGTCTCGATCTCGTGCACCCAGCGGGCCAGCGCCTCCAGGCGCTGGCCGAGGGCGCGGTCGCCGGCCTCGCCCGGGCTACGCGGGTCGGCCACCGGCGCGCGGCGGGACGATCGAGGGGCCGCTCATGCTCAATCCGCCTATCGGAGCCGGGTCCGGCCGTCTCGCTCACCCTTCTCAGGGAGTTGCGGCCGGGACTACCGGCCCGGCTCCCAGTCCAGCACGAGGAGCCGCTGCTCGAGCGTCTGCGGGCAGCCGAGGCCCCGCGCCTCGGCGATGCGGGCGAGCGCGCGCCGCGGGTCCTCGCCGTGGCGGACGAGCCAGCAGCCCACGACCACGCCCGTGCGTCCGCAGCCCGCCCAGCAGTGGACGTACACGCGCCCGCCCGCCGCGAGCTCGCCGTCGATCTCGTCGAGCGCCGCGAGCAGCACCTCGGGGCTCGGGACCGAGAAGTCGCGTACCGGCAGCCGCAGGTAGCGGACGGCGGCGGGGAGGAGGTCGTCGTACGGCTCGAGCTCCCCCTCCTGCGTCAGGTCGAGGAAGAGCGTGACCCCGGCGCGCAGCAGGCTGCCGAGCTCGGCGGGCGCGTTCTCGCGCCCCCAGGCGCAAGGATGGCGGCCGGCCGCGAGGCGGTCGGGCACGATCCAGGTCGGCGGGCGCATCGCGCGATTCTGCCCGCCGCCGCGCGCCGGCCGCCCGCGAGCCGCTCGGGTCCCCCGTCCGAGTGGACCGTCTCAACGCCTCTCCGCGGACTGCCGATGAGTGCCCCATGGCGCGCCTGCAGAGCTCCACCGAGACCCTGCGCGACCGCGCGCTCGTGCTCGCCGCCGAGCTCGGGCTCGACCCCGGGGCGTGGTACGTGCGCGTCCTCGAGGAGAGCCGCGAAGGCGGTCTCGAGCCCGACCTGGGCGCCCTCGTGCGCGCCTACTGGGAGCTCCAGCGCGTCACCGGCAGGGCTGACCTGCGGGACGAGTGGAGGCGGCTCGCGGACGTCCTCTGGGCCGAGCCCCCGGCCGCCGAGCAGTAGCTTCTTGCCAATCTAGGCAACGGATCGTGCCGTCTCCCGGGGGCAGTACGATGGCCCTCCCGTGAGTCGCCCCGCCGCGCCGCCCTTCGTCCACCTCCACGTCCACTCCGAGTACTCCATCCTCGACGGGGCCTGCCGCATCCCCGCCCTCGTGGAGAAGGCGGCGCGCCTGGAGATGCCCGCGGTCGCGCTCACCGACCACGGCTCGCTCGCGGGCGCGATCGAGCTCTACCGCGAGGCGCGCGCGAGCGGCGTGAAGCCGCTCCTCGGCTGCGAGGTGTACGTCGCCGACGACCGGCGCCAGCAGGTCAAGGGCTACGCGCACCTCACGCTCCTCGCGGAGTCGAACGAGGGCTACGCGAACCTGATCAAGCTCTGCTCGCTCGGCTACCTGGAGGGCTACTACTACAAGCCGCGCGTGGACTGGGAGCTCCTCGAGCGCCACGCGAAGGGCATCGTGGCGCTCTCCGGCTGCCTCTCCGGGCGGGTCTCGCGGGCGCTCGTGGAGGGCCGGGCCCGGGACGCGCGCGCCGACCTCGACCGGCTCGCCCAGATCTTCGGCCGCGACTCGACCTACGTGGAGGTGCAGAACGCCGGCGTCCCCGCCCAGCAGGAGCTGAACCCGCAGCTCGTCGCGCTGGCCGCCGAGGCCGGCCTGCCGCTCGTGGCCACGGGCGACGTGCACTACCTGGACGCCGAGGACGCCTACCCGCACGAGGCGCTCCTCTGCATCCAGTCGGGGGACACGCTCAAGAACCCCGGGCACTGGCGCTTCGAGACGAACGAGTTCTTCTTCAAGACGCCGGCCGAGATGGCGGCCGACTTCCCCGGCCTGGAGGACGCGCTCGCGCGCACGCTCGAGGTCGCCGAGCGCTGCTCGGTGGAGATCGAGCTCGGCCGCATTCTCCTGCCCACCTTCCCGGTCCCGGACGGTCGCGACGCCTTCGACTACCTCGTCGAGCTGTGCGAGAAGGGCCTCCTGCGCCGCTACGGCAAGGCGACCCCGGAGCTCCAGGAGCGGCTGCGCTACGAGCTCAAGACCATCCGCGAGATGGGGTTCGCGGACTACTTCCTGATCGTCTCCGACTTCGTCGCCTTCGCGCGCCGGAACGGGATCGGCGTCGGCCCCGGCCGCGGCTCGGCCGCGGGCTCCCTGGTCGCGTACTGCCTGGAGATCACGGACCTCGACCCGATCCGCTACGACCTCCTCTTCGAGCGCTTCCTCAACCCTGGGCGCAAGTCGATGCCCGACATCGACATCGACTTCGCGGTGGAGGGCCGCGACCGCGTGATCAACTACGTGGCCGAGAAGTACGGCCGCGACCGCGTCGCGCAGATCATCACCTTCTCCACCATGGCCGCGCGCGCGGCCATCCGCGACGCCGGGCGCGTGCTGGACATCCCCTACGGCGTCGTCGACCGGATCGCGAAGCTCGTTCCCGAGGGGCCGGGGCAGACGCTCGAGGAGGCGCTCAAGCCGGGCGCCGAGCTGCGGCAGGCGGTGGACTCGGACCCGGTGGCGAAGGAGATCGTGGACCTCGCGCGGCCCCTGGAAGGCCTGACGAGGGCCGACTCGATCCACGCGGCCGGCGTCGTGATCGGGGCGCAGCCGCTGATCGAGGTCGTCCCCCTGCAGCAGAAGGGCGCCGATCAGGAGGTCGTGACCCAGTTCGCGATGGGCGACGTGGAGGCGCTCGGCCTGCTGAAGATGGACTTCCTCGGCCTCCGCAACCTGGACGTGATCGAGAAGGCGGCGGCGCTCGCGGGCGGCGTGGACGTCTCCGCCGTCCCCCTCGACGACCCGCGCACGTACGAGATGCTCGCCCGCGGCGAGTCCACGGGCGTCTTCCAGTTCGAGTCGTCGGGCATGCGCGAGGCGCTGCGGCAGGTGAAGCCGACCCAGTTCGAGGACCTGATCGCGCTCGTCGCGCTGTACCGGCCCGGTCCGATGCAGTACATCCCCACGTACGCGGCCCGCAAGCACGGGCGCGAGCGGGTCACCTACCTCGACCCGCGGCTCGAGCCCATCACCGCCTCGACGTACGCGATCTGCATCTACCAGGAGCAGTACATGGAGATCGCGAAGCAGCTCGCCGGCTTCTCGCCCGCCGAGGCGGACGACCTGCGCAAGGCGATCGGCAAGAAGATCCACGCGCTGATGGCGTCGCTGCAACAGAAGTTCCTCGACGGCTGCGCGGCCAACGACGTCGCGCCGGCGGTGGCGAAGCAGCTCTGGGAGGACATGCAGAAGGCGCAGGACTACTCGTTCAACAAGTCCCACGCCGCCTGCTACGCGCTCATCGCTTACCGCACGGCCTGGCTGAAGGCGAACCACCCGCACGAGTACATGGCCGCGCTCATCTCCTCGGTCATGAACACGAAGGACCGGGTGCCGTTCTACGTGAACGCGTGCCGGGAGATGGGGATCGAGGTCCTGCCACCGGACGTGAACTCCTCGCAGACCGACTTCGCCGTCGTCGAGGGCAAGATCCGCTTCGGGCTGAACGCGGTCAAGAACGTGGGCGAGACGGCCGCAGACGCCATCGTGCGCGCCCGCGAGGAGGGCGGCCCCTTCGTCTCGCTCTGGGACCTGACCGAGCGCGTCGACCCGCAGCACCTGAACCGGCGCGCGCTCGAGTCGCTCGTCAAGTGCGGCGCGCTCGATTCCACGGGCGCCACGCGGCGCGGGATGCTCGACGAGCGGATCCTGGACGCCGCCCTCGCCCACGGGCAGCGCCAGGCGGCCGACCGGCTCGCCGGCCAGGCGTCGATCTTCGACGGGCTGCTCGGAGAGGAGGCCGTCCCGTCCGAGCGCCACCACCCGCCGATCTCCGCCCAGGAGCTCGACGAGCGGGAGCTCCTGCGCCTGGAGAAGGAGACGCTCGGGCTGTACGTGTCCGAGCACCCGCTCGAGCGGGTGCGCTCCGAGCTGCGGCGCAAGACCGACTGCACGCTCGCCGAGCTCGAGCGCCGGCGCGACGGCGAGATCGTGACCGTGGGCGGGATCGTCTCCGCGCTCAAGCAGGTGACGACGAAGCGCGGGGACCCGATGGTGTTCGCGACGCTCGACGACCCGACGGGGAGCGCCGAGGTGGTCCTCTTCAACTCGGCCTACGCGGCTGCGCGGGAGCACCTGGAGCCCGACGAGGTGCTTGTCGTCAAGGGCCGGGTGGACCACAAGCAGGCGGGGGAGACGAAGCTCGTCGCCCTCGAGGTGAGACCGTTCTCGGTGGCCGCTCCACGCAAAGAGGTCCGGCTCCGCATCGACGCGCGGCAGGCGCCCGCCGGCGTCATCCGCGAGCTCGCCGCCCTCGTGCGCGACTTCCCCGGCGAGGCGCCCGTGTACGTCTCGCTCGAGACCTCGGTCGGCGAGCGCACGCTCGCGCTCGGGCCCGAGTACCGCGTCCAGCCCGATCCAGACTTCTTCGCCGAGGTGAAGGCGCTCCTCGGCGAGGCCGCCGTCGCCTGATCCCCAAGCCAGCCGCGGCCGGCGCTCAGCTCGTCGCGTCGCGGGAGAGCCGCGTGCCCACGCTCGCGAGCACCTTGAGCGCGATCGCGGGCATCGTCTCCACCACGCGGCGGAACGCGCGGTCGGTGAGGACGAGCACCCGGATCGGCGTGAGCGCGGTCACGGTCGCCGTGCGCGGGCCCCCGGTGAGGAGCGCGATCTCCCCGAACCAGTCTCCCGCCCCCAGGTCGGCGAGCGTGCGGCCCGTCCGGCTGACGCGCACCGCGCCGTCCACGAGCACGAAGAACTCGCGCCCCGGCCGCCCCTCGCGCGCCAGCACCTTGCCCTCCCCGAGGTGGACCTCGTCCGTCCTCACGGCGAGCTCCTCGAGCTCCGCCTTCGAGCAGCCGGAGAAGAGCGGGACGCCCTTCAGCAGCCGCACCTTCGCGCTCTTCGCCAGCGCCACGGCGGGATCCTACGCGGTGGGCGCAGCCGCGGTTCGGGCACTCGGGGGGTAGGCGGCGACGCGCAACTCGTGTACTCTCGCCCGATCAGCGGTAGGAGAACGCGAGGGGGGCGGATGATGCTGCGGTCGAAGGTGCGGATTGCGTTCCTCGGCGTGCTCGCGCTCGCCGCGGCGGTCGGGATCACCGCCGGCTCGGCGGCGACGACGACGAAGCCCTACACGGCGAACTTCGACCCGGGACCGGTCCCGGGCGGCTCGACGGTCGCGATCGACCTGGTCCTCGAGAACCGCTCCAGCCCGCAGCTCCTCGGGTCGGCGAACGTCACCGTCCCGAGCGGGTTCACGGTCGTGGACGCCTCGTTCACCGCCGGCGGCGGCGACTTCGGCGCCACGCAGCTCCCGACGACGGGCACGGTGCAGCTCCGGAACCTCTCCATCCCGCCGGGGGACTCGGCGACCGTGGAGATGCAGGTCGAGACGCCGTGCGCGTCCGACACCTACACGTGGGGCATTCGCGCGAAGCAGAGCAACGACTTCAGCGGCCCTCCCGGCAACGACTTCTTCCTGCTCGAGGACGAGAGCAACCGCGCCACCCTCGTCAGCGGGGCGGGAGCGCCCGGCGCGCTCGCCTTCACGACGCAGCCGAGCGACGGGCAGGCGGGCGCCGAGCTGCCGGACGTGGCGGTGACGGTGTACGACACGTGCGACAACGTCGCGACGGGCGCCTCGGGGGACGTAACGCTCGAGCTCGTGGAGCCGGGCACCGCGTTCGGCGGGAGCGGGGCGACGCTCGGCGGCGATGCCAGCCAGCCGGTCGTCTCCGGCACGGCGACGGCGACCTTCGACGACCTGACGGTTAGCCCCTCGGGGCTCGGGTACAAGCTGCGGGCCAAGTTCTCGGGGGTCGCGGACGAGCTGAGCGACGAGTTCGACATCTACGACTTCTACGGCGACTGCACGAACGGCTGCCCCGGCGTCGGGAACGGCACGACGGCCATCGACATCGACGCCCTGGCGGGGACGGTGGGCCTCGGCGTCGGGCCGGCGGGCACGAACAGCACGAGCTGCGGGAGCGGGCTCACCCCCCTCGGGTCGACCTTCGTGATCGTGCCCGAGAGCGGCTCCACCGACACGTTCACCGCCGTCCTGACGATCGCCAAGCGCGGGCTGCAGGGCGTCGGCGTCTCGAACATCGTCGTCTGCGTGAGCGGCGAGGCCGATCCGGACGGCGTGCTCGACCAGCGCCTCTCGAAGTGCGCCAAGAAGAACCCGCAGCCGAAGTGCATCCTGAGCCAGACGTCGAGCAACGCCGGCGACGCGATCATCACCCTCCTGCTCGGCGGCGACCCGGTCGGGAGCGGCTTCAGCTAGGCGCGAGCGGCGGGCGCGCGACGCGCTCCACCCCCAGCCGCGCGAGCAGGCCCTTCGCCTCCTCCGCCGCGTCCACGTCGCCGCGGGCCCCGAGCAGGTCGAGCGAGAGCGCGAGCTCGTAGCGTGCCTCCGCCTCGCGGGCGATGCGGACGCTCTCCGCGAGCGATGCGCCGGCCCGCTCGGCGTCGCCGAGCTGGAGCAGGGCGGCGCCCCGGAGGCGCTCGGCGAGGGCCACGAGCGGGGCCATCGCGGCCGCGTCCTCGGAGGGGCTCTCGAGCACGCGGGCGAGCCGGGCGAGGGCCGCCTCGGGACGGTCGCCGCGGAAGGCGTCGAGCTCGGCGAGGCGCACCTCGGCTTCCAGCTCGAAGCCGGCGGCGCCGATCTCGGCCAGCTGCGCCGCGGCCTCCTCGAGCCAGCGCTGCGCGTCCTCGTGCCGGCCCGCGCGCGTCGCCGAGCGGCCGAGGTTCGAGCGCGCGACCGCCGCCAGGAGGCGGTAGCCGATCGCGTCGCACGTCCGCACGACCTCGTCGAAGAGCCGGTCGGCGTCCTCGAGCCGTCCCTGGTCGGACAGGATCTCGCCGATGTTGTTCGTCAGCACGACGCTGTCGGGGACGTCGCCGATCCGCTCGTACAGCTTCCGGCTGCGCTCGTACGCGTCCAGCGCCCGGTCCCACTCGCCCTCGTAGTAGAGGTCGATGCCGTAGTTGTTGAGCGCGGCCGCCTGTCCCTTCAGGTCGCCGAGCTCCTCGTACAGCGCGAGCGCGAGCCCGCGGAACGCGGCCCGCTCCGGCGAGCCGAGCTGCGTGTGGACGAGGTGGAGGATGAGGTAGGCCGGCGCCAGGCTCGCGCTGTCGTTCGCGGCCAGCGACTCCTCCACGACCTCCTCGAAGCGCCGGATGCAGTCGCGGAACGCGCCCTGGCGGTAGCGCGTCTGCGCGAGGGCGAGCCGGAGCCGGATCCGCAGCCGCCTGCGCTCCGCCTCGTCGGCGATCGCCTCCGCGGCCTTGAGGCCCCGCGTGTACCAGCGGAGCGAGTCGGCGTAGCGCCCCATGTCGTCGCGCAGCAGGCCCTGCTTGCGCATGAGCTCCACGTGCTCCGGGGCGTCCTTGGGCGTCAGCGCGCGCGCCGCCGTGTAGGCGCGCGCGGCCTCCTCGAGCTCGCCCAGGAGGTGCAGGCAGTCGCCGACCTCCTGCCAGACGCGCGCGAGCTCCAGGCGGTCCAGCCCCGCGACCTCGGAGGAGACGTCGAGCGCGCGGCGGTACAGCTCGACCGCCTCGGCGTTCGCCCACTTCGCCTGCGCCCGCCGGCCGGCCGCGACCGAGTAGGTCCAGGCCTTCTCGGCCCGCCCCGCGCGGTGGTAGTGGAGCGAGAGCAGCTCCGCCGCGTCCTCCGGCCGCTCCCCGTGCCGGCGCTCGATCACCTCCGCCACGCGGCCGTGCAGCTCGCGCCGCCGCTTGAAGGAGAGGCCCTCGTAGGCCGCGTCGCGGATGAGGGCGTGCCGGAAGCGGAAGGCCCCCGGCACCTCCGGGTCGCGCTCCACGAACTCGCCCAGGCGGTCCCAGGCCTCGGACGCGGCGGACACGAGCGGGTCGTCCTCGAGCACCTCGACGATGAGCTGCGCGGAGAAGGAGACGCCGAGCACCGAGGCCCAGCGCAGCAGGGCGCGGTCGCCCGGCGCGAGCTGGTCGATGCGCGCGGCCACGAGCGCCTCCACCGACTCCGGCAGCTCCTCCGCGGCGACGGCCTCGCCGGTGCTCGCGAGCTCCTGCAGGAAGAGGGGATTGCCGGCCGCGCGCTCCATGAGGGCGGCCAGCTCCTCCTCCGTCAGCCGCCGGCCTCCCGCGGCCGCCTCGGCCAGCGCCCGCGCGTCGTCGGGCGGGAGCGGCTCCAGGCGCAGCGTGAGCGCCGGGAGCGGGGGCGTCCCCTCGGCGGCGGCGAACCCGCCCGCGAGCGGGCGCCGTGTCGTGCACGTCAGCCAGGGCCGGCTCGCGAGCTGCGTCCCCAGGTAGCGGAGGAGCTCGGAGGAGGCGTCGTCCATCCAATGCACGTCCTCGAAGAGGAGCAGCGTGGGCGAGTCGAGCAGCTCGCCGAGCAGCTTGCCCATGACGCCGTGCAGGCGGGCGCGCCAGAAGGCCGGGTCGAGGTCGTCCACCTCCGGCGTGGACTCCACCTCCACGTCGAGCGGCGCCGCGAGCAGCGGGGCCCACGGGACGAGCTCCTCGTCGATCGAGCGCAGGCGCTCGGCGAGCGCCGTCCGGTTGTGCCCGGCGCCGCCGTTCAGCTCCACGTCGAGCAGCGAGCGCAGGAAGGGGCGGAACGGGTAGTACGCGCTCGAGGCCTCGTACTGCTCGCAGCGCAGCGAGATCTGCCGCATGTCGGCGCAGTGCTCGCGCAACTCCTCGGCGAGCCGCGACTTGCCGATGCCCGGCTCGCCGACGAGCTCGACGAGCGTCCCGAACCCCATGCGCACGGGCGCCACGGAGGCGGCCAGGACGGCGCGCTCGCGCTCGCGGTCGACGAACGGCAGCTTCCGGGGAGCGCCCTCGACGGTGGGCTCGGCCGCCGCGACGAGCTCGCCGAGCACCACCGCGCGCACCGGCTCGCTCTTGCCCTTGACCGCGAACGGCTCGAGCTCGCGTGCGGCGAAGCGCGCGCCGCCCCGGGCGAACGCGTCCGCGGAGACCCAGATCTCGTCCTCGCCGGCGCGGGCCATGAGCCGGGCCGCGAGCGCGGCCGTGTCCCCGAGGACGGTGTACGTCCGCCGGAAGCTCGCCCCGACCTGGCCGGTGAAGACGCGCCCCTCGCTGACGCCTACGTGCACCGGCACCGGCAGCCCCGCGTCGACGGCGGCGCGCACCGTCCGCAGCAGCCGCTCCTCGTCGTCGCCGAAGGTCTGCGGAGCCCCGGAGACGAGCACGAGGCGGCCGCCGTCCCGGTCCACGTCGCTCTCCAGGAAGGTCACCCGGTGCTCGTCCGCCGCAGCCTGCACGGCGCGCACGAGCACGTCCAGCGCCTCGGCGGCGGCCTCGGGGCCCTCCGTCGCGATCACCTCGTCCGTGCCCGAGAAGCGGACGAACGCGATCGCCGCGTGCCGGTGCTCGCCCTCGAGCGGGCCGACCTCGAGGAGCTGCGCCCGCAGCGGCGCCGGAACGGCGAGCTCGAGCGGGATCCCCTCCACGGCCGGCAGCGGCTGGACGACGCCGCGCGCCCCGGGAGCCGTGCGCAACAGGAGTCCCGGGCCCTTCTCCTCTCCGAGCGCGTCGTCTTCCACGAGCGCCGCCGCCTCCGCGCTCAGGAGGATCTCTCCGGCCTCCGAGGCCGCCTCCATCTCCACCGTCCGGGTCGCGGCCGGCCCGGTCACGAGCAGCTCGCGGTGCGAGCCGCCGACGAGGAAGAAGTGGAAGCGGCCGGAGTGCAGGCCCGCGTGCATCTTGAGCTGCACGGCGCCCGCCGAGGTGCGCGGACGCCCGACCGCGCGCAGCGTCCGCCGCATCTCGAAGGCGGCGCGGGCGGCACGGCGGGCGTGGTCGTCGCCGTCGTACAGGAGCAGGAGCGCGTCGCCGCCGAACTTGAGCAGGCCTCCCCCCTGCGCGTACGCGACGCCGAGGAGGGCGGCGAACGTCGCGTTCATGACCTCCGTGACCTCCTCCGCGCCGGCGCGCCCGCGGCTCGAGAGCCGTTCGGACATGGCCGTGAAGCCGGAGATGTCCACGAAGGCCAGCGTCCCCTCGACCTCCAGCCACGTCCGCTCCGGGTGGTCGCGAAGCCACTCCAGCGTCAGCCGCGGGACGAAGGAGACGAGCTCGGCGGACACCTCGTGCGCGGTCGCCACGCCGGCATTCTCCGCCAGCGTGGGAGCACGGGGAAGGGCCGGAGCCTGCGCCCGCCACCGCGGGGCCTTACCGAAGGTTTACGAACCCGCAACCGAATCCCCCCAGAAAGGGGAAGACCGATACGTCAAAGGAGACGAATAGGCGGGTGAGGAACCCGTTCCCGACTCACGAAGGGCGGCTGAATGTCTGCGGCAGAGCTCGAGACCCGGTACGCGACCGAGATCGATCGGGTGGAGCGCTGGCGGCAGGAGGCGCTCGAGCGCGCCGGGTACGACGAGGAGAGCGCGTTCGTGCTCGCCGCGAGCCACGACGTGGACCTGCACGAGGCGGTCGGCCTCCTCGAGCGCGGGTGCACCGTGGACCTCGCGCTCCAGATCCTGCTCTGACCTCGCAGCCCGGGCACGCACACGCCCGGGGAGGACGCCGCGGGCGGGTTCGGGCCGCGCCGCCCGCACCGATCGGCAGAATGTCGCCTCGATGGACGTCCGGCTGCTCGCCTCCATCCCCTCGCCGAGCTCGAGCACGGTCGAGCTCGGGCCGCTCTCCGTCCACTTCTACGGCCTGACGCTGCTCGTCGCGATCGCGGCCGCGGTCGCGATCGCGGGCTACCGCTGGACGCGCCGCGGCGGCGACTGGGACCTCGTCTTCCGGATCGCCGTTTGGGGCGTCGCGTTCGGGATCGTCGGCGCCCGCCTCTACCACGTCGTCACGAGCTGGGACGAGCTGCCGGACGAGTGGTGGGGGCCGTTCGCGATCTGGAAGGGCGGGCTCGGCGTGTGGGGCGGGATCGGCCTGGGGGCGCTCGTGGGCGCGATCGTGGCCAAGCGCTCCGGCGTGGACGTGGCCAAGCTCGCCGACTGCGCGGCCCCGGGCCTCCTCGTCGCACAGGCCATCGGGCGGATCGGCAACTGGTGGAACCAGGAGCTGTACGGCAAGCCGACCGACCTGCCCTGGGGGCTCGAGATCTCGCCCGACAACCGGCCGCTCGACTACTTCGACCGCGAGACCTTCCATCCCACGTTCCTGTACGAGGCGCTCTGGGTGCTGGGGGCGGCGCTCGTGCTGCTCCTCGTCGAGCGGCGCTTCCGCGGCCGGCTCCGCCCGGGCAACCTGTTCGCGCTCTACGTCGTCCTCTACTGCGCGGGCCGCATCTGGATCGAGACGCTGCGCATCGATCCCTCGCACGAGCTCGCCGGCATCCGCCTGAACGTGTTCGTGGCCGCGGCCGGCCTGCTCCTCGCGCTGGCCGTCCTCGCCTGGCGGCAGCGGCGCTGGCGCCGCGGCCAGGCGCCTCCGCCGAGGGTGGAGGCGATGGCCATCCCGCGCGAGCGCTGAGGGAACCTCCCGCCCGGCTGCGGTGTACCCGTCCGCAGTCGATCCGAGGAGGAGACCATGCGTTCGCTCATCGTGCTCGGCGCCGTCTGCGCCTTCCTGCTCGCCCCGGCGGGCGCGAGCGGCGGCGGCTGGGCCACCGTCGGCTTCGAGCCGCTCCCCGACGGCGTCGCCGCCGGGGCCACGTGGGCGCCGACCATCGTGATCAAGCAGCACGGCGTGCGGCCGCTGTCCGGGCTACAGCCCGTGGTGACGATCCGCGAGGCGAAGACCGGCGCCACGCGCGCCTTCACCGCGGTCGCGGGCGATGCGGCAGGCTCCTACCGCGCCGAGGTCGTGTTCCCGAGCGAGGGAAGCTGGCACGTCCGCATCGAGAGCGGCTTCGGCGACTCCCACGTGACGTACGGGCCGGTCGCCGTGGGCGCGGAGACGGCACCGCCCGCCGAGCCCGGCTCCTTCCCGACCGCCGGCGTGCTCGCGGCGGCCCTCGCCGCGCTCGCCGCGGCTGCTGCGCTCCTCGGAGCGCGAAGGCTGCGGGGGCTCTCGCCGGCCGGCCGCTAGGCATCTGGGCACCCGGGAACCTCCGCCGGCCGGCGGGTGTAGAACTGGCCGGTGGAGGGCCGGCCGCCGGACGACGTCGCGCTTGCCGAACGGGCGCAGCACGGAGACGAGCGCGCGTTCGAGGAGCTCGTACGCATGTACCAGGGCATCGCCTTCCGCACGGCCTACCTGCTGACGGGGTCGGCTGCCGACGCCGAGGACGCGGCGCAGGCCGCCTTCGTGAACGCGTGGCGGGCGCTCCCGCGCTTCCGCGCCGGGGCGCCCTTCCGGCCGTGGCTCCTGCGCATCGTCGCGAACGAGGCCCGCAACCGGCGCCGGGCCGAGCGCCGGCGGGCCGAGCTCAGCCTCCGCGCGGCCGCGGAGGAGCGCTCCGGCGGCGCGGCCCC
>DATLYU010000001.1:0-7915 GCA_035574435.1 Gaiellaceae bacterium | reverse complement strand
GGGGGCGCCTCCCGGCGCCGAGGAGCGCCGGCACGAGGCGATCGCGCGCCTCGCGCAGAGGCGAAACGTCGACGTGCTGCTCGCCTCCTACCATCGGGACGGGAACGTCCAGGCGCGGGAGGAGGCGCTCGTGGAGCTGATGCCGCTCGTGCGCGCGCTCGCCTCCCGCTACGCGGGGCGCGGCGAGCCGCTCGAGGACCTGGTCCAGGTGGGCTCGCTCGGGCTGATCAAGGCGGTCGACCGCTTCGACGTGGACCGCGGCGTCGAGTTTACGAGCTACGCGGTGCCGACGATCGTGGGCGAGATCAGGCGTCACTTCCGCGACAAGGCGTGGGCGATGCACGTCCCGCGCCGGCTGAAGGAGCTGAGCCTCCGTCTCTCCCGCGTCCTCGACGAGCTCACGAACGAGCTCGGCCGCTCGCCCACCGTCGCCGAGCTCGCCGAGGCGGCCGGGGTGGAGGAGGAGGAGGTCGTGGACGCGCTCGACTCCGCGCACGCGTACACGACCCGCTCGCTGCAGGCGCCGTTCGACGAGGGGGGCGACGACAGCCTCGCGGAGAAGCTGGGCGCGGACGAGGCGGGCTATGTCGACGTCGAGGACGGCTCGCTGGTCGAGGTCGGCCTCGGCGCGCTCGACGAGCGGGAGCGGCGGATCGTCGAGATGCGATTCTTCGAGGAGATGACGCAGTCGCAGATCGCCGCCGAGATCGGGATCTCCCAGATGCACGTCTCCCGGTTGCTGCGCCGCGCGCTCGCGAAGATGCGCGGCCGGATCGAGGAGGAAGCCGGTGGCAGGGCCTGAGCACGTCGTCCGGCTCACCTTTCCCGCGAAGGCGGACTACCTGCTCCTGGCCAGGCTGGCGCTCTCCGGGCTCGCGCGTCAGCTCCCGCTCGACGAGGAGCTCCTCGCCGACCTGAAGCTCGCCGTGACGGAGGCGTGCGGCAACGCGGTCCGCCACGCCTACGAGGAGGGGCCCGGGCCGGTCGGCGTGGCCTTCGTGCTCGGGGAGGACAGCCTGGAGATCATCGTCGAGGACCAGGGCAGGGGCATTCCCGCTCCCCTCGGCGCCCCTGAGCCGACTCGCGGCCCGGTCGACAGCGGGATGGGGATGGCGATCATGCGCGCGATCGTGGACGAGCTGAGCGTGGAGCCCGGCGCGGGCGGGCGGGGCACGGTCGTGCGCATGCGGAAGCGGCTTCCCTCTCTCGACGCCGCCTAGCACGGCGAGGAGAGCGCCGCGACCGCGGCCTCGCGCGTCGTCTCTACGGGCAGCACCCGGTCGAGGGCGGTGATCTCGAAGATGCGGCGGGCGGTGCCGCGGGGAAGGACGACGCGGAGGTCGCACCCGTGCCCCGGCAGCTGCCGGCAGGCCCGGACGAGAACCCCGAGGGCGGTCGAGTCGAGGAAGGAGACCGCCGACAGGTCGAGGACGCCGCCCGTGGCCTCGGTCAGGCGGCGAAGCTCGGCCTCGAGATCGGGGGCGGCGTACGCGTCGAGCTCGCCCTCGGCGAGGAGGAGCACGAGGCCCGCGGGCCCCTGCTCTCGGCGTACACGGTGCACCGGCCCGTCACGGGCGGCGCCGGGGCCGCGGACGAGGTCCGAGCCCCGGGGTCACCGCCGCCCGCTCACGTCGTGCGCCGCCCGCGGATCGCCTCCCACGCGAACAGGATGATGAGCGCGCCGACGACGGCGGCGATCCAGGTGCTGATGTCGAAGAACTCGTCGATCGGGTCGCCGAGCCCCAGCACGGCAGCGATGAACCCTCCGAGGAGGGCGCCCGCGATGCCGATGAGGGTCGTGACGATGAACCCGCCCGGCTCGTCGCCCGGCTTGATCGCCCGGGCGATGAGACCGGCAAGCAGCCCGAGCACGATCCAGCCGATGATGCCCATCCCTCGCCTTGCCCCTAGTCCTTGATGATGTTCGTCTGCGAGCCGCCGGTCTCGCGCTCGCGGACGGTGCCGAACCCGCCCCAGCTCGACCAGAAGACGAGCGAGGCGAGGAAGCCCACGATGCCGACGACCATCAGGATGACGCCCACGGTCTGCAGGTCGACCCCGGAGACCTCGGCCGTCACCGCCCAGGTGAGGATCGCGCCGATCGCGAAGAGCAGGATGCTGACGCTGAGACCCATATCACTCCTTTCCCGTTTCCGCGTCTCGGCTTGTGCCGATGCGGCACGACTTACCCCCTGGCCGGGGAGGGGAAACGCGGCCGCGCCGCCGCGAGGGCCGTCCGCACCTCCGCGAGAGCCGGGCCTACCGCGGCCGCCTCCGCGACCCCGGCGATCTCGAGCGTGCGGGCCACGGTCGCGCCGGGCTGCACGACGATCCCCAGGCCCCCCCGGCCGCGAGCGCGGGCGAGGCGGAAGAGGAGGTGGAGCCCCGCGCTGTCCAGGAACGTCACGCGGCTCAGGTCGATGACGAGCGGGGCCTCGGGCGCCGCGTCCCGCAGCCGGGCCTCCACCTCCGCCGCGTTCGTCAGGTCGAGCTCGCCGGCGAGCGAGGCGCAGACGACGTCCTCGCGGGCAGTCACCTCGAGCTCGTAGGGCGACATCGCGCACGCAGCATAGGACGCGGAGCCGCGCGCCACAGGCCGTGTTCCGGGGGGAACCGTCGGGACGGGCGGGGGCGGAGAGGGCATCGCCTTCGCCCACCCGGCGGAGCGCGGGCTCGCGCTTACTCCCACGCGATGCCGCAGAGCCGCACGGCCCTCGAGCGCGGCGGCGACCGAGCCGTCCGCGTGCCGTTCACCCCCGACGTCTGCCTGCGGGAGAGCGACCCCCGCCGGCTGGCGCAGGGGTGGAACCCCGCCGCGCTCGGCCGCGCCGCGCAGGCGAAGGCGGAGCCTGCCCGCGCAGGTTTCCGCCGGCGAGGCTCAGGGGTATACGCGTCGCGATGCCCGAGCCGGCGCGCACGAGGGTCGCCTTCCGCGTGGAGGAGGACGCGCCGGCTGCCGGTGTCGTCGTGCTCACGGTCCGGGGGGACGCCGACCTGCACGTCGCACCCGAGCTGCGCGACCGGCTGGGGGCGGCGGTCGACTCCGGAGCCCGCGCGCTCGTCGTGGACCTGTCGGACACCGCCTTCGTGGACTCGATGGTGCTCGGCGTGCTCCTGGGGGCGAGCAAGCGCATGCGCTCCCGGGCTGGGCAGGTGCGGATCGTCGCGCCGCGCCCGGAGCTCCGCCGCATCTTCGAGATCACCCTCCTCGACCGCGTGCTCCCGCTGGACGTCTCCCTCGAGAGCGCGCTCGCCTCGGCCGGGCGGGAGAGCGCCGGCTAGAGCGCCGTCTCCAGCGAGCGGTGCACCTCGAGGATCGTGTCCATGCGGGTGATCTCCAGGACCCGCGCGACGGCGGGATCCGGCGCGACGACGGCCAGCGAGCCCCCCGCCTGCTCCGCGTCGCGGGCGGCGGTGGCGAAGAGCTGCACCGCGGACGAGTCCAGGAACGTGCACGCCGAGAGGTCGAGCACGACGCGGGCTCCGCTCGGCGCGTCGGCGAGCGCATCCCGCACCAAAGGCGTCGTCGCCAGGTCGAGGTCGCCCTCCACCCGCACGAGGGTCGCGCCCGCTGGCGCCCGTTCCACGCGTACGTCAAAATCCACCAGCCGGCGAGTCTAGGGCACGCGCCGCCTGCAGGGGGACCACCAGCTTGAGACCGTCATCCGACACGATCGTCCTCACCATCCCCAGGGAGGAGCGCTTCCGCGCCGTCGCGTCGCTCGTCCTGGGCGGGATCGGAAGCCGCCTCGATCTGCCCTACGAGCGGATGGACGACCTGCAGCTCGCCGTGCTCAGCCTGCTCGAGGCGGGAACCGGGAGCGAGCTCTCGGTCGAGGTGGAGCGTCGGACGGACGGCGTGGCGATCTCCGTCGGCCCGCTGGCCGCCGGGAGCGCTGCGGACACGGGTCTCTCCCGGGTGGTCGGCCGGCTCGTGGACGGGGTGGAGGCGGACGTGCGCGAGGACGGCGAGTGGGTCACGCTCCGGCTCTCCACGGCGAGGGAGTCGACGGCCGCCTGAGGGCTCCCGCCGGCCTCCCGGCGGTTTCGAGAGGCGGAGGGGCGGGCACTCCCCCAGGGTGGGAGTCGAGACGCGCCGCGTACGGCCCGCGGCCGACGAGCGGCCGGCGCTCGTCTTCGCCGTCCGCCGCCAGGACGGGGCGTCGCGGCGGATGGAGAGCCTCGTCGCCTGGGTCAAGGTCACGCAGAAGAAGCGCCTGCGCGTCTTCGAGCTCGACGTCGACCGCGACCCGCGCCTCGCGCGCACGCTGCGGGTGGACACGGTGCCGTCGCTCGTGCTGATCAAGGACCGGCGGATCGTCGGGCGCTTGGAGGGCCGGGCGACGGGACGGCAGATCGAGGAGCTGATCCGGCCGCATCTCGCCGCGTGACGCTCGAGGAGGCGCCCGCCGAGCTCCACGCCGCGCGGCCGGCGGCCCGCCTGCGCGAGAAGGGCCGCCGGGAGGGCGCGGACGAGGCGGCGGCCGCCGCAAGCCGTCGCTGCCCGTCTTCGGGGGAGGCCGTCGGGCTGAGCCCGCACGCGCCCGGCTAGCGTGGGCGGTCCTCTTCGGCTGCGAGCAGGTCGAGCACGCCCTTGATCTCGAGGACGCGGCGCACGAGCGCACGGTCGCCGATCTCCACCCGGAACGCCTGACCCTGCTCGGTCGCGGAGCGCTTGGCCTGGACGAGCGCGTCGACGACGCTCGTGTCCACGAAGACCGCGTGCGAGAGGTCGACGACGACGAGCTCGTGCTCGGGGAGAAGCGAGAGGAGCAAGTCCTTCAGGGTCGGGGCGTCGACGAGGTCGTGCTCGCCCTCGAGCACGACCACCGCGGTGCCCGGGTCCGGCCGTTCGACACGGGTGTCGGCGAGCCGGTCCAGCCGGCGGCTCAGCGGGCCGGGCGCGAGGACGCCGGCAGCTCCCGAGGCGGGAGGTTCCAGGCCTTCCAGTCGCGCTCGAGCTCGTCCAGCTCGGCGGGCGTCCGTTCCCCGGATACCTGCCCCCGTCCGGGCGGCCGCCGACGCTTCCCGCCCCGCCGCTCTCGGTCGGCCTGGGGCTCGCCCTCCTGGGCGGGCGGCGCGGGCGTACTCGGCGAGCGCGAGGGAAGCATCGACCTCCTTGCCTCCGATCGAGCGTCCCGCGGCCCTCGGGACGCGGCGGGGAAGGGGACCGGCACAGCCTACGCTCGCGCGGCCGCCGGGGCAAGCAGGGGAGGAGGCGTTGCGTCTTCGGCGCGCAGTCGTAAGGTGCGGTGTGGGTGAAGGACGGGTGGACGAGATAACCGCGCTCGAGCGGCGCGTGCGCCTCCTCGAGGACGGCCTGTGGGCCCTCGTCAACGAGCTCCTCGCCGACGAGGAGGAGTCGGACGTCGTCGCCGCCACCGCTCTGCTCCGCGACCACCTCGAGCGGGCAGCGCTCGTCACGCTCGACGCCCCGCACCGCGATCCGGCGCGCTGACAGAGCGGGCGGCGTGCGCTCGCGGCGCCCGAGCAGGGGAGACAGGACTCGAACCTGCAACCCCCGGTTTTGGAGACCGGTGCTCTGCCAGTTGAGCTACTCCCCTGGGCTGCCCGGCCATGGTACCGCGGGCTCGGGCGCACCCGGCCGGCGGCCGAGTAGCGTTCGTGCGTGCAGCGGCGGCTGCTCGGCCTCCTCTTCCTCCTGCTCGCCGCCGGGCTGGCGCTGGTCGCACTCGCCGCCGCGCGCGAGGGAGGAGGCGCGTGGGCGGTCGCCGCGACCGCCGCGGTGCTCGCGCTCTGGCTCGGCGACCTCGCGCGGCGGTCCCTCTTCCGCCGCTGAGGAGTTCGCGAGCGCACGACGTATTCTCTGCCCGTGGCTGCGGCCGACGAGACGCAGGCCCTCTGGCAGGAGTACCGGCGCACGCGCGACCAGCACGTCCGCGACCGCCTGATCCTGAACTACGCGCCGCTCGTCAAGTTCGTCGCCGGCCGCGTGCGGGCGAGCCTGCCCTCGCACGTGGACGAGCAGGACCTTGTCTCCTACGGCCTGCTCGGCCTGATCGGCGCGATCAAGCGCTACGACCCGGACCGCGAGATCAAGTTCGAGACGTACGCCATGGCCCGCATCCGGGGGGCGATCATCGACGAGCTGCGCTCGCTGATCGAGGACAACCGCCTCGTCGTCGTTGACGTCTCGCGGGCCGTCTTCCTCGACTCCTCGGTCGCGCACGCCCTGTTCGCCGCGCAGCGGGTCGCCGACGAGCGCGGCACGGCGATCCGCGTGCAGCTCGGGGACAACCCGACGGTCGCCCGCATGTTCGAGGTGCTCGGGGTGACGGAGGCGATGGCCTGCTTCGAGACCCGCGACGAGGCGCTCGCCGCCGCCTGACCGGCTCCGGCTCCAGCGTGCCTCCGCCGTCCTCCGTGCGGCGCCGGGAAGCAGGGGAGACAGGACTCGAACCTGCAACCCCCGGTTTTGGAGACCGGTGCTCTGCCAGTTGAGCTACTCCCCTGGGCTGCCGGGCCATGGTATCGCGGGCGCTCGTGCTACAAGGGCCGCATTCGCGCAGCCCCCTGCATCTCGCTGCCCCCGGGCCCGGGCTCGTAGGCGGCGCCACTCCAGTGCTCCACCGACGCGCCCTCGGGCTCCTCTTCGCCCTCCTGGCCGCCGGGCTCGCGCTGGTGGCGGTCTTCTCGGCGCTCGAGGGCGGGGGGGCGTGGGTGATCGCGGGCGCGTCCGCGGTGCTCGCGGCCTGGCTCGGCGACCTCGCCCGGCGCGCGCTGCGCCCCCGGCGGCGCTCTGGGCGGCGCTGAGGAGTTCGCGTCCGGGCGGCGTATTCTCTCCCCGTGGCTGCGGCCGACGAGACGCAGACGCTGTGGCAGGAGTACCGGAAGTCGCGCGACCAGGCCGTCCGCGACCGCCTCATCCTGACCTACGCGCCGCTCGTCAAGTTCGTGGCCGGCCGCGTGGGGGCGAGCCTGCCCTCGCACGTGGACGAGCAGGACCTCGTCTCCTACGGCCTGCTCGGCCTGATCGGCGCGATCGAGCGCTACGACCCGAACCGTGAGATCAAGTTCGAGACGTACGCCATGGCCCGCATCCGGGGGGCGATCATCGACGAGCTGCGCTCGCTCGACTGGGTGCCGCGCTCGGTGCGCACCCGCGCGCGCGAGATCGAGCGCGCGATCGCCGCGCTCGAGAAGGAGCTGATGCGGGCGCCGACCGACGACGAGATCGCGCGGAAGCTCGGCCTCTCGGGCGAGGAGCTGGACGAGAGCCTGCTCGAGATCTCGCGCTCCTCGGTGGCCGCCCTCGACGAGCTGTGGTCGCCCTCCGGCACCGGCGACCAGATCAGCCTCATCGACACGATCGAGGACGAGGCTGGCCCGAACCCCGAGCTCTCGCTCGAGGAGACGGAGGTGAAGGAGGCGCTCGCGGAGGCGATCTCGAGCCTGCCCGAGCGGGAGAAGCTGGTCGTCACCCTCTACTACTACGAGGAGCTGACCCTCCGGGAGATCGGCGAGGTGCTCGGCGTCACCGAGTCGCGGGTCTCGCAGCTCCACACCAAGGCCATCCTGCGCCTCAAGGCCCACCTGGCGGGCGCCGCACGCCAGCACGCGGAGACCTGACCGGGCGGAAGATCCACGGCGCCGCGGCCGTCTTGTGAGTGACGGCGCGAGCAAGAAAGGAGCTCACATGACGGGCGAGGCGACGGTGGCAGGGCTCGCCGAGCGGCTCGAGCGGGACGGCGAGTTCGCGGCCGCCTTGGAGGAGGACGCGTTCGCCGCGCTGCGGGAAGCGGGGTTCGCCGACCTGGCGGAGGCCGCCGAGCGCGAGCGCGAGCGGTTCGCGCAGCTCGTCGATGATCGCCCCCCGGATGCGGGCCATGGCGTACGTCTCGAACTTGATCTCGCGGTCCGGGTCGTAGCGCTCGATCGCGCCGATCAGGCCGAG